>JAYUUM010000246.1:0-2602 GCA_043754555.1 Arenimonas sp. | reverse complement strand
GTGCCTGGATAAGCAAAGTGTCATTGTCGCAATCAGCTTCAATACTCACAACTGAAAGCACATGACCGCTGGTTTCACCTTTTTTCCATAAGCGCTGTTTGCTGCGGCTGTAAAAAGTGACCTGTCCGTCCTTTTGAGTGGCTGCCAATGCTTCACGATTCATATACCCGAGCATCAAGACTTGCAAACTGTTGGCGTCTTGAATGATCGCAGGCAGTAGGCCGTTTTGTTTATTCCAATCTAGCGAGTCAATATCTAAATTCATCATATAATGTCTTTGTATATTCTAAAGAAATAACCGTTTTTGGTGAGGAACGAGTCGAGAACATGGTTCGAGCGAATGTCTCGAACCATAAACTCTGTTTTAGTTTGTTTACCCTTCGAGACGCTACCCTCGACCTTCGATCTTGATGTGACTTCTCACGGCAAACGGTTTAGCCGTAGGTGACTTTCGTTTATGGTGAGAAACACATGGTTCGAGATGCACTACTCGCATTACTCGCACTGCGTTCTCGGTACATGCTTCTCACCACTAACGGAAGCGCAGGTCGAGTAAGCGTTTCGACCCACGCCCACCTTCATGCAGCTATGTTAAATAACGGTGGAGTCGAAAAATTCTCCTGCGTTTGACCAAGCATTCAGTGAAAGCCAACATTACCGCCAACCATGGATGTCACGTGCCCACCTTACGAATTACGAACCCATATATTTCTATCAGCCAAAGCCCGCTTTAATTCAGGAATCGGAATACTGCCATTATGAAATACCGTGGCCGCCAATGCTGCATCAACATCACATTGTTCGAATACTTCGATGAAATGTTGAATCGAACCTGCTCCACCCGAAGCCACCAAAGGTACCTGACAGATCGCACGGGCCGAGTTTAACTGCTCAATGTCATAGCCATGACGGGCGCCGTCACTGCCCATGCAGTTCAACACAACCTCACCGGCGCCACGTTGTTGTGCTTCGACAATCCAATCCAGAGTCGATTTTGCAAGCGCCTGCGTTTTAGCTGGGTCACCGGTAAATTGCCGCACCCGCCATTGGCCGTCTTCATCACGCAAGGAATCTATTCCGACCACGACACACTGCACGCCAAATGCTTCAGCTAATTCATTGATCAAATCAGGTCGCAATAATGCCGGTGTGTTGATAGAAACTTTATCGGCGCCCGCGTTCAAAATAGCCGCCGCGTCTTGCACACTACGAATGCCACCCGCTACGCAGAACGGAATATCAATTAAATCCGAAACGCGTTTTACCCATTCGCGATCTACTGAACGAGCTTCTGGGCTCGCGGTAATATCGTAGAACACCAATTCATCGGCGCCTTCATCGCGATAACGTTGTGCCAGTTCTTCAATCTCACCCATTACAATGTGGTCACGGAACTTCACGCCTTTAACTACCACGCCGTCTTTTACATCAAGGCAGGGAATTATTCGACGGTTCAACATATCAACGCTTCCTGCAAACTAAAACGGCCTTCCAACAAGGCACGACCCAGTATTGCGCCACCGGCACCGGCTGCTTTTGCGCCACGAATATCCTGCAAAGTTTTTACTCCGCCAGAAGCTTGCACTGCGATGCCACAAAATCTATCAGAAATTTCGCCATAGAGATTATTGTTCAGACCAGACAACATGCCATCACGAGCTATGTCGGTACAGAGTAAGTGACGCAAGCCTTTACCTTGGTAAAAATCCAACATCTGAAATAAATTATTTTCCGATGATTCGGTCCATCCTTTTACGGGTAACAGCCACACGCCGTTTTCGTCTTGTCGTGTATCAAGGGCAACGGTGATTCGTTCTGCACCGTATTCTTGAATGCATTCAGCGATTAAATCAGGCTGTTTAACCGCGAGCGTTCCCACAACAACGCGGTCAATCCCGGCTTCTATCAAAAGCTCGACATCCGATTTTTCACGAACGCCACCACCGGTTTGAATTTTTAATCCAATTTCATTTTGCATCCGCATAGCTGTTTCTAACAACGTGTAAGAACCCGCTTTTGCGGCATCAAGATCGACCAGGTGCAACCACGTTGCGCCTGCATTTCTATAATTACGCGCCATTTCAAGCGGGTCGTTTGAATACGAGGTTTCTTGTGCATAGTCGCCTTGCTGCAAGCGCACCACGCGGCCTTCGCGAATATCAATCGCGGGATAGATTTCGAAATTCATAAGGCTAGGAAATTCTGAAGTAATCGGGCACCGGCTTTGCCGGAACGTTCGGGATGAAATTGGGCGCCCATCACATTACCTTTTTGTACCATGGCCGAAAAGGTATTGCCGTGGGTACACCTTGCAATCGTAAAATTAGATACCTCGGCAGCATAACTGTGGACAAAATAAACGTTTTCATCTCGCAAGCCATCACAAAGCGAGCGAGTCGAATTCACCATTAAATTATTCCAGCCCATGTGCGGAATTCGGATGCCTTTCTGGGTCGGTAATTTTTTTACTCGGCCAGGCAACAAGCCAAGACATTCGGTATCACCTTCTTCCGAGCTTTCAAATAATAATTGCATACCAACACAAATTCCCAATAATGGTTGTTCAATGCTGGGAATAACATCAAACAAACCATTCTCATGT
>JAYUUM010000245.1:0-23199 GCA_043754555.1 Arenimonas sp. | reverse complement strand
GTCGCCCGCAAGCGGCCTCCTACAAATAACTTGCGGCATAATACGCATTGTCTTTGCGATCATTACCATGTCATTCATCCACTACCCAAAAGCTCTGCGCGAAGACGCGCATGTGTTTGCACACGCCATTGAAATGCGAGGTTTGCTGGAAACTCACGGCAATCTGTCCGATTGGGCTACTTTCGTAGATAGCTGGAATGATTTGCCACTGGATACCTATATGGCAGATCTCGGCCGTTATCGTCGCCGCCGGCATGCCGTGTTTGAAGCCATCGATGGACAAATGCAAAGGCTTGCTCATCAGCCGCATTTTCAAACGCTCGATTACAACGCTCTTAATGGCGGCATTGAACGCTGGTTCGAACCCCTCAAAGACGAGCAAATAAATAGTAAAAGCCTGACAACTATTTTGTCGTTCTGCCATGATTTATTTTCGAGCCTGGCCACCAACGTCAAACAATGGAAGGTCGAGGTACACCAGTTTCGAATTGAAGCCAGTGCCGATGCGCCTGGCTTGCCGACACCGGAAGGCATGCATCGTGATGGTGTCGATTATGTTTTGGTGTTATTGATCAAGCGCAGCAATATTGCCAGTGGCACCACAATGATTGGTTCGCTTGACGGTAGTTTTTCCAGCAGTTTTACTTTGACTGATCCCTTTGATGCCGCTTTGGTCGATGACGCGCGTGCGTATCACGGCGTGACCGCGGTCGAACCTATCAATCCGCTACTGCCGGCTTATCGTGACGTACTCGTGGTGACTTTTCGAAGGGCCTAGTTTTTTTTCTTGCTTGTTGATTTACGTTTGATGGGTGTAAGTGCTTTTGAATAAAGCGTGTGTAAGGCATCCACTTTTTCGATATAACCCAGCGTCTCTGCATAAGGCGGCACACCGCCGTAGCGCGTTACCGTGCCGATACCTGCATTGTAGGCAGCTGTCGCAAGTTGCCGGTCACCTTTATAGCGGCGTAGCAGTTCACTCAGCATTTTCGCACCGGCATTGATCGATTCTGTCGGCGAAAATGGGTCTTTAACTTTGTACTGCGCCGAAGTTATCGGCATCATTTGCATAATGCCTTGCGCACCTTTTGGCGAAACAGCCTTGTCGTCAAAATTACTTTCTGCATGGGCAATCGCACGCAGCCAGGCGTCATCAATTTTGTTGGCTTTAGCGGCAGCTAAAAAAATTTCCGAATGTATATTGGTTTTAGGTTTACCCACTTTACCTAAACCGGAATGGGCAAAGGCGCCGGGGGGAGGCGTGACGGTGTAGGCAAGCACGGGTGTCGAACCAGGCAAATTACGGGTGCTGTAAACGGTTTTGCCATCTTGCTCGCGCTGATAAAGCATGCCGCTTTGTTTTCCGTTCGCGCCCCACAAATTGGGAATTTTTGCTGCATTGTCATCAAAGGTTTGTGCAGTGCATTTTGAACCAGGTTCAGGTGCGGTCGCCAAGCTCACTGTACCTTTTTGCACGCAGCGATAAACAGTGCGCGCCTGAGCATGAGGCAAGTTAAACAGATAGACGGCAGATAGTAATAAGGCGGTGGCGTTACGCATGGTTGATCATAGGTAATTGTCGACTGGTGCGCCTGTGCCATGAGTTACAGGGAAAACCTAGATGGCCATTCAGTGGTTATAGGATGGAACGATCACAAAGTCTATTGGCGCGCCCTTGTTGAAATATGGCGTAGATCGACACGCGTGGTTGGCGCATGCCGATACTGGCCTACAAGCCGTCAAGCAAGCGGACATAACGTGTTGTTGATAAAGGCGGCATGGTCTAACGCGGACCGATATTACTCGACAAGATTAGGTGCTTTGGCTGGGCCGTCATCATCGGGTGCTTTATCTTTCGAACTGACAACGGTGAGCACTTTGTTTTCAATCAAGGTTTCGGCACCAGCCAGCAGGCCGTGAATTAAATCGGCAAAATCGGTTTTCTCGGTTAAATATAACGCAGCCCAACCGTCGCGACCATTTCGTTTTACCCAGTAAAGCGCGGCATCGGCAAGTTCTACCATTTGCTCCCAGCCTAGTTGATATTGGGCATCCTTGGCGATCGGGTATTCTGAAAGGCCGACCGAGCACGTGATATCAAGGTAGGTATTCTCGTCTATCTCGAATTTCTGCTCGGTAACGCAGCGCCGTATTCGATCGCCAATGGTGGAAACATACTGTCGCGGCATGGGTCGGAACACCAACAGAAACTCTTCGCCGCCCCAGGGTACGATGTAGTCGCCAGTGCGTACCAAACCTGTCAACACTTCAGAAAATTGTTGCAATACGCGGTCACCGGCACCGTGACCGTAAGTATCGTTGACGCGTTTGAAATGATCTATATCTACCAATGCAAATAATAAAGATTGACGAGTACCGCCCACGCGCATGTGCTCACGATCGTAGAAACTTAAATCGGCGGGTAACTGGTTAGCCAAATAGCGGCGATTACGCAAGCCAGTTAAAGGATCGGTTTGGCTTACGTGTTCCAGTTGCAAATTGGCCGCATGTAATTGTTGGGTGCGTTCTAGTACCTGCTGTTCGAGTAATGCTCGTTGTGTTTCGTGCTTACGTTTCTGGTACTGAAACGCCAAATAAATTAATAGCCCCAGCAACAGCGTCATCAGCAAATAAAACCAGGATGTTTCATAAAAAAAAGGTTTAATACGGAAAGATAACTGCGCGGGAACCGGGTTCCAAATCTCAGCATTATTGGCGGCCATAACCTCGAAGGTATAGTTGCCGGCTGGCAAGTTGGTGTAATTGGCCGCACGTGGCGTGACCACTTCAAGATCGCGCCATTGTTCATCGTAGCCGACCAATCGATAGCGTAGCTGTACGCTGTTGGGCTCCTGAAAACTGAGCGCGGTAAATTCGAAACCCAAGTCTCGTGAATCGGCCGGAAACTCTATTTTCTCTGTCGAAATAAGGTCCTGCCATTCTCCCTTCACTTGAATTCGTTCTATCACGACTTGTGGCGGTTTTTTATTTTTCTCAATGGTGCGGGTATCAAGTGTTACCACGCCATCGCGAGTGGGTAACCACAGTACGTCATCTTGAATAAACCCTTTGGAATTGCCGGCACCATTGCAACAAAAACCTTGCTGGCCGCGTCGGCGATCGCCGCGTTCATTAAGTACCATCTCCGCATCAACCGTTTTGCGTTTGTTTTGCATCAAGTCGAGCATTTGAGCAATGGGTACGCGGGTTATACCTCTTATGCCTGTAACCCAGAGCCAACCTTTACGGTCTTGTGTAATAAAAAAAGGCGTATTGGCAGGCATACCTTGGGATCTGCTAAACACTTGCCAACGCTTGCCGTTAAACAAAAACACATCTTCATCCAGGGTACCAATAGCCCACTCGCCACTGTTTAATTCATGGATGGCAGTTACGTCCAAGTTTGGCCGAAGCCCCAGATCCAAGCCGAGCTCTACCATGCGATCGCCACGCAGCTCATAGAGGCCGCTTTGGGTACCCACCAGCATTCGGCCATCACGTAATTCGCGTATTCCGCGTATGCGTACATTTGCAAGCCCCGCTTCCTGACCAAAGTTTTTCAATATCCCGTCTTTAAGACGGAATAAGCCCTCTGAGCTTGGAAACCAAAGCACGCCATTGCGGCCCCTTACAATGCCGTTGATCTGTGCGCTAGCCATAGGGGCGAATAGGGGTGGTAACTCGACTTTGCCATCACGCCAAACAGCCAGACCTCGTCGCGTACCAATCCAAACGCGGTCTGCTTCCGCGAGTAGATTGTAGGCACTGGGATGAGGGAGCTGATTGCCCCGTAACACCGTTTGGTAAACCCCATTTTCAATTACGCCCAGGCCATCGTTATGACCCACCCACGTGCGGCCATCGGGGGCACGTGATATCGACCAGATAAGCAGCTCGGTCATGCCCTCGTCCGTACTGTAGCGACGAGTCCAGCCATTCCATATGCGGGCAAGACCGTCGCGTTGACTACCGAGCCAGAGGTTGCCTTCGTGGTCCTCCAGCGCAGAGACCACGCCCTTGAAAGCACTGGGCGAAGCATCCGGTATGAACTCGGTCAAGCGAGTACCTTGAATACGTACAAGACCAGCACTGGAGCCAACCCAGAAGTTGCGATCATGGTCGGTGTACAGCATATTCACAGGTGAAGAGCGCGCCACCAGATTTTCTATTGCTAGTTTCCAACTGTTTCCGTTAAGCAGATAGAGCCCCTGGCTAGTACCTGCCCAGAGACGACCTTGACTATATGCAAGTTGATTAACGCCGGCTTTGGCTGCTTCGGTTGGTAATGGTAAAAAGGTCGCATTCGATCCACTCAATCGGTGAACACCGCCTAATGCGCCTACACAAAGGCCGTCTTTTTGCAACAACAACGACTGCGCAGGAGCCGGGCTTCCGGCGCGATGGATTAGTTTGCCGTTGCGAAGGTCAAAAATACCGCTGTTAGTTGCGGCAATCAGGTTTCCGTCTGCCGATTCCACCATGGCGAATACATCGATGGTTGGAAAGCTTTCCGTGTCGGCAACAGGCACGGTAGTAAAATGACCTGCTTCGTAAACAGCAAGCCCCTTATAGGTGCCAATCCATAGTCGACCTTTACTATCGGTCAAAAGACTCCGGATCCAGGTGCCTGGCAGGGCAGGCTCCACTTCAGGGTTATAGGTAGTAAAGCGGACGCCATCAAAGCGGGCCAGACCCGATTGTGTGCCTACCCAGATATAACCTTTGGGGTCCTGAGCGATTGCTTGGACGCTAATTTGAGGCAAGCCAGACTGAATTGACCAGGTGCTGCGAACATAGTGGTGAAAGGCTTTATCGGGGTCGACTGCCCACGCAGGCATTGCCAGCAACAAGCCAGTAATGGCTGTCAGCATTAGCGATAGCCAAGCAATGGTGCGGTATTGAGCCTCAATCCGTTTACAGGCGGTGTCGTAATCCCATAACCATAGCTTGCGGAATGCAACATGGCAATTGCCAGCCATGAACTAAGCGTGATCAGCACCTCATATATAGGTTGGTCGCGAGGCTTGGTATTAATAGTTGTGATGCATTAGCCGGTCTCACCAGACGTATACGATAGTTTCACACAGGCCAATATCTGCTCAGCTTGCATGGGCAAGACTTTTGGTGATGGCTTATCCATTGCACGATGCTTTATTTGTCTTCGGTAATATCGCCCGTCATCTCTTATTTTAGATCTTGTAGCCACGCTTAAAATTACGATTATGAGTATTAAGATCGTGATTGCCAGTAATGGCGGCAACAAAAGTTGGTAAAATCGGCACCGAAAACCATAAAACCGATGTCATATCAGCTGCCGATATTTGATTGATTCCCATCCACCCAAGCTGTTTGTGTGGGCGGAATGCTGAAAGTAGTGAGATCTATTTAGGGCAGGGCTATGCCGGTTTATGAACATGAACTTGTCATTGCCGAGCTTGCAACACATGCTTGATTTATAATGCCGCGGCACCATCTAGAGTTGATATTCATTAAACTACTGTTAAAGGCAAGCTTTGCTTAGCAGAAGTCATAATTTTATTTGCTAATCTTGGCACTGAATTAGACAATAGCCGCATACCAAAAGGGCATTAGAAATATCATGGAAACTAATACAGCAGAAATGCCACAAGTGACGACAGTAAACCTACGTCAATTGTTGAGCAAATTTGCAAAGCCGCACTTGGGTCGCGCCATCTGGCAGCTGATCAACACACTGGTACCATTTTTTATGTTGTGGGCACTAATGGCTTGGAGCGTTGTAGGTGAATCGGGTTATGGCTGGACCTTGTTATTGGCGTTACCTACTGCTGGTCTGTATGTTCGTATATTTATTTTCCAACATGATTGTGGGCATGGCTCATTTTTTGCGAGTGAAAAAGCAAATCATATGGTTGGTGCCAGCTTGGGACTAATTACGTTATTTCCCTACGGCTATTGGAAAAAAACCCATGCCATTCATCATGGCACTTCGGGCAATCTAGATCGTCGCGAAATTGGTGATATCGACACCCTGACAGTGGCCGAGTATCAATCTCGTTCCTGGTTTGGTCGTTTTTGTTATCGCTTCTACCGCAGCACGCCAGTCCTACTTGGCATTGGTCCTTGCTATCAATTTTTGATCAAGCACAGGTTTCCGTTTGATATGCCGTTTTCCTGGAAAAAAGAGTGGGCTAGTGTTTTGATCAATAATTTTATGATCGTGGTGGCTGGCTTGTTACTTGGCTTCGTAATCGGCTGGCACACGGTTTTGATGGTGCATGTACCGATTGTCTTGATTGCTGGTGCTCTGGGCGTATGGCTGTTCTATGTTCAACATACTTTTGAGAATGCCTATTGGACCCGCAAGGAAGATTGGGATGCCAATAAAGCAGCCATTGCCGGTAGCTCATTTTATGATTTGCCCAAGGTGATGCATTGGTTCACCGGTAATATTGGGTATCACCACATACATCACCTTGCCAGCCGGGTTCCAAACTATCGTTTACAAGAAGCTTTTGAATCGAGCCCGTTATTGCAGTTGGCGCCGCGCCTTACTTTATGGACTAGCCTCAAATGCGCTCGTATGAAATTATGGGATGAGGACTTACAGCGTATGGTTGGCTTTCCGAAACGTGCTCGCAATTAATTTGAAAATTTTAATTTAAGGAAATGGTAAATGATTGGGTATGTCACTTTAGGCACGAATGATTTAACCCGCGCTGCAAAATTTTACGATGCTTTGCTGGCTGAAATAGGTGCAGGGCGATTAATGGAGTCCGAAAAATTTATTGCCTGGGGCACCGGTGCCAATTCACCTGGTATTGGTTTGATCTATCCCTATGATGGCAAGCCAGCAACGATAGGCAATGGCGTAATGGTCGCGATAATTGTGGATAGCACTGAAAAAGTAGATCGTCTGTATAAAAAAGCGATTGAACTTGGTGCCACCGACGAAGGTGCTGCGGGTCCACGTGGCGAAGGTTTTTATGCTGGCTATTTTCGTGACCTAGATGGCAATAAGCTCAACTTTTTCTATATGGGTTGAGCTGCGCTCTGCCGCAATGTGACTATATTCTTCAGAGCTGTAGCCCGGATGCAACGCAACGCAGTGAAGTGCAATCCGGGAATTATTTGATATCGGGGGCAATAATGAGAGCAATGCTTCTAAGCTTCTTGGCTCTAAGCCCAGGTGTGTCACAAGCCAATATCAGTCTGAGTTACCCGCAGCAAGCACAATGCAAGTCGAACGTGTCCGCCATTCAAATATCCGGTAGTCGCATGCGTTTTGATAGCCTGATGGAAAGTAAAAAATATTCCATGTTGTTTGATGGCATGGAAGACATCATCACTACGCTAGACCATTCTAGTCGTCGTTACCACCAAGTTGAAGTGGATGAAGACGCGCTCGATTACAACAAGGATGTCATGTCTAGTACTGGCACCTTTATGGGCAATCAAATGCAGAGCCTTCAGGCGCAGATGAAACAGCAATGTGCCCAAATGGAAAAGCAGGGTATTAGTTGCCCGAATATGGATATGTCATCCCTTATGCAAAGCGCTCAGGCAATGGCAGGCCAGCATGCGTCAAAAATAGAATTGAGGCCGAGCGATAAACCCAAAACCGTTGCAGGAATGGTCTGTAAGGCCTATGAGCGTTACGAGGACGGCAGAAAACAATCCGAAGAATGCTACATAGAGCCGAAAGACTTGCTGATGGCAGACAAAGATAAAAAATATTTACTCAGAAATATGAAAGTAATGACTCATTATGCGCTTTCATACGCAGGGCTTACCGAAAAACTTAGTATTGTCGATAAACAAGCGCCGACACAGTCTGACCCTTCCGATAGAGATATTTTGTTATCGCAAATTTGTTTTGCCCCCGACGGTAGCGAAGCCGGTCGTATTGAAGTACAGGTTAGTAATGCCGCGATTGACGAAGCCAGTTTTGATATTCCAGCCGGTTATCAAGCAATGAGCATGGCCGAGTAGGAAGCCGCTGCGACCGCATAAATGGCGCGAGTGTCGAAAGTGCCGGAGCATTTTTGGCCTGACAATATGTGCATTGTTTTGCTATCAAATAAATAGCAGCCATCTTCTCAGTGATACCCGATGTGTTGGATATCACGACTGCTATTTAAGAGTTAGTAAACACGACTCAGGCTACTTGATTTTGATCGCTTGCCGGGTGCGCTCGACGCGGGCTTTTTCTTTTAACTCGAATTCCGAAATGCAGATGTCGCGTTTCACCATGGCGCATTCCAAGTAATCGACTATTTCAATGACTGATGCTCGCACGGCGCGTGAGTCTGGCCCGGTATCAATTCCGGCGATACCAGCGCTGCGGGTTTTTATCTTGGTATTGTCGTTTGGCGGTGTTCTACCTTCAATGGTACGCGAGTAGCGAATTTCGCCAGTTGTGGTGTCAATCACACGCAAATCCACTGCTAAATAGCCACCGTGCGAAATAGATTCAATGCCGCCGCCGTAGCCCATAAAGCCGCGCTTGGTTTTGGTTTCGACCTGGTGTTCAAACGCGGTAATCGTGCCGGTAATTAAATATTCGGCGCCGGTTAGTTTTCCTATTTGAATGCTGGTGGCTGCAGACACCATGCCGGACGCGGATAAGTTTTGTTCCTCGATTACGGCACGCAATTTTTGACGTTCAACAATTGTCAGGCTCGGACGCGCCGATAATTCATTGGTCAGCATGGTCGTTAACGCACGACCCACGCCGCCTTGCATAAACATGGCGCCGGTTTCATCCTGAAATTTCAGTACGCCTATAACTGGTTTGTTCGGTCCAACGGTCGCTGTGGCGTTTTCCAGCGAATGTGCTTCATCAGCTATAAGTAAGTTAGACAAAATCCACCCGATGAAAATAAAGCTAATATTTTTCATCGTACCAATGCTCGCTAATTAAGTTTTTCAGAACTGTTGCTGTCTTCAGTGACTATTTCGTCTTCATTCTCAGCATTGTGAATATATTCGTTGAAGCGAATCGGTATCAGGTCTTTATCCAACAACTTTTGGATGCGGGTAAATAATTCAGCACGCGAGAATGGTTTCTTCATGAAGTCATCGGCACCAATACGTTGCACATAAAACTGTTCAGTCGCTTGCTCGTTGCCACTAATCATGATGATGGGAATATTTTTTGTGCGTATGTCATGCCGCAAGTGTCGCAATGCGGTGAAGCCGCTCATGCCGGGCAGTACGATATCGAGAAAGATGATCGCGGGGTTGTCGCGATAGGCGATTTCAAGCCCTTGCTCGGCATCTTCAGCTTCCAGTACGTCGTAACCATTTTGTTTGAGCATGCGGCTCATCAGGGCAACAATCGTAGCCGAGTCGTCAATGACAAGTACCTTGGTACCGCCAGCGGCGTTGATGCGTTCTTTGCCACGACGTTCTGGAATGCTGGTTTGGCCGTTAGGCAACTCAACCATAGGAGCTGCTGGCGAAGCGGGAGAGGGCTCTTTTGCCTGCTTGGCATCGGCGAATAATTGTTTTAATCGATCTAGCAAGCTCATTGCTTAAACTGTCCACGAAACTGATGTGATTAGTGTGGCCCCATCAGGTTTTTATCGCAAGCGTCAAACTTTTAACGCTCTGAACAAGGCTAATTTCTGATGCCGATTGAGCTGCTTGATCCGATATTCAGCGATGGAAGCCTGCGAGCGTGTTTCACACGGTAAGCTGCCAATCAACTGTTTTGGCGGGTGGGAGCGGGTGTAGCGAGCCCCTTTGCCGAGCTGATGCGCCGCAAAACGCTGCGCCAGCCCGTTGGTAATGCCGGTGTAAAAACTACCATCCTGGCATTCCAGTAAATAGACACACCAGGATTTACTCATTGTTTTATGCGGCAATTCAACGCCTGAACGGATCAGGCCTTTGACTTTTTTACCGCCACCTTTTTTACTGTCGACTTCTTTGCAGGTGGTTTTTTCACAATAGCTTTTTTTGTTGCTGTTTTTTTGGCGGGTGTCTTCTTGGCTACTGCTTGCTTGGTGCTTACTTTTTTGGCCGTGACTGTTTTAGTCGCGATTTTCTTGTTGAGGACTTTCTTTGCCGGTGCTTTGACAGTCACTACTTTTTTCTCAGAAGAAGTTTTTTTAGCAATACCACCCTTCAAGTACGCCAGAACTTCTTCGGCATGAGTTTCAGGGCTTACTTTCGGCCATACCTGCTCAATGTTTCCGTTGGCGCCAATCACAAAAGTGCTGCGTTGAATACCAAAGTATTTTTTTCCATACATATTTTTTTCGACCCAAACACCGAACGCATCACAGATGCTGTGTTCGAGGTCGGCAAGCAATGAAAAATTCAAATTATATTTTTTGACGAATTTTCCGTGAGTTTTTTCATCATCGGCGCTAATGCCAAATACCGGAACATTGAGCTTGTTAAACGCTGGCAAATTGTCGCGGAAGCCGCATGCCTGTTTTGTGCAGCCAGGCGTATCATCTTTCGGGTAAAAATACAGGACGAAGCGTTGGCCTTCCAGCCCGGCATTACTAATGGTTTTGCCTTCTTCATTATTCAAGTGAAAATCAGGTGCCTTTGCGCCGATAGTTAACATGAGTGCTGATCCTTTATTTCTTTATTGATCGAGTCGGTATTGGCACATTACACACATCGATGTGACCGGCAGGTGCTTTATACCAATCGTCACGACGATTACGGCGGGCTTCGACTAATTGCGTAAAACTATCGGTATCGGTGCGTAAAATTTCAATAGTGGTGCGATCTTCTATCGGCACATCGGCCATGACGCGAATGGATTTAATGGGTGTGCGTTGTTCGGCTTTTTCATAGAAACCCAGAGGGCCGGTACCACGTTGCAAAATAGAAAGCAGTTCCATGCCTTGAACGACACGTCCGACAACGGTGATATTTTTATCGAGTTGCCGCGGTGATTGGCCGATAACCACATACAGTTCAGAACCATTACTGCTGTCGGGTTCCATGCCACGCCCGGCGCCGACCATGCCGTAGCAATGGGTCAGCCATGCCTGATTATTGACTGGGTTCTGTGCGGCCGGCATGCCTTCGACAAAGCCAACATGCGGTGCCCAGCCATCGACATCGGGCAAACGAGTAAAGGCGAAGCCATCACTTTTACGAACGAATTCAGCAGGCAGTGTCTGCTTGGCGAGTCTAAAACTACGTTTTAATTTTTCGTCATCACCGTTAGCGTCGCCCCATTGCACCACGAAGTTATCCTGCGACCGATTGATACTTAAGCCATCAAAATATTTTTCTTTGGCCAGTACGACAATATTTTTACTGTGCTGTGGCGCGAATGTAGGTGCCAGCTCAATTACTACACGACCGGAATTTAGTTCCAGATAAATCGTGTTATTCGGGTCCAATGGGCGCCAATCACCGGGCTGCGTGGTATCCAAAATTTCCTGCATGGATTTTGGTTTCACTGGCGCTGCCGGTTTATCTTGCGCGTTGACTGAGGCACTGCTCAAAGCCAGCGAGATTGCCAAAGCGAGCATTAAATGAATTTTTGTTTTCATGTCGGAGTTCCGTATAGGTCGGTGTAGTGTGCCACAGCGTTGATTGAAGATTATCGCAAAACTTCAAGCGCAGCGGCGGCCGTGTGTAGCTCCGCGCTTAAATAACTATGACTGCCACAGCCAGTAAAGCCTGCTTTGGCAAATTGATTGCGATACCACCTCGCAGGGCGTTCGATAAAACCGATTTTGTCGCCGATAATGTCGTCTTCGTTGCTCCAAAGCTCGAGAAACGCCAAGCCGCCGCAAAGCTCCCTGAAACCTTTCAGTCCACGTTTTAACTCCGCATCAGATACGTAATGCATGACATCGGAACAGACCAATAAATCGACAGGTGCACCGAAGCGTAGTTGTTCGAGCTGACCAAAGTCAGCGAACGCTATATTGCGAGTTCGGCCAAATCGCGACACCGAATATTCACTGGAATCGACACCGCGATAGTTCAATTTTGGTCGGAGTTTCAATAAAGGTGCGCGCCAAACGGCTTCACCGCAGCCAACGTCCAATACCGAACGAATAGGGCGTTCAAGATAATATTCGGCTAGCGAGACCGCCATATGGACTTTGCGTTCAAGCAAGGCCGGGCTGTTACGCTCGTGTTTTGAATTGCGATACCAACGATCAAAATAGCTTTTGTCGTACTGCTTGTTCATGGCCAAACCCGATAGATTTCGACTAGCTTACGCGTTATGTGGAATTTGCCAAAATGCAGACGCGGTTGCTATGAATATAACTTGGCTATCTCAGACTATGTGGTGCAGCACCTTGGGTTTAAGTTATTTTGTTTATGGCAAACGTCAAGGCAAAAAAAGAAAATGTATGGGCGCCCGCTTGCAGCGCCCGCATTAAATAACGAATACGTAGGAGGGCCCTTGGGCCTGATTTGTTGTCGCCCGGCCGGAAAATGCTCCTGCATTTCCGGCACTCCCGCCATCCGTGGCGGTCGCAAGCGGCCACTACGAAAATACTTTCAGCCCTTGGGCCTAACCGAATCCGTCGCCCGCAAGCGGGCTCCTACGAAAATTACTACCTCAACCGATTTGCAAGGAACGCATGCTGATCGAGCTCATCACCTCTTCATTAAAAAATCTTAATGAATCGCCGTCTTGTTGTTGTGCTAACGCATACAACAAAGGCAGATAATGTTCGGCGGTCGGAATACTTAAGGCTGCCATTCGTCCGAATTTTGAATAATCACAAAGTGCAGCATGATTTTTTTGCACAATGCAGTCCATTACGGTTTGATCAAACGCACTTGCCCAATCGTAGGGTCGGGTTTCATTAAAATCAAATACGCGCAAGTTGTGTACGACATTACCGCTAGCGACAATCAACACGCCTTGCTCTCGCAGCGGCCTTAATTTTTTTGCCAGCTCATAATGTGATTGGGCATTTCGTGTCAGGTCCAGACTTAATTGTAGAACCGGAATATCGGCAGCCGGGTACATCGGTTGCAACACACTCCAAGCGCCATGGTCCAAACCACGCTGCGTATCTAAATGCACAATCTCGGCTTGCAATAAATCTACGATTTGCTGTGCGAGCTGCGGGTTGCCGGGAGCCGGATATTGAACATCGAACAAGGCTTTTGGAAAGCCATAAAAATCTTGAATCGTTGCTGGCCATTCGCTGGCAGTAACGCCAACGCCCATGGTTTCCCAATGCGCGGAAATACAGAGTATTGCTCTGGGCTTGGGCAAGACAGTAGCGATTTCTCGCTATGAGCGACTAAAAACATTGTCTTCAATGGCGTTCATCGGTGAGCCGTGCCCAATAAAAAGCGTTGGCATCAAAGCATTCATAAGCTATCCCGGAGCTGACGTTTTTTAGTGTGACAAAAATCTTCAGTCATGACTTATGGCAGGTTCACTATACTTAAGTTAACACTATTCTGCAGTCATGGATAAGCCATAGGAGATCCGCCATGACCGAAACCGAGATTCATCTAAAGAAATTCCAGAAGGAATTAAGCGCTGGCATGGTGTCTTTGGTGCTGTTGGGCGTGCTCGGACAAGCGACAGAACCTATGTATGGCTACCAAATAGCGAAGCGCTTTGAAGGCGCTGGCGAGGCCGTACTGACGGGGAAACAAAGTGCGCTTTACCCGGTACTGCGAAATCTGAGCGCCTCCGGCCTGCTCGATAGTTTTGTTGAGCCGTCGGTGTCTGGGCCGCCAAGGCGCTATTACCAAATTACCGAAAACGGCCGTGCTGTGCTGAGCGAGTGGGCAAACACTTGGAATGCAACACGCAGCTTCGTGGATTCAATTTTGAAAGGGGACAGTCATGAGTAATATCTTACAAACACCGAAAACCATTCCCGAATATCTGGAATTATTACGTGCCGCATTGAAAGGAAAAGATCCGGCCTTGGTACAGGACGCTCTTTATGACGCCGAAGAATATCTTCGTGCTGAATTGGCCGAGCATCCGGAACAAGATGAAGCCAGCGTACTGGAAAAAGTTGCTACCAGTTACGGCGCTCCTGATGAAGTAGCAGAGATTTATAGTGAGCGTGAAGTCGTCATAAGCGAAGCCTTCCGATCGCCGCGGGCCAGTATCGCACCAACAAAAAGCAGTGAAGGGGTCGCCAGTGTCGGCGTTAGCGTCAATAAAAAACCGCAGAATCCAATCGCATGGTTTTTTGGTGTTGCCGCTGATCCGCGTGCCTACGCGGCGCTGTTCTATATGCTGCTTTCATTGGCGACCGGTACTTTCTATTTTACTTGGGCAGTGACCGGTCTAAGTTTGTCATTGGGCTTCATGATTTTGATTATCGGTATTCCGTTCGCCGTATTGTTTATGGGCTCGGTCTGGGCACTTTCGTTGGTCGAAGGCCGGTTGGTAGAAACAATGCTTGGGGTGCGTATGCCAAGGCGCCCAGCCTATGTGAGTCGAGAAGGTGGCTTCCTGACACGCATCAAGGACATTCTGGTCGATCCACGCACTTGGGCAACCTTACTTTACATGTTGTTGATGCTGCCCTTGGGTATTATTTATTTCACAATTGCGGTAACGGCATTATCAACGTCATTGGCTTTTATGTTTGCTCCATTGGCCTATCTTTTCGATGATGCAAGCCAGATCGCATTCACGTTCAATGGAATTGCCGTCATCGATCAACCTTGGGTCATTATTCCCATGTTTATTGTAGGTGCCCTGGGTATTTTCGTAACTCTGCATGTAGCACGCGGCATTGGTAAATTACATGGAATGATGGCGAAACATTTGCTAGTGAAAATTGCTTGAATGTATGTCGGACGTAAATAAAAAAGGGCGGAATATCCGCCCTTTTTTTGTCTGCTAATTTAAAAGCCTGAGATTCACATCATTTGACTGATGATGCCCCACAAGCTCATT
Organism: Arenimonas sp.; assembly: GCA_043754555.1. Lineage (GTDB taxonomy): Bacteria > Pseudomonadota > Gammaproteobacteria > Xanthomonadales > Xanthomonadaceae > Arenimonas. The sequence goes on along the minus strand of JAYUUM010000245.1, from coordinate 8,336 downwards.
ACCAGTAGTATTATTGTTGCCAGAATACTAATACTGAAACCCATGCTCCGCTTGCCGGCTTCAGCGATGTATCCGAACACAAACCATAAGCGGCCTATCAACCAGGCATAACCCAGATAAGCGGCATACTGCTCGTTGCAGTACATCGTCGCCAGCCATAGCAGTGGTAAAAACATAACGGTTTGTTCGAGAGTGTTTTGATGCGCACGAAAAGCACGGTCGAAATCCGGATGTCCTGAAGTTGCCGGTGCATGAATTTGATATTTGCCGCGCGCGCGTCCGACAAAATACATGGCAATGGAAATCACAACGACGGTTAAAGCGGTAATTAAAGCGGCTTGCAAATGCATGGTATTCCCCGTGGTGCGCGAGATAGTCGCGATGGGTTACTCTAAGCGTACGGCAGCACAAAGCCAAGAGTTGAAACCGCCATGAATACTGTTCCGAATCCCGATGCTCTTATTGCCCAGACTAAAAACTGGCTGGAACGGGCGGTCATTGGTTTGAACTTGTGTCCATTCGCCAAAGCGGTGCATGTGAAAGAACAAATACGGTATGTGGTATCGCATGCGCAGAACGAGGAAGAACTGCTTGGTGATTTATTGTATGAATTGCAGTTGCTCTATGATGCAGACGCCGAGACTGTCGAGACCACACTGTTAATCCATCCACATGTATTGCAGGATTTTCTGGACTATAACGATTTTCTGGAAATTGCCGATGCAGCAGTATCCGAACTTGCATTGGATGGCGAAATTCAAGTCGCCAGTTTTCATCCCGATTATCAGTTTGCCGAAACTAAATACGAAGATGTTGAAAATTACAGCAACCGCGCGCCTTACCCGTGCTTACATTTGCTCAGGGAAAGTAGCGTCGAAAAAGCCGTTGCGGCATTTCCCGAAGCCGGAAAAATTTACGAAAAAAATATCGAGACTTTGAAATCTTTAGGTGCGGAAGGCTGGAAGAAATTGTGGCTATAAACGCTGTGGGAGCGACGTAAGTCGCGACTTACGTCGCTCCCACAATTTGCAATATCAATCTGGTTGCCAGGCGTAACTTAGTTTCATGAACAGCGCTCTGCCAGTAGCAAAAAGTTCAGGGTAGTCATCATTGGAAAATTGACCTTCGGAATAGCCAGCATAAAATGCTGTGCGCGGATTGATTTTGTAGGAATACAATAATTGAGTGCTTAAATCCTGAACTTCGTCATTGTAATCAAGCGGAAAGTTGTATAAAAATCTGTCTCGGATGGTATTGCCGTATTGAAATGACAGACGCAAGCGTTGACGGTGATTAAACTGCCATGAAAGCCGTGCATCACTTAGGTTGGCAACAAAAACATTTCCGCCGTCACGTGATAATTTTTGATAAGTATGATTGAGCCGGAAATTGATACCCTTGCCTATATTGAGAGTGACCGAAGGATCAATCTGAAGGATGTCCGCTAGCTTGGCGTTCCGGTAATCTATTTGTTCACCTTCTCGCATGAACAGAGAAAAACTAAGGCGTGATGTAGGTGTAATTTCGCCATACATTGACCACCAAGATTCGTCGAATAATTGCGCTGCCCAAAAGCGGTCACGCTTCAGAGCGCCGACTTGAATAAAACCTTGCATGGGACCGTTCAATGAGAAATAGGCTTCGAGTTCACGCTCCAATAATTGGCCATCGCTGCGATGGGTAATATCCCAATCGCCACGCAATTGCATTCGGGTAATTTTTGCGCCATCTTCGCCGTGCCAGGTTCGCGAACCACCCACAACCGATTTGGCGTTATCGACTTGGTTGATAAAGCCTAGATCTGCACGGAAGCCCTGATCATAACTAGTGTGCGATGCATAGGCACCCCAATTGCGGTTGCTGAATTCATAGCCTATGGAGAATGCATCGCCTTGCTGCTTCGGTGGCAATGGCGGTGCTGGAGGTTTTGGATTAAATGCAGGCGGATTCTCTGAGTCTGAAGTCAGCCATTGGGCTGTGATCGTATGTCCCTTGGTTTGCCAGCGACCATCGATTCCGATAACAGTGTTCTGGTAATCATCGCCGCTACGTAATGTTGATATCAGGCCAATACTGGTTTTACTATTGATATCGAAGCGATAACGACCTGCAGCGGCTAACGAGTCTTGTTCCAAACGCGGACTAAACCCAGAACCGAGCGCATTGGGTAATAGAGCTTGCGTGACGGAATCTTGAGCTGCAAAAAAACCATAGGTATGTTTTCCATTACGACCGGTGGCGCGAATACCATAGTCGGGGTCCTGGACAGATCGTGTGTAAACCACGTTGAATGGAGTGCTGAAATAATCAGCGCCCTCTAAGAAGAAAGGCCGTTTCTCGGGAAAGAACAAGGCAAAGGTCGTATTCAAATCCAGTTGCGCCTGGTCGCTTTCGACTTGCGAAAAATCCGGGTTGAGCGTCCCGTTCAAGGTAAGGTTTGAACCGATGCCCCATTTTACGTCAACACCTAATTCGTATTGCGCCCCGTCGCTTTGCCATGCGGCATTTGGTGTGTTTCGTTCTTGTGCGTACGCCGCTGTAAAAGTTGGGGTTACTTCCAGATCGCGCCCCGGGTTGGCATTGGCAAAGCCCTGCAGTTTGCTCAGGCCGCATAAATAGCAGTTATCGCCACGGATCAATTTATTATTGGATATGCGGTAACGATTATCGCGCGGACGAAAACGCAGAAAATCGACACCCCATTTTTGCGTTAGGCCATTGGTTTGCTGGAAGCGCAAAGTTGAGTAGGGAATGCGAATTTCTACGGTATAGCCGGTGGCATTTATTTTCGCAGCACTATCCCAAAGACCATCCCACGAATCATCTTCATTGCCGGTAGCCCCGTCTATTATGAGGTCGCCTTGGGCGCCTAGCGGATTGACATAAAATTCATAAGCGCGGCGTTGATCATTAAAGGTGTCAATAGTGAAGCCGATAAAGTCGTCACTCCAAAGGCTGTCACGGTCACGCAAAAAAGCTCGTATTTTGCTTGGGTCGGGATCTTCGGCACGGAACGCCAGCAATACTTCGCGACCATTGTCGGCAATATAGGCGGTGGTTTTTACCGTGGCAGCTGCGTTGTCAGCAGGCTGCGTTTCAATATTCAATTCTACTGTTCGTGCTTTTTGCCAGAAATCTTCATCTGGCACGCCATCAATCACGACGTCACCCGACAGTGTCGGCACCTCAATAATGGTGGCCGGATCGGCAATAGTCGCAGAGCAAAAAACGAGGGAGCATGAAAATAAAGCAAAGCGAAACATAGTCATTATTAATACTTTTTATTATCGTCGGTGAAGCTTGGGATGCGGAATCGCTCTAAAAGGTTGCAAACTCCATATCCATGATGGGCGCTGCACCACTTTTGATTACAGCGACCAGTGAAAGGCTTTCAGGAAGCAGCTTCGTATAATAAAACCTGGCCGTCATTAATTTCGCTTGATAGAAGTCATGGTTATCGGTTTTCTTTTCATGTGCAATCGCTGCCATTCGTGCCCACATCCAGGCGTAGCTTAGATGCCCGATCAAGCGTAAATAGGGCACCGATGCTGCGCCAATTTCATCGGGGTTGTTGTGAGAATTAATCGCAATTTCCTGCGTCAAAGTTTGTACCGATTGAACACATGCAGATAATGGCTCGATGAATTCCTGCATGTCAGGGTTGGATTTCTGGTTATCGATGAACTCGGCGATTAACTTGATAAAGACCGATAGCTTTCGGCCGCCGTCGCCCATTACTTTGCGTCCTAGCAAGTCGAGCGCCTGAATACCGTTGGTGCCTTCATAAATCATGTTGATGCGGGCATCGCGAACGTATTGCTCCATGCCCCATTCCTGAATATAACCATGGCCACCGAATACTTGCAGACACAGATTTGTGGTTTCAAAAGCATTGTCAGTGATAAAGGCTTTCACTACTGGTGTTAGCAGACTGACAAGATCTTCCGAATGCTTTTTTATCTCGGCATCGACACCGGATTCTTCCTGGTCAATCAATAAAGAGATCCAGATAGTCAGGGCGCGACCAGCTTCGGTGTAGGCGCGCGAAGTCAGCAGCATCCGGCGTACATCCGGGTGTACCAGAATGCTATCGGCGGCTTTACCGGTATTTTTCGCGCCGGTTAATGCGCGGCCCTGTAAGCGATCTTTCGCATAGGCGGTTGCATTTTGCAGCGCAGTTTCGGCCAGCCCTAAGCTTTGCATGCCAACACCCAGGCGTGCTGAATTCATCATCACAAACATCGCCGCCAAACCCTTGTGTGGCTCGCCAACCAGCCAGCCACGTGCAGCATCCATATTCATCAAACAAGTCGCGTTGCCATGAATACCCATCTTATGTTCGATGGAGCCGGCAAAAATGCCATTACGTTCGCCAATCTCGCCATTGGCATCCGGAATAAATTTCGGCACCAGAAAAAGTGAGATACCCTTGTTGCCTGCTGGTGCATCCGGCAAGCGAGCAAGTACCAGATGCAGAATATTCTCGGCAACATCATGCTCGCCGGAAGTAATAAATATTTTTGTACCGCTAATGGCAAAACTACCATCACCTAAGGGCTGGGCTTTGGTTTTTAATAAACCTAAATCTGTGCCAGAGTGTGGTTCAGTCAGGCACATGGTGCCGCTCCACTGGCCCGAAATAATTTTCGGCAAGTACAGATCTTTCTGCTGCTGGGTACCATTGGCCATCAGGCATTCATAAGCGCTATGCGACAGGCCCGAGTACATCAACCAGGCCTGATTGGCGGAATTGAGCATTTCATACAAACGATTATTGAGCAGTCGCGGTAAGCCTTGGCCGCCGTAAGCCACGTCGCAACTCAATGCAGGCCAGCCAGCTTCGGAAAATTGTCGATAAGCTTCTTTAAAACCTTTTGGCGTTGTCACTACGCCATTACCATGAAAAGTGCAGCCTTCAAGATCACCCGATTGATTCAAAGGAAAGGCAATGTTCTCGGCAAATTTGGCGCCTTCATCCAACACGGCATTGATCGTGTCAGCATCAAGATCAACATACGCTGGCATCTGATTTAGTACGGTTTGTGCATCCAGTAATTCAAACATTACAAAGCGCATGTCGCGTAACGGAGCATGATAAGAAGGCATAAGAGTCTCAATTAGAAGCCTGAATCGAAAATAACATTGCAGCAGTTAATAATTTGTCACGAGATTATACGTAAGAAGGCCTTCCAGGCCCGAAAAATTACAACGGATATGTCACGCCTGATGGGCGCTCCCACGATAGAAGTCCATAAATCAAAGTGCGGAACCACAAGCGTGCCCACAAGCCCAGGCCCATTGAAAATTGTAACCACCCAAATGGCCCGTAACATCAATGACTTCGCCGATAAAATACAGACCCGACACCAGAGTCGACTCCATCGTACTTGAAGATAGTTGATGAGTGTCAACTCCACCGAGTGTTACTTCTGCAGTGCGATAACCTTCGGTACCGCTGGCAATAATCGGCCACCGGTTCAACACCTCAGCAATAATTTTTAATTGCTTTTGATTGTGTTGTTTCATCGGCTTGTTCTCGAACTCTGTCTCACAGAGTCTATGCGCCAAGCGCTTGGGTAAAACATCGGCCAAACAGTTTTTTAACTCCGCAGCCGGATGTTTCGCTTGCTGTGTTTGCAAAAAATCCAGTGCATCAATATCGGGCAACAGGTTTGCATACAGGCTTTGGCCCGGTTGCCAATAAGATGATATTTGCAGAATGGCTGGTCCACTCAAGCCACGATGGGTAATCAACATCGCATTTTTGAATGAGGTTTTGCCATAGGTAACTTCCACCGGAACCGATAAGCCACTTAAATCCGCCAATTGTTCTTGTGGCTTGCCCGTAAGAGTTAGTGGCACCAATCCAGCACGTGTGGGTAATATTTTTTGGCCAAATTGTTTGGCTATTTCATAACCAAAGCCACTCGCTCCCATGCTCGGAATCGAAAGGCCACCAGAGGCAATCACGCATTTGCGTGTTTCAATATTACCTTGCGATGTTTTGATAACAAACAAATCCGATTTTTTATCGATGCTATCCACCGAACAAGAAGTATTAATTCGCACGCCTGCCCATTCGCATTCATCAAGCAGCATTTTTACGATCTGTTTGGACGACTCGTCGCAGAATAATTGCCCGAGTTCTTTTTCGTGATAGGCAATAGCGTGCCGCTCCACCATGTCGATAAAATGCTGCGGGGTGTAACGAGCAAGCGCCGATTTGCAAAAATGCGGATTACTGGAAAGATAGTTGGCAGGTGTTGTGCCGGTATTGGTGAAGTTACAGCGGCCACCACCGGACATCAGGATTTTTTTTCCGCAACGATTGGCATGCTCGATCAATAACACTTTTTTACCGCGTTGGCCTGCAACCATGGCGCACATTAAGCCGGCAGCACCACCACCAATAATCACGGCATCGAAGTATGTATTTTCAGTCAGTGTGGAGGGCGCTTTCATTTATGTTATTTTAGCGTTTATTGTTATTAATTCGCAGTTTTACGGTAATAAATTTCGAGGTTATCTGATGAAATTCTGGCTCACCCGCGTTGTTATCTATGGTGGTCTATTGTTTGTTGTTGTTCATTTCACCAGGTTTTTTTGGGATTCCTCGTTAGGCAATGAAGCTATGCCATTACTTGCGATGGATATCCCAGCGATACCTTCACCAGACACTACAACGCCAGCACCGGATGTGCGAAGCACGCCGTCCGATGCCACGAATCCCTTCATGGGTAAAAATGCTGAAGCAAAAGCTGCAATGGTGATGGCCAAAGAAGCGGTGGCCGAAGCGATGAAACAAAATACCCCCGGCGGCGAAGACTTTGGCAAGCTGATACAAGGTGCCGAACCCCTTCGAGAAACGGTGGGAGCTGCTGTGGAGCTACCCGCAATAGACCGAAGACTGACCGCGGCACAGGTTGAGGCCTACGTTGCCATTGTGAAGGGTCTTGTAGAGGCAGTGAATTCCGAAAATAACAAATTGAAGCAAAAATACGAAAACATGTCGGCGCAAAAAAAAGCAGGATCTGCTGCTTTTAGTCCGGCTGAGCAAGAAGCAATGGATGAACAATACGTTGAATCCATGGTGGTAGCAGCACACGCTGCAGGCCTTATGCTGCGAGCCAAGCATGGCCTGTCTTTCAATGAGTGTGGATTTATCTATGCAAGGGTGTACGAGGCAATTCCCTTCATGATTTTGGAGCCTCCAAGTGCAAATGTTACTAAAGCCGAATTGCAAGCCGCACTGAAAAGAGAAAATGCAGCTGAAACCGATGTGATGTATCGTCAAAAAACCAAAGATGTTGCAAGTGTTGAGCAAACGCGCGCCAATGCCAAATTATTTAAACCTTATACCGGTATTTTAAGAGCTAGTATTTCCGAGCCGCTACTCATCAGTGCTCTTATGCGCCCGGATAAATGAGTCGTTTGAAAATGATTCGCAGGAAGTTCGGCAAGAGTTAAAGATTTTCGTAATTGATACTAAACCCTAAAGGAAATTCATCATGAAAAAGTGGCTAGTGGGCTGTTTGGTAACAGGCTTGATCCTGTTGGTGGTAGGCGGCGGCTTATTTTATTGGCTAGTCTGGCCTCGTATCTCAGGTGTTGGCAGTGATTTCGTGGGACAGATTGATAGTTTGAAGAAAATTGGTGAAGCCGAGCAAGCCGTAAAAAATCAAACCTCATTTACTGCGCCCGCAGATGGAAAACTTTCGATTGCGCAAGTCACTGCTTTTGTCACCATTCAACAAACTATCTTTGACAAAATGGGATCTGATTTTGCTTCGATGGAAGAAAAATATAAAAAAATAGGTGAGCAAAATGAAGCGTCTGCCGACCCAACGGCAAAAGATGTGATGGGTGCCTTTGCCGACATGACCGGTTTGATGGCCAAGGCCAAAGAAGCCCAGGTCGCTGGATTGAATGTGCAAAATATGTCGATGGAAGAGTATCGATGGATTCGTGATCAAGTAAGTGCAGCACTGCCTTATATTGCAATCGATGCACCTGCATCTGATGCCCTGCCTGCAGTCACTGAAGGTGCAGGCACTGACGAAAATACAGCTGCCGATAAAGCAGTGAAAGATGCGATTGCCCAGGCACAAGAGGCCGCGGCAGAGGCCGTTAAAGAAAGCATTCCTGGTGGCCAGCAAATGGGTGACCTCATGCAAGGGCCCGAAGGTGAAGCAGCGCGTGCGAATGTGGAAATGTTACGTCCGCACAAGGAACTGTTGTTCAAGACTATGACAGCTGCCTGGTTGAGTATGTAATTCAAACGTAGGGGCGCCTGCTTGCTGCGCCCTTTGTCACATTATCTTATAGCTTGGGCGCAG
>JAYUUM010000244.1:0-23297 GCA_043754555.1 Arenimonas sp. | reverse complement strand
AAAAAACCGTCGTTACGATAGACGTAGGTCAAACTGCCTTTGAACTCATTAGTGCCTGATTTGGTCACCGCATTGATGTTAGCGCCAGTGTAGCCCTTTTGTGTTACGTCATAATTTGAGACATTGACCTGCACCGCTTTGATCGCATCGATAGAAATTGGTTGTTTAGCTGTTGGCAAATTATTACTCTCAAGACCAAAGCTATCCGACGTATTCACACCATCAATGGTGATGGTGTTGTAACGCGAGTTTTGGCCTGCGGCTGAAATTTCACCACGGCTCTTATCGCTTTGTGTCAGTCGTGGATCCAAACGCGCATAGTCTTGTAAATTGCGTTGAATGGATGCGAATCCTTTGATCTGGGCAGCGCTGATGCTGGTGCCGGCACCCATTTTTTTAGAATCAAAAATGTCAGCGGCGCGGGCACCGGTGACTTGCACTGCCGCCAGTGTGGTGGTGTCAGCAAATTTGATATCCACGTTACCAGTCTGGGCGAGTTCCAAGTACACACCTTCGCGTGTTTCGGTCTTGCCGTCTTTCGTTGTGGTGATGGTGTATGGGCCGCCGACGCGCAAACCGCGCGCGAGAAAACGACCTTCAGCATCGGTAGTGGCTTTGCTGACCGAGCCAGATTCGGTATGAACGATAGTAACTTCAGCACCGGCTACAGCTTGGCCAGCTTCGCTCGAAATGCGACCGCCGAGAGCTGAGGTGGTGTTTTGTGCGAAAGCAGGAGCAGCGGCAAGCGCAATAGCTAAGCCGATGGCAAGTTTCGAGATACGTACCCGATTATGATTGGACATATTTTTTAAACCCTAGAGATAAACGAAATTAGAGACGTTGAGTTATGCAGCATCCATATGACTTCAACGCAACTGATGTGAATTGAAGTCTTGCTAGAACGGTTTCCCCGAGTCCAAGCAATAACAAGATGTTAACATGCTAACCCGAGCGTATGGCAGCTTTATGACAGTAAAAAAACGTGCGCTACCGATCGTTTTGAAACAATAGCTTAGCCGCCAAATCATTCATAAAGTTGAAGCTAATTCTTAATGTCCAACCTTAAGATAGGCAACGACTCCGTCAAGCAGCATTTGTACTGAAATGGCTACCAATAACATACCCATCAGGCGCTCGACTGCTATCAGTACTGGCTTACCCAATAATCTATAGAGGCTGGTAGAGGAAAACAGAATGACTGCCGTTCCCAGCCAGGCCACGAATAAGGCCAGACTCCAATCCAGCATGCGGTCAGGGTATTGGGTACTGAACAACATGACCGCTGCCATACCCGAGGGACCCGCTACCAAGGGGATCGCCATCGGCACGATAAAAGGCTCGCCTTCCGGCGTTTCGCCAAACATGCCTTCCGGGCTTGGGAAAATCATTTTCAGGCCGATCAAAAATAAAACGATGCCGCCAGCAATGCTCACCGACTCTTGCCTTAAATGCATCGCTGCCAACACATATCGTCCTGCCCATAAAAATACGAACAATACCCCCAGAGCAATCAGAAGCTCACGCATCAATACCCAGCGCCGGCGTTTAGCCGATAAGGGCTTGAGCAAACTCAGGAACAACGGAATATTGCCCAATGGGTCGAGAATTAAAAACAAAAGTAACGCGGCAGAGAGTGTGGTCATAAGTGTGAGCTTAGCTTGCCGATATAGTTTGTGTCATGCAACACAGCACCTATCACAAAATATGTCCTGATAGCAGGGCCTTCTAGGTCCGAAAACCCCGCCGGAACCGTCGCCCGGCCGGAAAAATGCTCCTGCACTTCCGGCACTCTCGCCATCCATGGCGGTCGCAAGCGGCCTCCTACGCTTTTTCATCTTTGGAACTGTCACCCCATTTCAATACATATCTATTCGTGAGAGCGTCCGTCAGGCGCGACGAATCACGCCAGATCTGTCGCATCTGACGGGCGCTCTGACGGATCGATAGTTTGTAGTGATAAGAACCCGGTCCCCGAAGGCTTTTGTCGAGGACCCAATGACTTCAAACATAGCGCCACACCATTCGCGGCTGACACCGCTCCCACGAACCCTGCGCGGGCAAAACGGTTTACGAAACCCTGGGGGCAAAAACCTGGCCGCGATATTCGCGCCCGGCTTCCGATAGTAAATGCACGCAGGCAGGTGCATATTTTTCAGGTGATGGACATTGTGTCGCCGCTTCTTCAACAAAAGCCCGGCTGCGAATCGAGGTTCGCATGGGCCCTGGCTGCAACATCGATACACGCACTGGGCTCGCCTCGGTTTCATCGTGCAGCATTGTCATCAAACCCACTAAACCGGCCTTGGCGATGCCATATGCACCCCAGTAAGCTTTATTCACACGGTGCAATTCATCACCAATAAAAACTACAGCGCTATCATGCTTTTTTAGCTGCGGCATGCAAGCTTGTGTGAGCAACCATTGCGCCGTTAGACCGACATGCAATTGTTTGACAAAATCATCGGGGTCGATTGTTTCCAATGGCGCTAGCCCTTTGAATTCCACGGCGCAATGCAGCACACCGTGCAAACCACCCAGTTCAGCAGCAATTTTATCGGCCATGGTTTCAAAATCGGCTGGATGCGCGCCCGACATATCCAATGGATACATCGCAGGCTCGGGGCCGAGTTTTTTGACGGCATCGTAGGTGCGGTTCAACTTCGGCACTTTGCGACCCAGCAAAACAACGCTGGCGCCAGCGGCAGCGCAAGCTTTTGCGCTTGCTTCACCGAGTCCACCATGCGCGCCCGTAATCAGGATCACACGGCCTTTGAGTGCATCGACAGCCGGTGTTGGCACTGCTGTCATGCGTTTTTCTGTGCCTCGGCGACTAATTTGGCGAGCTCGCCGCTTTCAAGCAATTCCACGGTGATATCGCAACCACCAATCAATTCGCCGTTGACGAATAATTGCGGGAAAGTTGGCCAATCAGAATAACGTGGCAAGTTCGCGCGAATTTCCGGGTCTTCCAACACATTGACCGTGTAGTAACCAACGGCACCGGCTTGTTTCAAAGCTTGGCTTGAACGGCTTGAAAAACCGCACATCGGGAACTGCGGCGTGCCTTTCATAAATAAAACAATAGGATGGCCTTCTACCGTGGCCTTAATTCGGTCGTTAATTTCGTTCATGGGTTTCTTTCCTGAATAACTCGTAGGGTTGCAGACACAGATCTCGGCCGCATTAGGTAGAATTATAGTCCTCTTAGACAGCTAACTACATTTCCGGAGATTGAAATGGCCATTGAATTACCCGCCCTGCCCTATGACCGCACCGCTTTGGAACCCACCATTTCCGGCGAAACCATCGATTTCCATTACGGCAAGCATCATCAAACCTACGTGACCAACTTGAACAACCAAATCAAGGGCACTGAGTTTGAAGACGCGGATCTGGAAAGCATTATTCGCAAGTCGCAAGGCGGCATGTTCAATAACGCCGCGCAAATCTGGAACCATACTTTCTACTGGAATTGCCTGTCGCCTAACGGCGGCGGTGAACCGACCGGCGCTTTGCTCGACGGCATCAATAAAGCCTTTGGTTCGTTTGCCGCGTTCAAAGAACAATTTACCCAAACAGCCTTGACCACGTTCGGTTCCGGCTGGGCCTGGCTGGTACAACGTCCTGATGGTTCACTCGGCTTGGTCAGCACACCGAATGCCGCCACGCCTTTGACAGGCTCGGATAAAGCATTGTTGACCTGCGATGTTTGGGAACATGCCTATTACATCGATTACCGCAATGCTCGTGCGAAATATGTCGAGTCGTTCTGGAATATCGTGAACTGGGAATTTGCGGCTGCACAGATGGCGTAGGACCGACGGAAGTCGGGACAGGCTTACGACTATATTTTCGAAATAAAAAGCCGGGCAATGCCCGGCTTTTTATTGTTGACGAAATCTAAAGTAGGAGCGAGCTCTGTTTGCGAGAAAATCTATATAGAACTGATCCTGATCGAATTAAATCATTATGATTTATCTGATGTAAATCCTAACAGCTAGTGATTTTTCGGGCCTAGAAGGCCCTCCTACATCAAACGTGAGATCGGCGCTTCCATTTGTGCTTTACGATTCAAATCATCACCAACTTGTTGCAATGCCTTCACTAATTCCGATGGCGTATTTGCGCGCAAAGTGGCGTGTCCTACTTTTCTGCCTTCGCGCGACTGCTTGCCGTAATCATGCCAATGGCCATGGGCGTTGGACAGCACTGGTGTTGCCGATGGCATTTCGCCGATCCAATTCAACATGCAGCTGATACCAATGGCAGCAGTGTTACCAAGCGGCAACCCGAGAACGGCGCGCAGATGATTTTCAAATTGCGAAGTTTCAGCACCTTCGATTGTCCAGTGGCCGGAGTTATGAACTCGCGGTGCCATTTCATTAGCAAACAATTGGCCGTCTTTCAAAAATAACTCTAGAGCGAATACCCCGACATAATCCAGCGATTCGGCAACACGCTTGGCGTATGCCAATGCAGAGTCTTGCAGGTCTTCGCAATCTGTCGCAGGCGCAAGACTTGCCGAAAGCACACCATTTTCGTGCCAATTTTCAGTTAATGGCCAAGCGCGGAATTCGCCATTGCGGCCACGAACAGCGACCAAGGAAATTTCGCGTTGAAAAGTAACGAAGGCTTCGAGAATCAAACCGACTGTAGAAGCTTGCGCGCCTAGGGCATCCCAGGCCAAATTGATATCGTCGGAAGTTTTGATCCGAAACTGCCCCTTACCGTCATAACCCAAACGCCGTGTTTTCAAAATACAGGGCAAGCCGATTTTTTCAATTGCGTTTTGTAAATTTTCGCGTGATGAAATGTCGGCAAACGGTGCCACCGAAATTCCCAATTCTTGGAACAGATTTTTTTCCGCCAAACGATCCTGGGCAATAGCCAAGGCTCGCGGGCTTGGAAAAACCGGAATTCGCTCCGCCAGCCATTGCGCGCTTTCAGCGGGTACGTTTTCAAAATCAAACGTTGCTACATCTACTTTGGACGCAAATTCGGCCAGGGCTTTTTCATCGCGGTAATCGCCGACGACCATCGGTACAAATTGACCGGCACAGGCGTCGGAAGTGTTATCCAGAACTAGAAAGCGCAGGCCCAGTGGCGCGCCAGACAGTGCCAACATACGAGCCAACTGTCCGCCGCCAAGAATTCCTACGGTCATGGTCATGGCAGACGTGGATCGATGTGATCCAGCACGTCCTGTGTTTGTTTGGCACGGAAGGCATTCAAGGCTTCGCGTACCTGTGAATCTTCAAGCCCCACAATGGCCGCGGCGAACAAGCCAGCATTGGCAGCACCGGCGGCACCAATGGCGAAGGTAGCAACAGGAACACCAGCGGGCATTTGCACGATGGATAGCAGCGAATCGAGGCCGTTGAGCGATTTACTTTGCACGGGCACTCCGAGCACGGGCAGTGCCGTCATTGCGGCTAACATACCGGGCAAATGTGCTGCACCGCCTGCGCCTGCAATGATGACCTTGAGTCCGCGATCGGCAGCGGATTTCGCATAAGTCACTAGCAAGTCTGGAGTTCGGTGCGCAGATACCACCTGCACTTCAAAAGCGACACCCATGGCTTCCAGGCGCTGAGTGGCATGCAGCATGGTATCCCAGTCATTCCGGGAGCCCATTACGACACCGACTAATGGCGAATTTGCTGCACTCATGGCGTCTGCTTTCCCCAAAAGGCTATTCTATTCGTATCTGAGTATAGGAGCATCACCCGTGGATAGAAAATTATTAGATATTTTATGCTGCCCCATCAGCAAACAGCCCTTGGCGATGGTGAATAGCGCCGAATTGAATGCCTTGAACACGGCGATTGGCGGCGGCAATGTGCGCAAGAATGATGAAACGGTCCAAACAGTTTTATTAAAGCAGGCCCTTATTACCCGCGACCACAAAATGATCTACCGGCTTGAGGATGACATCCCCGTGTTATTAGCCGACGAGGCCATTGCTACTTCACAAATTTCCGATTTTCCGCGTTGAGGTTTTAATGGATTTTGTCCCGCTTGATCAACATGTCATTGATGAAAATGTTCGCGCTGCCATTGCCGAAGATATTGCCAGTGGCGATGTCACTGCTGCCTTGCTGCCCGATTATTTATCGGAAGGCTATGTGCTATGCAAGGAAAAATGTGTTGTCGCTGGCCGACCGTGGTTTGATGCCTGCCTGAAAGCACTCGACCCAAAAGTAAAAATACATTGGCATGTCAACGAAGGCGACACGGTTGAACCGGTAAAAGTGATTTGTACTTTTGAAGGTAGCTCGCGCGCGATGGTATCGGCTGAACGCTCGGCATTGAATTTTCTGCAAACTTTATCAGGCGTTGCAACCGTGACGGCTAGCTATGCGCAGGCCTTACAAGGTACACGTACACGCGTACTTGATACGCGCAAAACCATCCCGGGATTACGGCAAGCACAAAAATATGCAGTGCGTGTGGGCGGCGGAGTGAATCACCGTATGGGTTTGTATGACACGGTAATGCTGAAAGAAAATCATATCCATGCAGCAGGTTCGCTGACGGCAGCGGCTTTACATGCAAAGACACGGTTCCCATCGCTGCCATTGATTATCGAAGTGGAAACTTTGACGCAATTGCATGAAGCCTTGCACGTTGGTTGCACACGAATTTTGATTGATGATTTTTCACTGGACGATATGCGTGCTGCAGTGACAATAGCCGCCGGCAAGATTCCACTTGAAGTCTCGGGCTCGGTCACTTTTGAACGCCTGGCCGAGATTGCCGCTACCGGTGTAGATTTTGTTTCTATTGGTGCGCTGACCAAACATGTTCATGCGATCGATTTTTCGATGAAGCTTGGTGTGTATTCGTAAGTCGGGCCCTGGCCCGACAGACACACATCGCAATTTTTGAAAATGTCGGGCCAAGGCCCGACCTACAAAAAAAGCCCCGCGATGCGGGGCTTTTCTATGAATCATCAACCAATAGTTATTTCTTGATTACCAACACCACCATCACGATGATGGCTGCGAGTATCAACATGCCGGCAATGTACTTGGCGTAAGGATTTCCACCGCCAGTACTTGGAGGTTTTACCGGGGCTGTGGCTTTCATCTGTGCACTTGACGTATTCATCTCCATGCCAGGTGCGACCAGAATAAAACGTACTGCATCAAGACGCAGTTCGTCACCTGGATTCAGGAAACCATGTTGCACGCGTTTATTGTTGATGTAAGTGCCATTCGATGAACCAAGGTCTTCAACCGACAAACCATCAGGTGTGGGTTTGACTAAAGCATGGCGACGGGAAATTTCATCAGCCGGAACCGATATGTCGCACTCAGCTGCACGGCCAATAACCACGGGCCCGGTAACGGGAAACACTTTGCTGAAGACTGCGCCGGAAACTCCACGTAATACGTATTTCGGCACTGCCATGCGAACACGGGTTGCACCAGAATCTTCATCAGGATTGCCGCTAGCTACCGTGGAGCTTTTAGCCACTTCGACAATTAAGTATTTTGCCTGCACGGTACCAATCAGAAGATTGTCGCCTGCGCGCAAGGACATTAAATCAGCAACTAGCTTGCCATTGACTTCTACCGAACCACCGCCGGCTGGCACCTGCAGATTTGCGCCGGTCTGTGTGACATGAATCGTACAATGCTCCGGCAAAATGCCCGGCATAGTAAGAACCACCGCCGCTTCTGCGCTAGAACCGATACGGTTCACGCCGGGGTTTAATAACACTTGTCCATGTTCACCATTGGGAAAAACCAGCTTCATTCTCGCTCTCCTGCGAATTATCGTTGCCAAATCTCGGCCGCTACCCCCTATCTTATCTGTGCTTGAGCAAAATCGGCAGGGGGTAGCCCTTGCCCATTTACGACAGCTTACACACACTGCCGGTATGGATACGATATTAATTCTCATGGCTCTGGCTATTCCGGTCGGACTTTTCTGGTCCTCAGGCAGGTCTGCGGCTGAAGTTGCGCTGCTTTACGGTCAACGGGCTTGTCAGCGTGCAGGCGTTCAATGGTTAGACCAGAGCGCGCATATGATTGCCATTCGCCTGCG
This sequence comes from Arenimonas sp., assembly GCA_043754555.1. GTDB lineage: Bacteria > Pseudomonadota > Gammaproteobacteria > Xanthomonadales > Xanthomonadaceae > Arenimonas. The sequence goes on along the minus strand of JAYUUM010000244.1, from coordinate 15,245 downwards.
TCGTGGCAGCAACGGCTGGCTTAGCTGGGAGCGGAAATTCCTTTTTGAGTATTCGCACAACGGCGATGACCGCTACGCCGGTCATGTGGTTTTGCTGGGGACGGAGTTAGTCGGCTTGGTGGGACCAATGCCGAAGGCTGAAAACGATAGCTGAGTTTTTGAAAGATCACTTTTTGCTAATCAGCCGCCTCAGGGATTTGTCGCAATTTTTCGCCCCCACCCTAACCCTCCCCCGTTAAAAAGCACTGGTGAGGGAACTTGCTTTGCGTTTTGCGTTTTGCTTTTAGCCCCTAACCTTCAACCCCGCTTCACTTCACCACCCGCAAATGCGAGATAGTTTTCTTCGGGCCATCGCTCGTGCTGTCCGGTGGATCGGGCATATCGTCGGGATTTTCTTCGTGCATCATGATGCCGTCATCGGGCAGCATCATGCCTTGTCCAGTTTCCAGTGCATAAATAGCCAGCACGGCTGCCATCGGTACTATCACTGCCTGGCTAACACCGCCGAAGCGTGCCATGAAACGTACTTCGCGATTACTTAATTCCAATTGCGCGACGGCGCGCGTAGCTACATTCAACACTACGCGGCCATCTTTTACGGCCGAGCGCGGGACTTGCACGCCTTCGCGAGTGGCATCAACGAGTAAATGCGCAGTCATATTGTTTTCGTTGATCCATTCGTAGAGCGCCCGCAATAAATACGGTCGATTCGATGTCATAACTGGTGGGGTATTTTTATCGCTCACTAATTTAACTCGCGCAATACTTTTTCTTCAGATGTCAGGCTGCGCATAAAACCGGGATTACGGAATATGCGCATGCCATAATCGTCAATGACTTTCAGGTCTTTATTGAGTTCGATGCCCAAGCTCGGCAAGCGCCAGATTATTGGTGTCAAAGCGCAATCGGCCAAACTCATTTCTGGATTCAGGAAAAATTTTGAGACTTTAAATAAAGGCAGTGATTGCATTAATAATTCTTTCATTCGCTTACGACCGGTTTCGGCTTGCGATTTTGTGCCTGTCTGCATGGCTTGTACTTGCGGCACCCAATCGAGCTCGATGCGTTGCATGGCTAAACGAATGCGTGCGCGAGAAAGTGGATCAACAGGCATTAAAGGCGGATGCGGATAACGCTCATCCAGATATTCACTGATCACTCCCGCCGAATACAAAACCAGATCACGCTCAACTAATGTCGGCACTGAGTGATAGGGATTCAAATCGACCAGATCTTCAGGCGGATTAGCGGTATCGACCAGAATAATTTCATAGGTCACACCTTTGGCAGCGAGCACCATGCGCACTCGATGGCAGACCACGCAATCGCGGGCAGAAAATAGACTCAGGGTGTTGCGTAAGCGAACACTGGTCACCATGGGCACGCCTCATCGAAAAGGGCTGGTGCGCTAGAGGCGCACGCTAAACGCTTACGTTGCCCCAAACACTACAGCTTTCGCAAGTCTTTGTTACAAAAAGTAACGTCTTCGACAAAAAAAACCGGCTTGGCTAAGCGATAGGTACAAAAAAACCGCCGGATATAGAAGACATACGGCGGTTTTTTGGTTCGGCTTATGCTCGCTTAGTGAACGTCACGCCAGAATTCTACTTTCAACAAATACGCCATGAAGGTGAAAAAGGCCAGGAACAACACGACCCATACACCTATCGATTCACGCTTGGCCGCATTGGGTTCACCAACATAGGCGAGAAATGCCGTGATGTCTTTGGCGACACGATCATACTGTTCTGGTGACATCCGCGCTTTGGGTTCAGCAGCCACTTCAAAGCCTACGATGCACTCGCCTTTATATTCGCCCATAGGACAGCTTTCAGCCTCACCCTTAGCATTCTTGTGCTTGGGTTCGGTTTTAGCGTGCTGCATGCCTTGCAGCTCCCATAATACGTGCGGCATGGAAGCACCCGGAAATACGGTATTGTTCCAACCCGTTGGACGAGACTCATCGACATAGAACGAGGTGAGATAGTTGTAAATCCAGTCGGCGCCTTGGGCTTTTGCGCGAGCTTCAACGCTTAAGTCTGGCGGCGCTTTACCAAACCAGGCCTGGGCATCGTCCTTGTTTATGCCAGTGATCATGGTTTCGCCGATTTTTTGATCGTTGTAGATCAGATTTTGTTCGACTTGTTCGGTGGTCAAACCTAAATCTTCAGACAACCGAGAATAACGGTGATAACTAATGGCATGGCAGCCAGAGCAATAAGCCATATACAAAGACGCGCCACGTTGCAGAGCCGCTTTGTCTTGCAAATCCACTTGCGCCGATTTCATCTGAACTTCGCCAGCACTTGCCAATGCAAGTGCTGGGGCGAGCAACAGACTCAATAATAAAAAACGAATCTTAGTCATGCAGGGTCACCCGGTCAGGAACTGGTTTGGTGTTGCCGATACGGCTCCACCAAGGCATAAAGATAAAGAAGCCAAAATAGAAGGCGGTCAAGATTCTTGCCACAAGGGTTTGCGTTGCACTGCCTGACTGCATACCCAGCCACATCAATACCAGGAACGAGACCGTAAACAACGCAATCATTATCTTGCTGAAAGTGCTGCGGTAGCGAATGGATTTAACCGGGCTACGATCCAGCCAAGGCAGCAGGAATAAAATCAGGGTCGCGCCGCCCATAACTACCACACCGAAGAATTTATCCGGAATCGCACGCAACATTGCGTAATAAGGTGTGAAGTACCAGACCGGTTTAATGTGTTCTGGCGTCACCAATGGATTGGCAGGAATAAAGTTATCGTATTCCAGAAAGTAGCCGCCGAAGGTCGGAGCGAAGAACAGAATAAAAGCTGCAATCGTCAGGAAGAAGCCTGCGCCAAACAAATCTTTCACCGTGTAATAAGGGTGGAAAGGAATGCCATCCGCGTACTTGCCAGTTGCCGGGTCTTTCACTTTCTTGATGTCAATGCCTTCGGGGTTATTCGAACCGACTTCATGCAGTGCGCCTAGATGCAACACTACCAGCAACAAAATCACCAAAGGCAATGCAATTACGTGCAAGGCGAAGAAACGGTTGATAGTGGCGTCAGAAACTAGGTAATCACCACGAATCCATTCGGTCAGTTCGGGCCCCACTACCGGAACAGCGCCAAACAAATTGATAATTACTTGCGCGCCCCAATAACTCATCTGCCCCCATGGCAGCACATAGCCCATGAAGGCCTCAGCCATTAATACCAGGAAGATCAACACGCCTAACACCCAAACCAGTTCACGCGGTTTTTGGTATGAGCCATAAATCAAACCACGGAACATATGGAAATACACTGTGATGAAAAACAGCGAGGCGCCGGTGGAATGCATATAACGAATGATGTCGCCACCGGGCACATCACGCATGATGTATTCAACCGAGGCAAACGCTTCGGCGGCCGTAGGCTTGAAATGCATCGTCAGAAATATACCGGTGACAATTTGGTTGATCAGCACCAATAGTGCAAGCGAACCGAAGTAGTAAAAAAAGTTGAAGTTTTTAGGAGCGTAGTACTCCGACATATGCTTTTTGTAGGCCGGCACAAAACCCGGCGCACGGTCGTTAAACCAACCCGTTAAGCCAGCGACTGCCTTGTCAATCTTATTCATTAAACCGCTCCCTTTGGAGGAACGCCAACGATAATCTTGTTCTCGTCAACGAAATGGTAAGGAGGGATTTCTAGATTGGACGGTGCCGGGACGCCCTGATAAACGCGGCCGGCTAAATCGAAGCGCGATTGGTGACAAGGGCAGTAAAATCCGCCTTTCCACTCTGAGTCATACACTTGCGGCAGCATTTCGGGTACGAACGACGGCGAGCAACCCAGGTGGGTACAAACACCGACGATAACCGCAATATTTTCTTTACCGACAATAGTACGGGCTTCGTTCTTCGCAAAAGCGGGCGTTTGATCAAGATTGTCCGACTTTGGATCACGCAGTTTGCTGTCCAGACTCGGTAACGCAGCTAATTGTTCTTTGGTTCGTTTGAAAATCCAGACGGGCTTACCGCGCCATTGCACGATCATGCGCATGCCCGGTTCGTTATCGATTTTACTGATATCCACGTCCACAGGAGCACCGGCAGTTTTTGCCCGTGCACTCGGTTGGAATGAACTGATAAAAGGAACAGAGAGCCCGACCACGCCAATGGCACCGACAGCACCAGTGGCGATTAACAAATTACGACGGGAACTGCTGACTTCTTCGTTGGCCATTAGGCGCTCCGATTGCTAGCTAATATAAATTCAAAGATGCAGGTCAATCCCCGACCTACATGACAGCGTATTGTAACGGATGGGCTAAGCAGGCGACAACGGATAAAACGTGAAGGCCCACGCAAGAACTCAGAACGTGCTCATATCCGCAGCGATCTCGACAGGATGCTGACTAGGCTTTACAACGCCTTACGATAACGCTCGGCTAGTTGCCCTACTCGCGCAACATAGAGCCGGGTTTCTTTGTAGGGCGGGACACCGCCATATCGATCAACAGCGCCTTCACCGGCATTGTAGGCCGCTGATGCTAAAGTCACGTCTTGTTTGTAGCGCCTGAGTAACCAAGCCAGATACTGCACGCCACCATTGATATTTTGCGCTGGATCAAACGAGTCGTTCACGCCAAAACGTCTGGCAGTGGCGGGAATCAACTGCATCAAACCCTGTGCGCCCTTGTTGGATTGCACATGCGGGCGATAAGCCGACTCGGCATGAATAATGGCGCGTACGATAGCTTCTTCAACACCATAAGTGACCGAGGCTGCTTTAATCTCGGCGGCATAAGCGTTGGTATTTAGACGCAAGGCACCAAAGCTAACTGACGTAGGTACCGCACAGGCATAGCAAGTGGGCTGCGAAAAAACCGCGTATTCGATTTTGATCGCGATAACGTTACTCGCGCCTTTAGGACGGCGACTACTAAAATTCTTGATGCCGTTTTCATCCACGTAAGAATATGTGGTCGATTGCGCCATTCTTAAAAACTTAGGGGCCTCGGTCTGTTTGGGCGCCGCGGTCGCTACCGGCACTGGCGCAGTAGTTGGCGACTCGGTCTTATTTGACTTTGATCCAACACTGGCGGCTGAGTCTGCCACTGATGCAGCCGCTAACGGGCTCGGATTACTTTGTTGCGGCGCGGTTTTAGCCACAACAACACAACTGGAACCGGCAATTTTCTTGCTGGTGTAGTTGGAAACACCGTCGCTACCAATACATTTGTACAGATTGCCAGCGTTCGCGGTGCCTGCCAGGCCAAACAACATTAATAGAAAAAGTATGCGCATGGCGGGCAGTTTCTCCCTATTTTTTATAAATTCCAAGCGTTTAGAGCAGATTTATGGGTATTCCTAAAAATCCATAGCTCTAAGGAAGACAAGGCGTAAGGGCAAAATCATGACGCGCATATGCAGAATATGTAAAGAATGATTTTTCCATTGCAACGCCGTATTGCAACGAAATGTGGGTTTTCAGGGGTGCCTAATGATGGATTAGGCGCAACAAACCGCTAGAATACGCCTCCCTATCCTCCCGACCGGATTAATCGCCATGACCGGGATTCCCGCTGCTGGTAAATTGTTCATCAAAACCCACGGCTGCCAAATGAACGAGTATGACTCGGACAAAATGGCGGACGTACTCGCGGCCGAGCACGGCCTGGAGTTGACCGACAACGAGGCCGACGCCGACGTTATTCTGGTCAACACCTGTTCGATTCGCGAAAAAGCCCAGGAAAAAGTCTTCAGCCAACTGGGTCGCTGGAAACAGCTCAAGAAAGATAAACCGAACCTCGTAATCGGTGTCGGCGGCTGCGTAGCTTCGCAAGAAGGCGAAGCCATCATCAAACGTGCGCCCTATGTCGATTTGGTATTCGGCCCGCAAACTTTGCATCGCCTGCCGCAAATGATTGATGCCAAACGTGCCACCGGCTTACCGCAGGTGGATATCTCATTCCCTGAAATCGAAAAATTCGACCGCCTGCCAGAACCCCGGGCCGAAGGCCCGACCGCCTTTGTTTCAATCATGGAAGGCTGCAGTAAATATTGTTCGTTCTGCGTGGTGCCCTACACCCGTGGCGAAGAAGTTTCACGTCCATTCGATGATGTTCTTCTCGAAGTCTCGCAGCTCGCTGCTCAAGGCGTGCGCGAAGTGAACTTGCTCGGCCAAAACGTCAATGCCTATCGCGGCGCCATGTTTGAATCGGAAGATAAAGCCGACCTCGCCTTGCTCATTCGTGCCATCGCACAAATTGAGGGAATGGGTCGCATTCGATACACCACCTCGCATCCAATGGAATTTAGCGACTCATTGATCGAAGCCCATCGTGATGTACCCGAACTAGCTTCATTTTTGCACTTACCGGTTCAATCAGGTTCTGATCGAATTTTGACCGCGATGAAGCGTAACCACACCGCCCTTGAATACAAGGCAAAAATTCGCAAACTGCGCGAGGCCAAACCCGACATCACGATTTCTTCGGACTTTATCGTCGGCTTCCCCGGCGAAACCGATAAAGATTTTGATGCCACCATGAAGTTAATCAACGATATTGGTTTCGATCAAAGTTTCTCGTTTATTTATTCCAAACGTCCTGGCACCCCGGCTTCGAACTTGCCAGACGATATTTCCGACGCCACCAAGCACTTACGCTTAAATCAATTACAAAACACCATCACCAACAATGCTCGAAATATTTCCAACGCAATGATCGGCACCACGCAACGCATTTTGGTCGAAGGCAAAAGTAAAAAACATGAAGGCGAATTGACCGGCCGCACCGAAAATATGCGCTACACAAACTTCATTGGTCACCCACGCTTAATCGGCCAGTTTGTCGAAGTGTTTATCACCGACGCCATGACGAATTCATTACGTGGAAGATTGGTAGTTAATGAGATGGAAACAGTCTAAATTTATGGAATCTGTCATGTTCTTTCTACTAAAGCGTGTTTCTTCATTGCTTATTTTATTGGTTTTGTTTTCCACAAGCTTACAATCCATTGCAAAAAATTCTGCAGCAACAGTATCAATGCGCCCCAGCGAATGGGCCGCACCGCTTGAAATAAAAGGCCTGCCAAACTTGCATCGGGTGACACCCACCCTGTATCGCAGCGCGCAACCCGACGAATCTAGCGGCGAGGTACTACAAAAACTCGGCATCAAAACTGTTCTGAGTTTTCGCAAACGCGATAAGGATGAACCGCTGCACAAAACAACGGGCGTCACGTTCAAGCGCTACCCGCTATACACCTGGGACATTGAAGAAAAAGACATACTCGCAGTTTTAAGAATTCTGAATGATCCGGCGAATCAGCCTGTTCTGGTGCATTGTACGCACGGAGCAGATCGCACCGGTTTAATGATGGCGAGTTATCGAATGATAATTCAGGGCTGGAGTAAAGAAGCTGCGATTGCCGAGATGAAACAGGGAGAGTATGAATATCACGTGATCTGGAAAAATATTGAGCGCCGAATTCGGAAAATGGATATTGAAAAGATGCGTGCAAAACTTAACGAACAAAAATAATCCACTATCCAAGTTCTGCTAAAAACGCTAGTCTTTACGCATGACGCAGAACAAGCCTAACGACTTTACCTTAAGTCCCGATGACCCAGAACGCTTAGCCAATCTATGCGGTCCATTTGACGAACATTTGCGTGAAATTGAAATGCGCATGGGTGTGGAAATTGCCAATCGTGGCAATATCTTTCGCATCAATGGCGAAAAAAAGGCAGTCGAAGCCGCCGAGCGTTTCATTAAAAAATGCTTTGCTGAAACGGTTGAAGAAACCATCGACTTGCAAGGCCTCAATATTCGATTAGGCACTGCCGAATATCAGCGTTTTTCTTCGCCAGAATATTCGCCGCAAGAAGTCATCATCAAGGTGAAGCGTGGCGTTGTAAAAGGCCGCGGTGAAAATCAGGCCAAATATCTGCATGCCATCGCTACCCACGATATTAATTTTGGCATCGGCCCAGCCGGCACCGGCAAAACCTATCTTGCGGTCGCATCGGCCGTTGAAGCTTTGAATGAATCCCGTGTACAACGCATTATGCTCGTGCGCCCGGCGGTAGAAGCCGGTGAAAAACTGGGCTTCCTGCCGGGCGATCTAAGCCAGAAAGTCGACCCCTATTTGCGCCCGCTCTATGACGCACTTTATGAAATGCTCGGCGTTGATAAAGTAGTGAAATTACTTGAACGTAATGTGATCGAAATCGCACCGCTTGCGTACATGCGCGGTCGCACCTTGAACGATGCCTATGTCATTTTGGATGAAGCGCAAAATACCAGCATCGAACAAATGAAAATGTTTCTAACCCGAATCGGTTATGGATCGACTGCCGTGATCACTGGCGACATGAGTCAGATTGATTTACCTAAACACCAGAAATCCGGCTTGCGCGATGCCATGGATGTGTTACGCAAAGTTGAAGGTCTGAGCTTTACCTTTTTTGAAGCAAAAGACGTGGTGCGTCATCCACTCGTGGCAAAAATCGTGCGTGCTTATGATGCTCGCGATGCCAGCGACGACAATGCCGACAAATAACCCGTAGGCCGCCTGCTTGCTGCGCCCAAAATCAATCAAACAAACAAACAAAAAGATAGGAGCACTCACGAGTGCGATTGTCAATTGTGTCGCAGCGTTGGTCGCGCTCGTGAGCGCTCCTACTCAACCAGGCAATACTCGTTTTTTTTATCAATTAAAGTTTATGATGCACACTCGTCAGCTCAGTGGATTCGCTTATGACCCGCGGCCCGATTCAGTTTGATGTTAGCGTTAGTTATGGTTTGCCGCGCGTAGGCCTGCCTTCGGCACAAAGCTTTAGAAAATGGGCGACTGCTGCGGTCACGGGTCGAATTCTTAAAGCCGACTTGGCCATTCGCATTGTCGATACTAAAGAAGGCTGTTCGCTAAATCGGCATTACCGCGGCAAAGATTACGCTACCAACGTACTGAGTTTTCCGGCAGATTTGCCGGAAGCGATCAATGTGCCGCTGCTCGGCGATTTGGTCATTTGTGCGCCTGTAGTTGCCAAGGAGGCCGAAGAGCAAGGCAAAACCCTGGCCGCGCATTATGCCCATCTCACTATCCACGTGGTGTTGCATTTACTGTGGTTAGACCATGAAGACGAGCGCGAAGCAGTGCTTATGGAGCAACTGGAGCGCGATATTTTGGCTGATTTGGGCTTTGCTGACCCCTATGCGGGCGAGAACTGAGCCTAACGCTAAATCTTAAAAATTCACAGTTTTAAGCAAGACAAGGCACAAGAAGAAAATCATGACTCGCATATACTCTCTATGTAAGGAATGATTTTTTACTTGTAACGCCGTATTGCAACAAAATGTGGGTTTTTAGTTTGCTAGACTAGCCCTACCGCCCTCCGGGCATATGCCAACACACCATGTCTGACGACGATACTAGTACCCTACCCGAAAAGCGCTCATGGTTGGAGCGATTGAGCCACGCATTTTCGGGCGAGCCCCAAAGCCGCGAAGACCTGATCGAAATTCTGCGCGATGCGCGCGAAAACGGAATTCTGAGTGGCGACACATTAAAAATGCTTGAAGGCGCGCTTAGCGTTTCCGAGCATCAGGTTAGTGACATCATGGTACCGCGCTCGCAAATGGTGTCCTTGCCCATTAGCGCTGCATTTATTGACTTGATGAAGTTAGTGGTCGAATCCGGTCATTCACGTTTCCCGGTTCATGGCGACGACAAAGACGACATCCTTGGTATTTTATTGGCAAAAGATTTATTACGCGGCATTGTGGCCGATGGCGGTCCTGGCAGCATTCGCGAATTACTGCGTCCTGTTGTGCTGATCCCTGAATCAAAACGCCTGAATGTGCTTTTGAAAGAATTCCGCCAGTCACGCAATCACATGGCTATTGTGGTGGATGAGCATGGCGGCGTCGCCGGCATTGTCACCATTGAAGACGTGCTGGAACAAATCGTGGGCGAGATCGACGACGAACATGATGATGCCGATGAAGCCAAAATGATTGCCGCGCAATCAGACGGTCAATTTCTGGTCGATGCGCTCACGCCCATTGCCGATTTCAACGATCAATTTGGCGCAGATTTTTTGGATGATGAATACGACACCATCGGCGGTTTTGTAACCGATGCGATTGGTCATCTGCCCGAAGCAGGCGAAGAATTGAGCGTTGGTCGTTTTCATTTCCGCGTTGGACGAGCCGACCAACGGCGTGTCCATAGCTTTGTCGTGAGCATTCATGGCGATGTTTAGAGTTTTGCTGCTTTTCGCCCTCGTACTGTTCTCAAATTCAGGCCATACCCAAGCTGTTACTGAAGCGGCAACGCTGCGTGCTGGCGTAATCACGATGGAGCCGGGCGAAGAATTCTGGGCACGGTTCGGCCACGACGCTATCGTGATCGAAAATACCCAGACCGGCGAATCCATGTCGTTCAATTTCGGTTTTTTCGATATGAGCGAACCGGGATTTTTCAGAAATTTTTTCAATGGGAAAATGCAATACCAACTTGTCGCTTTGCCCACCGAGGAAGATTTGCATAACTATCGCCAGATGGGTCGTGGCGTTCGAGTACAGTGGCTGAATCTAGACCAGAAACAAATTCGGGATTTATATTCGACACTCGCTGAAAACGCCAAGCCAGAAAACGCACGCTACACCTACGATTATTATTTATCCAATTGCGCTACGCGTGTACGCGATTCACTCGATACCGTTTTAAAGGGTGAAATAAAAACACAATTATCCAGTCCCTCACTGGGTAATACTTTCCGCAGCGAATCAGTGCGACTGGCCTGGCCCGCTAAATGGATGTCGATGGGTTTCCATGTGGGTCTAGGTCCTGCTGCCGACAAACCTTTGTCACGTTGGGATGAGGCTTTTATTCCCATGCGATTACGCGATTCCTTGCGCCTGGTGAAATTAGCCGACGGCAGCCCGTTAATAAACAGCGAACATGAATTGGTCCCGCATCGACTTTCGCTACCTCCTGGCGATATGCCGCAATGGAAAAAAACCGCTTTTCTAATCGGTATTTTTTTTGCTATCGGCATTTTATTCCTGGCCAAACGCGCACCCCGATTATTGGCAGGCATTGCCGGTACTTTCTGGTTGGTCGCCGGACTTATGGGATGCTTGATGCTGTTTGTCTGGTTTAGCAGCGCGCATTGGGCCGGTTATAAAAATGCAAACCTGCTTTTGTTGTCGCCACTGGCATTGGCATTATTACCTGGCGCATGGCATAAATTACGCAACAAAAAAACCGGCGCTTATTTCAATCGATGCTTGTGGTTAATGGCAGCGAGTGCAGCCACTGCCGGATTTTTACAATTCCTGCCATTTCTGGCACAGCAGAATTTTGAGTGGGTATTGATGCTGCTACCGGTCCATTTGGCGCTTGCAAAAGCTCTCAGCGTCAAGCCAGACAGCTTGCACGATTGAGCCAGGTCACCCATCATTGACTTATGAGCAATGTGATCCCCGAACATGAAATTAGTGGCATGGTTCGCAACTGTGTTGCCTACTGTTCTGAAGGCAAGAAGGTTGGCGACATCACGCTTGACGCCATTAGTGATGTCCTGCAAAACCCCGACAATAGTTTTGTCTGGCTGGGTTTGTACGAACCCGATGATAGTTTATTGCTCAAATTACAAGAAGAATTCGGCCTGCATCCACTGGCTATTGAAGATGCATCCAATGCCCATCAAAGAGCCAAGATCGAGCTATATGGCGATACGCTCTTTATGGTGGTGCACACCGCACAGATGATTAAGGGTGCGATTGAGTTTGGTGAAACCCATATATTTATTGGTCCGCGTTTTTTAATTACGGTACGCCACGGTGCTTCGCTATCTTATGCGGGAGCACGTACACGCTGCGAACAAAACCCGGCGCTGATGGCCTTGGGTCCTAGTTATGGGCTTTACGCAATTCTAGATTTCATTGTTGATAATTACTTCCCCATTGTGGAAGAATTCAAACGCGAATTGAATGAGCTGGAGCAAGATATCTTTGCCGAAACCTTCAAAAGAGAAACCATCCAACATTTGTATGAACTAAAACGCGAACTCACTACTTATCGACTAGCCGTTTCGCCAACGCAGGACATCCTCAATCAATTAATGCAATATCACCCGCAATTGGTCAGAGATGAAGTAAGAGTCTATTTACGCGATGTGTTTGACCATGTGATCCGGGTATCGGAAGCCACCGACACCATGCGTGAAATGCTGACTGCCGCCATGTCGGTCAACTTGTCTTTGGTGACTGTTGCGCAAGGCGAAATTGTAAAACGCCTTGCAGGCTGGGCGGGTTTGTTGGCCGCACCCACATTGATCGCCAGTTGGTATGGCATGAACTTTATTCATATGCCCGAACTCGCAGGCAAATATAGTTATGGCATCTTGATCTTGATTACGCTTACTTTGAGTGTCGGCTTGTACACTTCACTGAAAAAAGCGAAGTGGTTGTAGATACCATCTCTCCCATACGCCAGCAAGTCGTTTCAAATGGCTTGCTGGCGTATGGGAGAGATGGTATCTACGTTGGCTCGAAATCCAGCGCTGCCGAATTAATGCAGTAACGCATGCCGGTAGGTGCCGGACCGTCGGGGAATATGTGCCCGAGATGCGAATCGCAATGGGCGCATTTCACTTCGATACGTTGCATGCCATGACTGGCATCCAAACCTTCCGATACTGCTGATTTATCGAGCGGCTTGTAATAACTTGGCCAGCCGCTACCTGAGTCAAATTTGTTCTCGGAACTGAATAATTCAGCTTTGCAGGCGGCGCAAATATAGGTGCCGTCGGCATGATGGTCCCAATATTTACCGGTAAAGGCGCGTTCGGTCTCGGAACAACGGCAAATGGCATATTGCTCCGGGCTGAGCTCCGCCTTCCATTGGGCATCGGTTTTCTCTATTTTCTGACTCACGGCAGGCTCCTATGGGGTTTAGCGAATAACGGCTAGAATATACCCTGTCTTGTTTTCAGGATCTGCCTGTGTCCCGTCCTGTTCTGCGTTTATTGCCGCTGTGTTTTGCCATTTCCCAGGCCGTTGTTGCTCAGGAGACCGCTCAAAACTGGAATTACTGTGTCAGCCCTCAAACGCTGCCAGTATTCAACACCGATCCAATTTCTGATGAAAATCGCGCTCAAACCACGACCGATGTTCAAGCAGACAAGATTAATCTTGAGAAAGAAAAAGCCACCGTGTTTGAAGGCAATGTGGTGCTGAAGCGTTCTGACCAGTGGCTGAATGCCGATAAACTCACTTACACCCATGACAACGAACAGTTTGTCACTGAAGGTCCGGTTCGTTATCAAGACCGTAGCGTGCGGCTCACTGCCAAACAGGCAAGTGGCGATCAGAAAAAAGACACCCTGAGTTTGCAAGGTGTGCAATATCAATTCAGCAATAATCTCGGTAATGGCACCGCGCAAGAAGCCATCATGCAAGGTGAAACGGGCGAGCTCGAAAAAGCAACCTATTCGACCTGTCCACCCGGCCAGCGCCAATGGGAATTTTCTGCCAGTCACATTTCGGTTGATCAAAAAACCGCTCGCGGCAGTGCCACTAATGCAACTCTGCGTTTGGGTGGCGTGCCAGTATTGTGGCTGCCGTTTATCAGTTTCCCTACCGACGACCGTCGTCGCAGCGGTATTTTGTCGCCGAGCATAGGCAACGATCAACGCAACGGCACTGACATTTCTGTACCGATATATTGGAATATTGCACCCAATTATGATGCAACTTTCACGCCACGTTGGCTGTCGGAACGCGGCTTGATGCTGGGTACCGAATTTCGTTATTTAAGCGATCATTCACGTGGCATTTTGGAGGCTACATGGTTGCCCAATGATGACCTGACCAATCGCGACCGAAGTATTATTCAGTTCGATCATTTCACGGGGATTAATCCCTATTGGTATGTATCGGCAGACTTAAACAATGTGAGTGATCGCGGCTATTATTCTGATTTTGGGCAATCACTCAACGCTACGTCTATTTCTTTCCTGGGAAGTGATGCCGGCCTTTACGGTCGGGGTCGTAACTGGTCAGCCAGTGTCAGCCTGCAGTATTGGCAAATTGCCAGCCCGAACCCGGCTTTCAATGACAATACATCGCCGTTTCATCGGCTTCCGAGAATTCAGGCGAGCTGGACAAATCCGGTCAATTCACAGTTTGAATTTGGTATCCATTCGGAATTGGTTCGCTACGAACGCGATAAAGATTTAGTACCCAACGAGGGCGGCACGCGTATTGATTTGCAGCCATTTATCAGGATGCCGTTGTCAGGAGCTTCGTGGTACATCACGCCGGAGCTGGCTTGGCGTTTCACCCAATACAGTGATGTCGACAGCTCTCTATTCCCTATCGGCACCACCGATACCTCGCCACAACGCAGCCTGCCAATTGTCAGCGTGGATGCCGGTATAGTCTTTGAGCGCGATATGAAATGGGGATCCGAAAGCTATCTGCACACATTCGAGCCGCGCTTTTATTATTTATATGTGCCGTACCGCAACAAGGATAATTTCCCGGTTTTTGATAGCCGTGAACTGACTTTCGACTGGCCAGCTTTGTTTCGCACCAATAGCTTTGGTGGTGCCGATCGTCAAAGTGACGCTAATCAAGCGACTATCGCATTTACTACCCGATTTTATGAACAAGATACCGGGCGGGAGCGTTTGAGCGCCAGTCTGGGTCGAATTACCTATTTTGATGAGCCTCGGGTCAATTTTGGCACGCCGCCTTTGTCCATTAGCGGATCAGCCTGGGTCGCACAAATTGACTGGGCACTGTCTGACAATTGGACCTTAGGTGTTAACGAACAATGGGATCCTGATAGCGGTCTAAATTTGCTCACCGGAGCCCGGACTCAAGTGCGCTGGGCCAATGGTGGCTTGTTTAATGCTGCTTATCGCTACCGCCGTAATTCGCTTGAACAGAGCGATATCAGCTTCAGAATTCCGTTTAAACAATCTTGGAACTTGATCGGCCGCTGGAATTACTCACTTCAAGGCGAGGGGCGCAGCCTTGAGACCCTGTTGGGTGTCGAGTGGAAAAGCTGCTGTGTGGCGCTGCGGGTAGTGGGGCGCGAATATGTTAGAAGTTTTGCCGATCAATCGAACTTTGGCCTCTATGTTGAGCTCGAATTGAACGGCTTGGGTAGCTTTGGTCGCGGCACGGAAGCGCTGCTGGATAATGCTATTCTAGGTTATTCCCAATAAAATCAATCGTGAATTATCTGTTT
>JAYUUM010000243.1:0-2638 GCA_043754555.1 Arenimonas sp. | reverse complement strand
GCATCTTTCAGTGTCAAGTATTCGTTCTAAGCCATATAGGGAGGGCATCGAATGGAATTATTAAATAAAACCGCACTTGTCGTTTTTGCCAGTGCAGCTGTGTTTTCGATTGGTACTGCACAGGCGGCGGTCAGTGCAGATAAAGCAGCACAATTGGGTGGCAAATTGACACCCATGGGTTCTGAAAAAGCCGGTAACGCTGAAGGCACCATTCCGGCTTGGGATGGTGGTATTACGCGTCCGTTAGCGAGCTATAAAGCGGGGATATTTCATCCCGATCCTTTTGCTGCCGACAAACCAAAATTCACTATTACGCCGGCAAACGCAGATCAGTACAAAGATCAATTGACTGTCGGCCAAATGGCGATGTTCAAGAAGTACCCGACCTTTAAAATGATCGTGTACCCAACCCGTCGTAGCGCATCATTCCCGCAACGTACGTATGATTTCACCAAGAAAAACGCGACCGCTTGTAAATTGGTTGCCAACGGTGAAGGCATTCAAAATTGTGCGGAAGGTTTTCCTTTTCCGGTTCCTAATAATGCCTATGAAGTTATCTGGAATCACAAACTGAAATACAAAGGTATATCGGGTGTGCGTTTCGCTAATCAGGCGGCGCCATCGGCCTCTGGTGCCTATCAAATGGTACGTTTAAAAGAAGAATTGCTTGGCCTATATTACAAGCCCGGCAATACCTCAGAAAACATTAACAACATCCTGATTTATTTCAAGCAAGAAGTATTGAGCCCGCCACGTTTGGCTGGCCAGGTTTTGCTGGTGCATGAATCATTAGATGCGGCTGCACAACCACGCAAAGCCTGGATTTATAATCCCGGCCAACGCCGCGTTCGTTTGGCACCTAACGTGGCTTACGATAATCCAGGCACAGCAACGGATGGTCTGCGTACCAATGACATGACCGATATGTTCAATGGCGCGATGGATCGTTTTACCTGGACGCTGGAAGGCAAAAAAGAAGTCTTAGTGCCTTACAATTCGTATAAAGCACATAGCGGCAACACGAAAGTAAAAGATCTGATTCGTCCAAACCATTTAAATCCAGACTATCTACGTTATGAGTTACACCGTGTCTGGGTTGTGGAAGCGAATTTGAAAGCCGGCAAGCGTCACATCAATAAACGCCGCACTTTCTATCTAGATGAAGATAGCTACCAAATCCTGGTAACCGATCATTATGACGGCCAAGGTAATATGTGGCGTTATTCTGAAGCTCCTTCGATCAACTACTACGAAGTGCCTACGTTCTGGTCAACGCTTGAAACGCATCATGATTTGAAATCCGGGCGTTACATTGCCGGCCTGTTGGATAATCAAGAAAAACCGTTTGACTTTAGTTATCAGACTTCACCGGCGAACTTCTCGCCACAAGAACTGCGCAGTAGCGGCGTACGCTAAGCGATTGTTTTGAAAGCCGCGCCCGCAAAGGGCGCGGTTGTTTTGGGGGCTTCAAAAAAAACGCCAAGGGACCATCATGTCGAATTCGCTTTCTTCGAGTAAGCGTTATCTCCTTACTTTCTTGCTCGCGATGACCTTGCCACTGTTTGCACAAACAGCAGGCCAAGCATCTATCGACTCTGCCGAATTACCGGCAGAAACTAAAACACTCGCTGCCAAGTCGCTTCTGCTTGATATCACACAAACCAACTCAGGCTATTTTGCTGTCGGTGAACGTGGCCATGTGCTCACATCCATCGATGGAAAAAGCTGGTCACAAGTCGGTAAGGTTCCTACCCGATCCACACTTACCAGCATCGCCGCTATGGATCAGCAGCTGTGGGCGGGTGGTCATGATGGCGTCATCCTTAGTTCGGCTGATAACGGCAAAACCTGGACACGCCAGCGCCTTGATATTTTTAAGCCAGGCTCTGTAGCGGCTGCCCAAGGTGCGCCGATTCTAGACATCCTATTTATCGATGCGAAACATGGCTTTGCCATAGGGGCATACAGCTTAATGTTGGAAACCCAGGACGGCGGAAGCACCTGGACCCCGCGTAGGATTAATACCGCCGTTGTGGCGCCTAAAGCAGCACCTATTGCCAGTGAAGCTGGTACATTTAGCGAAGAAGATTTGGCGCTTGGCGACGAAGCCGATCCGCATTTTAATGCGATGACACAATTGACCGACGGTACGCTGGTTTTGGTCGGCGAGCGTGGCACGGTATATCGCTCGGTCGATAAAGGCGCTAATTGGAATAAATTGGCCTTTCCTTATAAGGGTTCGATGTTCGGCGTGATGTCATGGAACGACAATAATATTCTGGCATACGGCTTGCGTGGCAATATTTATGAATCCACTGATCGCGGCGATAGCTGGAACAAACTTGAATCAAACAGCAATGTAACCTTGATGGGCGGCGTAGATTTGCTCAATGGTGGCGCAGTGTTAGTTGGCGCGAATGGCATTGTGTTGCGAAGAAATGACGCCGCTTCGGCTTTTACTACAAGTGTTGTCCAGACAAAATCAGGTGAAGTACCGGTGTTCTCGGCAGCGGCAAGTTCAAGCGATGGTCGGTTAGTCTTGGTCGGCGATAAAGGTGCCGAACTGTTTACAGCAAATACGGAGACACCATGAGCCTTCCTAGCAATAATCCGCCGTCGGCATTCTGTAATTTTGCTG
>JAYUUM010000242.1:0-2642 GCA_043754555.1 Arenimonas sp. | reverse complement strand
CTTTCGGCCGACATTCCAGCGAAATCAGGACGTTATCTCGCGAACTCAGTGTAACAGACGAATATGACAATGACGACCCCGCCCCGCAAGGCAAGCCCAAACACGGCGGTAAGATCGGTAGAAGTGCCCGAAGATCGCGATAATCAGCGCTTGGACAACTTCTTGTCCAGCCAAATTAAAGGCGTGCCCAAAAGCCTCATTTACAAACTCGTGCGCAGCGGACAAGTGCGCATTAATGGTAAACGCGCCAAACCAGATGCCCGCGTTTTTGTCGGTGATGAAGTCCGTATTCCGCCGGTTCGGCTCGAAGTGGAAGGCGAGGTAAGACCGGCACCCAAATCCCTGCTCGAGCGCTTGGGGGCCAGCATCATTTATGAAGATAAATTATTGCTTGTCCTGAACAAGCCGACCGGCATTGCTGCTCATGGCGGCAGTGGTGTTAGCCATGGCGTGATTGAAGGCCTGCGTGCGCTTCGTCCGGATGAACCTTTTGAACTGGTTCACCGGCTCGACCGGGACACCAGTGGAGTTCTCATCATCGCAAAAAAACGCTCGGCCCTGCTTGAACTGCAAGCCTTGATGCGTGAGGGTGAGGATGAAGAAGCCCCGAACAAGAAATATCTGACCTTATTAGTAGGAAAGATGCCATCCGGCACCATGACCGTCGATGCCCCATTGCAGCGCTCGATCTTGCAAGGCGGCGAACGCATGGTCCGAGTGCATCCCGAAGGCAAGGCGTCGGTCAGTCACTTTAAACTGCTAGAACGCAAAGCCGGCTGTAGTTTTTGCGAAGTGACTATCGAAACCGGTCGCACCCATCAAATTCGCGTACATGCCAAACATTTAGGCCACCCAGTTGCCGGCGACGAAAAATATGGTGACCGCGAAGCCAATAAGCGTCTATCGGAACAAGCTGGGTTAAAGCGTTTGTTTCTGCATGCCGCTTCAATGGAGTTTGCATTGGAAGGTGGTGCGAAGCCTTATCTAATCAATGCGCCGCTCGCGGATGATCTGAAAGAAGTGCTTGATAGATTGAAGTAATTGAATATCCCCGGGTCGATGAAGCGGGACACGGGCTACGAAATAATTTGAGGGAATTACACTGTGCCAATACTGGGAATCGGCTTACACGTCATCATTGCAATATTTTTTGCGATTCATGCGATGAGAACCAATCAGGATAAATATTGGTTTATGATTTTGTTTGCTTTTCCCGGGCTGGGCAGTCTGATTTACGGCTTGATGATTTGGCTTCCTGAGGCGCGAAATACCAGGCATGGTCGAAGTATTGAAAATACGCTCGTCAATGTTTTGGACCCCACTCGCGAACTCAGACAAGCACAGGAAGCGATTGAAGTTTCGGCTACGCCGGACAATCGTATTCGCTTGGCCCACGCATTAGTCAACACAAAGCGTGCATCCGAAGCCATTCCACAATATCAAAGTGTTCTCAACGGTATTTATGCAGACGATCCGAAAATCCAGACTTTTTTAGCGAGAGCGTTTGTTGAAGCCGGCAAGTTCAGGGAAGCGAAAGAGTTACTAGATCAGATAATTAAAGTGAATCCAAACTATAAATCGCCAGAAGGTCACCTTATTTACGCCAGGGCGTTGGCATCTCTAGACGAACGAAAATTGGCGCGTGAAGAGTATGAAGTTCTCGTTGATTACTTTGTCGGTCTTGAAGCGCGTGCGAGATATGTCGAAACTTTATTGAACTGGGACGACCCTTATCGAGCCACTCCATTGTTGGAAGAAAGTTTGAAAATAGCGAGACGTATGCCCGGTTCTGCCCGAAAGATGAATCAGGAATGGATTAGCCTGCTAGAAAAATCCAACAAGACTTTAAAAGCGAACTAGCTGGGCTCCAGACTATGAATTCGTGGTCGTACCTACCTGTCTGCGATCAAACCTGTCCAGCAAAACATCGGCGATTGTTTTGAGCGCCATAAAAAATAAAATTGAAAAAGTTGAGCCACCCATCATTCCGAAAATAATGGTTAGGCGCATGGGTAGTATTCGCAGATAAGGCAGAAACATTAATTTTCCTAGGTTGGGTTTCCCCAATGCGTCGGAAGCTATTTGTTGTTCGCAGGTTTTGCTTTGTGCGAATACATAGGAACAACCACAAACAATTATCCAGAAAGCATCCCACGCAGAGTCGAGTTTCACCACGCCCAGTAAAAATATCAAATAGACAAAATGAAAAAAACCGTAATGAATTACGAAAAAAGATGCGGTTGAACGCTTACCCTTTTCATTTTCGGGAACCGGTTCGTCATTACTGGTAAAGCCTTCAGTGCTGAATTTTTTCAGGGCCAGCATTCTTTTTCTTGCATACCAGCCAATGATCACGCTTTGTATCCAGTAGGGCCAGATAACTAAAGCGAGAGGCCATTTCAAAATTAAAGCAACAACCAAGGTCAATGCATTGGATATCAGCAGACCGTTAGTTGACGAGGTCTGGGGTTTGTTCACCGGTTTCAACATTGACCGATTTACTGGTCCATACAGCCCAGTGCAATGCAAGGGTTTGGGGTTTCTTCCATGTAAATGGCTTTGCTGGAAATCTTTTTGGTAACGGCCGGTTGATCTTCGTAGCTATCATCTTTCAATTTGCTGACCTGCGAAATACTTTTCCC
>JAYUUM010000241.1:0-2651 GCA_043754555.1 Arenimonas sp. | reverse complement strand
CGATTTGATAGGCGAGTACGCCGCTGAGCTTGTCGTTAAAACGGTAGCTAGCGCCAAGCAACAGATAGTGGCTGTCTTGGCCATAGCCACGTTCAAAGTTAGAGTCAGCACGATCCAATTGACTAAATCCTGCGCTGCCGATCATTGACCAATTTTGTCCATTGGCAAGAATTCCCGAGTCTTCGGCTGTGTTGTTCAAGTAGAGATTACTTTGCCATTGCGAATCGTTCTGGTTCTTGGCAATGGCGAGAGCCTGTTTGCCACGCATTTTTACCATGGCCATCATCATACGGCCCATACTAGACAAGGTTTCCAGATTATTGCCTTGGGCAGATTGCAATTCTCGCGCTGCGACTGGCGTGGCGCCGGTGCCGAAAATTTCATTACAACGCGCGGCTAGCTCGGGCTTTAAGGGCCCGGCGCTACAAGCCGTTAGCCAGGTTGTTCGTAATGCCTCAGTAGCCGTCTGCGCTTGAACGCCAGGGGCAAATGCCAACAACACAGCAATGCAAAGCAAAGACTTACGCATAAAAACCCCCATGGCATTTTAGTTGTAGAAAGGCAAAACTGTCTGCTTTTGCAAGATTAACACTTGCGTCAAAACTGTACACACATTAGCGTGTCGGCATGAAAAAAACACGATTAGTAATTTTTGGGGCGTCTGGGCGCATGGGTCGTGCCTTGTTACGAATTGCTGCCGTTGATAATCGCTTCGATTTGGTTGCGGGTGTAAGCGGTAGTAGTGGCTCACCCGTTGAAGGCACGGTTTGCCCGTTATTTACGATCAATCAATTGGAGCAATTACCTGCTTTCGATATCGCGATTGATTTCAGTCAGCCAGAAGCTTTTGACAAAATTTTGCAATTTTGCAAAACCCGTATGGCTGCCTTGGTCAGTGGCACTACGGGTCTAAAAGATTCGCAAAAACAAGCCATGACAGACTCAGCCAAAGAAATTCCAGTCTTATGGGCATCCAATTTCAGCCTTGGTGTTGCCGTGCTGAATGATTTAGTTTCTCGTGCAGCAAAAGTACTTGGAGCATGGGGCGTTGAAATTACCGAAACCCATCATGTCCACAAGAAAGACGCGCCATCGGGTACTGCACTAACTTTGGGTCAATCGGCACAGCAATCGGCAGAGCAAAATGCAAGTCAGGTTCCTAAGTATGTGAGCCACCGACAAGGAGAAGTCATCGGTGATCACACGGTAAAATTTAATGGCCCCGGTGAATTTATCGAATTACGCCATAACGCACTTGATCGCGATATTTTCGTTCGGGGCGCGCTGGAGGCAGCATATCGCTTGCGCGAAAAATCACCAGGGCTATACCAGTTCAGTGAATTGATCCTTTAAGCGCAAGCTTCTCAGTCCCATCAGTCGATTATTCATGGACAGTGGCGGCGTCATTCGCTAAAATCCTCACTCGCCTGAACCCCTTTATGTTCAAACAGATTTGGCCCTTGCCCTATCTGCGGGCTGCTGCGACTTGGCGCCCGAAGTGGTTCAACCAACCATAGGCGAGCTCCCGTGACCCAAACCGCCATTCTTGCACTCGAAGACGGAACCGTATTCGAGGGCGTTTCCGTAGGTGCAGCCGGCTTATCCGTCGGTGAAGTGGTATTTAATACCGCGTTGACCGGCTATCAAGAAATCATTACCGATCCATCGTATGCTCGGCAGTTGATCACGCTGACCTACCCGCATATTGGCAATACCGGTTTTACCTCGCAAGACGATGAAGCTGGCGAAGTTTTTGCCTCTGGTCTGATTGTTCGAGACGTGCCGCGCCGCCCAAGTAACTGGCGTTATCAGGTTGCACTGCCGGAATGGTGTGCCGCACGTGGTGTGGTGGCCATTGCAGATATTGATACACGGAAATTGACCCGTCTGTTGCGTGATCGTGGCGCTCAAAACGGTGCGCTAATGGCGGGCGATATCGATATAGACAAAGCGATTGAAGCGGCTCGCAAGTTTCCCGGCTTGAAAGGCATGGATCTGGCGAAAGAAGTTTGCACGCGCGAACGCTATGTCTGGACCGAAGGCGAACTGGACCTGGATAAAAACCAGTTCAAACGTGTCGATTCGAAATTTCATGTGGTGGCTTACGATTTTGGCGTGAAGCGCAATATCTTGCGCATGCTGGCAGATCGTGGCTGCAAAATCACCGTGGTGCCAGCACAAACGTCGGCCGAACAAGTATTTGCTGAAAAACCGGATGGTATTTTTCTGTCGAATGGTCCCGGTGATCCTGCGCCATGTGATTACGCCATTACTGCAATCAAACAATTTATCGCAGCAAAAATTCCGATGTTTGGTATTTGCCTAGGCCATCAACTTTTAGGCTTGGCCGCAGGTGCGGAAACATTGAAAATGAAATTTGGTCATCATGGTGCGAACCATCCAGTGATCGATCTGGATACCGGTAAAGTGATGATTACCAGCCAGAATCATGGTTTCGCGATTGATGAAAAAACATTGCCAGAAAACGTAAGAATTACCCATCGTTCGTTGTTTGATAATTCCAATCAAGGCATTGAATTAACTGACGCACCGGCCTTTAGTTTTCAGGGCCACCCTGAGGCTAGCCCCGGGCCGCATGACGTGGCCGGACTTTTCGATAAATTTGTAGATTTGATGCGAGACTCGGGGCT
>JAYUUM010000240.1:0-2654 GCA_043754555.1 Arenimonas sp. | reverse complement strand
ATATGACCAAGCGGTGTCCGAGTTTATCGGCAGATAATTTAATTCGTAGCCCGGGTCATGGCTTTATCTGACACGGGTTTTACATCTCGACATTCCCGGGTCGGTGAAGCGTGACCCGGGCTACTTTCTTCTCGGAAACTGTCGCAGGGTTTTCGCGCCTGTAGCCTGCCCCGATGAAAATCGGGGGTCGCTCCCACGGTTTATCTCTGAGTTCTTTGTGTTTGTTTTTTTGTACAAATAAAATCTAGGCCGTCATGTTTGTAGGGGCGCTGCTTGCTGCGCCCTGACGCCTCGACAACCTTTGGGCGCAGCACGTAGCTCCCCTACGAGCTGCCTTCGTGATCTTTTATGATTTCTTTGTGACCTTTGTGTTTTCTTTTTTTGTGTGCAGGCATAATCGCACACTGGCCCCGGGCCAGATGAAGCCATGGCCCAGGCTACGTGATCAAACCAGATCATCCCAGCCAGGACGTGGACTAAACCGATCGCCATAACGATTGGCCAGCACTTCCAGGCGGGCTTTTAATTTGGCAGCGCCGACGGCTTTAATATGTTCAATCGGGCCGCCTCGGAATGGGGCAAAACCGGTACCGAAGATTACGCCAGCGTCGAGTAGTTCGGCATCGGCAACAACGCCGTCATGCAGGCAAGACACCGCTTCGTTCAACATCGAAAGTACCAGACGATCTTCCAGATCTTCCGGCGCTTGGTAGCTGGCAGCCACTTCGGGTTTGATGGCGCGACCGTTTTCCCATTTATATAAGCCTTGACCATCTTTCTTGCCGCGTTTATTCGGTTCTACCTTGAGTGCGTCGGGCAATGTTTGGCCATGAAAATCGGCCATGACTTTACCGACACTCGCCGCTACATCCAGACCAACGGTATCGACCAGTTCAATCGGGCCCATTGGCATGCCGAATTTCAACGCTGCTTTATCGATAATCGGGCCAGGGATGCCCTCGTGGAAACACAGAATCGCTTCTTGCATATACGGGGCCAGAATGCGATTCACCAGAAAACCAGGCGTACCTGCAACAGGCACCGGCAATTTGTCGATGGCTTTGCAAAACGCCGCTAGGCGGCGTTGGGTCTCACTCGCCATTTTGTTGTGCTGAACAATTTCAACGAGCGGCATTAGCGCCACTGGATTGAAATAATGCAGACCAGCAAAGTCAGCGGGATTTTTTAACTTGCTGCGTAATTGATCCAGCGGAATCGAGCTCGTGTTAGATACCAACAAAGCGCCAGGCTTCATTTTTTGTTCCAGCGTTGCGTATAAGCTTTGTTTAGCGTCCAGATTTTCGAAAATCGCTTCAATAATTAAATCGGCTTTTGCGACGCCGTCGCCGGCAACATCGGCATTCATGCGTGCAATGGTCGCTGCACGTTTTTCCGGATTTTTTACTTTCTTCTCGAATAATTTTATTGCGCGATCAATAGCGGGTTGAATGTATTGCATTTCGCGATCTTGCAAGGTCACATCAAATCCACGCAACGCACACCAGGCTGCAATATCGCCACCCATCACGCCGGCGCCGACGACATGCACATGCTGGATACCATGGTCTTTGCCGCCCAGACTTTTTAGGCGATCCATCATAAAGAAAACACGAATCAGATTTTTTGCTGCGGGCGTTTTTGCCAATGCGGTGACCGATTTTGCTTCTTGCACCAAAGCAGCATGCACCGGCATGCCGCCACTGCGTGCCCAGGTGTTAATCAATGAGAACGGAGCGGGGTAGTGTTCTTTACGCGCTTTACGACTGACTTGTTTCAGCATTTGCGGCGCTAATAATTTACGACCCAGAAATGAGTTGCTGGCCCACACCGTAAATCTTTGTTTGAACGGACGTTTAGTGCCGCGTTGAATTAAGCCGAGCGCGGCCTCCTGCAAACCCGAAGGTTCGGTGACTTTATCAACCAATCCAATGGCTTTCGCAGCCGAGCCTGATAATGCTCGGCCGGTCAACATCATGTCCATCGCAGCAGGTGCGCCCACCAAACGCGGCAAGCGGACGCTGCCGCCCCAGCCCGGATAAATACCGAGTTTTACTTCGGGCAAACCAATGCGAGTATTTTCTTCGTTACTGGCCACACGATATCGACAGGCCAATGCCAGCTCGGTGCCGCCGCCCATGCAAGGGCCGGTGATAATGGCAACCGTGGGACAACGAAGATCAGCCAAACGCTGGTATATCAATTGTCCGCGACGAATCGATTCATACACTGTCCCTTTAGCGTCAAAACTTTCAAATTCCTTGATATCGGCACCATGAGCAAAACCAGTCGCTTTGCCGGATTTAATGATCAGGCCTTTTGGCATTTCCAGTGGCAAGCGTTCCAGCATTGCATCGAGCTGATCGAGCACCGCTTGGCTCAGGGCATTCACGCTTTGCTCGGCGCGGTTGAGGGAAAGCACAAGTACACCATCGGCACGGCTTTCAACTTGCCAGTGCGTGAGGCGAAGTCCGTCGAACATGGCGGCTCCAACAATTAAAGGGTTAAGCCCGTATCATCAGGTCTGTATGTAGAGTGGTCAATCGGTTATGCAATCAGGAATGAACTTTCCTGATAAATGCAGGTCTTTCAATCGGCCCCAACGGCCGCAAGCACGGGATAGCGGTTTCAATGGGTGAGAACGAACTGGACCTGGA
>JAYUUM010000239.1:0-7860 GCA_043754555.1 Arenimonas sp. | reverse complement strand
TAAACGCCAAGTCAGGTTTGACGGTGGGCGTTGGCGTTTTAGGATCTGGCGGCAGGCTGTTTTTGATTTGGTCAAGCTTCCAAAGCAGCAGGTCCGATAGCGGCCTGACAACATTGCCGTCGTAATTGTTTTGGAAGCCCTGCGCCGTGTGGTGCGGTTTGCCGGGATCGGGAGATTTTGCAATGCCGGTCGTTAAAAGGCCATAAGGTGCGTTAGAAACGCACCCTAAGAAATGTCAAAAATCATAGGGTCATAAGGTGCGTTAGAAACGCACCCTAACAAACATCAAGAATTATTGGGTACGTTTCAAACGCACCCAATGCTTGATGCTTGAGGTCTCGCCGGATGAAAATGACGACATTCCATTGGTTGTATTCGTTTTGTGTAACACATCTGGCAAGGTGCGTTTGAACCGCACCCTATGCTGTAAAGGCCATAAATTGGGTCATTGACGCAAAAAATCATAAGGCTGTAAGCCGCATTCAAAAATCATATTCACGTAGTGTGGATCCCGCGCAAGGCCATAAGGTGCGTTAGAAACGCACCCTGTCGCACCAATGCTTGATGCTCGAATTTGCGCCGGATAAAAATGACGGCAATCTTATGGTTCTGTTCGCTTTGTGCGATGCATCCGGCGAGGTGCGTTTGAAACGCACCCTATGCACTTGATGCTTGAGGTCTCGCCGGATAACAATTCTGGACACCCAAAATTTGAGACTGAGCGGCTTAATCAAACCGTCTAAGTCTACAACCTGGGTTTTGCTCAGTTAGATTTATCCAATCAATTTCTATCGCCCACACTTCATTCTCCCGTTGCCGGGAAACAGGGTTTTGGTCAGCTCAGTCTTTCTGAAACTGCCTTGTGATGCCGATGCCTTTGAGCCAGCGTTGTCCGATGGCTTCGGCTTTTTCCATGAGTTGCTCGGTGGTGCCAATCATTCGCCAATAGCCCGAACCCACTGCTTTCACTTGGGTCGGTCAATGGGTGGCACTGCATCCCGTTTTGTTGAGTGCGGAAGGTACCTGCTTTGGAATAGCACCTTTCTTGTCGGGCCGGACTTGTTGGCCTGTCCATTGCACCAGCTCGATGTATTGGCCTTGTTTCAATGACAAGGCTGGCGCCAATCCCATTAGGGGTTTTAATCGTTGCTGGGCTTTGGCTTCATCGCTACGACAGCTCATTACGCGTTGTTGAATACTAGTGTGATGGCTGTGATACAGTCGCACCGTCATACCGGCACGGATCGGGTTTAAATCGACATAGGCCATGGCCGCCAATACTGCACGTTCATCGGCCAGTACTTGGCATTTAAAGCGGCCTTCCCAAAAACGACCCGTACACGAATCTTCGTCGTTGGCGGCACGGGCGATGGGCTCGTTAATGCAGCGCATCAATCAAGACAGCGAACAAAGACGTTGTCGCAGTAACGACAAGCGTGATGGATTCTTGAGTAATTTCTGGACACCGTGTTCGTTGTCTTGATCACGACAGGGAAACAGTTGGCACCAACGTTGAGCGATTTCATCGTCGGACCAATGCTGTGCAGCATCGACATCAACGTGCACGACTATATGCAAATGGTTACTCATGACGGCATAACCGTAGATGCCGATGGAAAAGCAATTCGCTACTTCATGTAGTCGTTGTTCGACCCAAGTCTTGCGATGGCTGTAATCGATAGAAGAGTAGGGATCGATGCCGCACAACCACGCGCGCCGAACACAGCGTGACACGCAGTGATAATTGCCGGAAGCGTGGTCGGAAACGAAGAGGGAACGAGCGGTAGCCATGACGCATTATGGCGAGTAAGGATAAACAGGAATGTAGGGAGAATCTGAATAACGTGTCAGGGGTTACGGGTTTGGTGGGTGTCTGCAAATCAGGACAAATCAGGAGTGATGATAAACAGAAATGTAGGGGAAATCTGAATATCGTGTCAGGCGTTATGGGTTTGGTGGGTGTCTGCTAATCAGACGGCGCATTGAATATCCATTTAACCCTGCAGATGAAAAAGAGGCTTGGGTGGAAATTATCCACTTTTGGAATTGATCACAAAAACAAATCCGGCAGCAATGGCTGGGTTGTGTCAACGACATAACGCATCAATCGCGTCAAGCGCAGGGATACTCACTCGAAAACACAGCTTCTAAACAATAACTCTGCCAGCAATTAAATCGCCTAATTTTTCGAGTGAAAGTGGCTTGTGCAGTAGCGCTATATTGGCGGCTTTAGCTTGCAATAAGCGCGCAGGATCGGTGTCGCCCGACACCAAAAATGCCGGTAAATTTTGTCCAAACTCTTTGCGCAATGCGTTTACACCGTCAATCCCTGAAGCCCCATCACGCAAACGCAAATCCGAGATGATCATGTCGGGTGGTGCGGCCATATTGCGTATCAAACTCTGCGCTTCTAGAAGATCTTGGGCGCAGGCGCACTTGCACCCTAGTTGGGTCAGAAGCAGGTATGTCGCCTGTAATACGGCCCGGTCATCATCCACTAAAACGATTGATTTTTGGCCACGTGCTAAATAAGCATTTGAGCCCAAAGCAAGGTTTTTACCGTGCGTGACATCAGGCACATCACTGGCCACTCTGTTGTCGCGCGGAATGATTAATCGTACCGTGCTGCCGCGCCCCAATTCAGACTCTATGGAGATCTTGATGCCCAGCAAATCCGACAAACGTTTAACGATTGACAATCCAAGGCCTAGGCCTTTGTCGGCGCTTCTTTCACTATTTTCTACTTGATAAAATTCAAAAAACAGGTGGGCAATGTGCTCTTCCGCGATTCCGCAGCCGCTGTCGCGTATCTCTAAGACAATATCGTTTTCTTGTTCACTGAATATAAAATTTACGAATCCCGACTGTGTAAACTTGAGCGCGTTATGCGCTACATTGCTGAGGATTCTTAAAAATAATGCGGGGTCAAGGCTGGCGATTAAATCATCATCAATCGCTATGTTGGTGAATAACAACTGGCTGCTTAAATTTTTTTCCTTCGATAGAGATAAAAATTCAGCATTAAATTGCTGCACTTGTCTGCGTAAGGAAATAGCCACCACATTGGGCACAATAAGACTTGAATCCAATTTTGATATATCCAATAGGCTGCTCAATAATTTTTGCAGGTTGCCAGAGGCTTGGTTGAGTAAATCCACCATATTTTTTGATTCGGCATCCAAGCTGCGTAGTTTCAATGCCGATCCGATAAAACCGATAACATGCAAGGGCTGCCGTAAATCGTGGCTAGCAGAGGCTATGAACCGTGTTTTTCCAAGATTAGCTTGTTCTTCATTCAATAGTGCATTCGACAATTGCGCATTCAATTCCCGTTCGCGAAAACGCAATCGGCAAGAATCATCAAACAGCTTCCAAGTAAACTTTGCAAACGCCCAAATCATGGGTGAAAACGGTGCAAGTATCAGCAACCCAGTAACCTTCCCACTTAATCCCGAGTACCCCTCGCCTGCAAAAACGGCCCAGCATGCGGATAAGCCCAAGACAATGGGGCCAGCATGCGCCCAAAAGAATATAGCGTTGCCGGCGCAATTCGATAGATTGGCAATTACAGTACTAAGCAATATCAAAGTAAACAGCATGCGCTGCGCATCGCTCATTTCGGAGAATGCCAAACAGGAGACTGCAAAGAGCACACTTTTTACCACCGTGAGTTTGACATTTAGTGCCAGTAAGGCCTGCAAATGAAGGGTGCTGTCAGTGGTGGGCATACGTTTACGGATAAAATAATGCGCCATTAAAGCCACTACAAAACAAAGCAGCCAAACCGCCAAATACAGAATATTTACGGCATTAAAACCAATTGCCACCAGCGCACTGATGACCAACAGTGAGGCAATCAATATGGTTATATTCTGGCTGCGGAGCAAGTTCAGCAGTTGCACATAAACAAACTGTGTTTCTTTATCGTCTTGTTTGCTTAGATTAGAAAAAAGCATCAGGCAATCAACAACCCAAGGCGTGAGATTAAAAATACCGCCTGTGTGCGATTTTGCACATTTAAGCACTGGTAAACCGCGGAAAGGTGCTGTTTTACTGTGTCTTCAGCGATACTCAATTCTCGGGCAATGCTTTTATTGGGCAGCCCTTTCACCATTGCTTTGAGCACATCGCATTGGCGCGCGGTTAATTTCGGAAAACTCGCTTCAATGGTTTGCGCAACATTTCCAGTAATTACCGTATCCGAAATACTTTCCTGCAACGCAACCACTGGAAAATAAACCCCGCCGCCAGCGACTAATTGCAGGGCTTTAGTAAGCTCGTCAGTTGGTGTGTCTTTTGGGATATACCCTGCCGATCCGTTATCCACGGCGGCTTGAATAACGACCGGATTCAAATCGCCCGACATAACAATTATCCGTCCAGATAGCATTCGATTTCGCAATTCAATCAACGCCTCCATGCCCTCCATGCCGGGCATGTACCAATCGAGCAAGGCTAAATCAAAATTATTTCCCGATTTAATAATATCGATCGCTTGTTGAGCTGATTCGGCTTGGGTTATTTGTGCGCCACCCTCTACCGCACTCAATAGCTGCGCCAGCAATAGCGACAAGCCGGCACGAAATAAAGATTGATCATCGATAATTAGTATTTTCATTTCACTCAGCAAGCCATTAATGCGGTGTTTATATTCTTGGATAGCCCATCATAGTCTATCTATTACGCCCATAGGACAGCATTCCCCTACGCCTGATGGGGGATACGGACATCAACCTTTACCCCGCATGGGTGATTGGCGGACAGGGCTTACTTTTCAAGAATGGGGGCCGTCAATGCGTACGCATTAACTGGCAGATGCCATAAGCACTATTACCAATACTACCAAAAGGACAACCTATGATTATCCACAAAAACATCCATACGCTATCGCTTACGTTGTTAGCCATTGCAAGCGCTAGCTATGCAGCGCATTCCAATGCCCAAGTCACGCACACTTGGAATGCTGGATCAGAATTTTCCGCCCCTACACCCACCGCGCCGTGGAGTTACTTGCAGCGGGTTGGCAGCTCCTGCGGCAACGCAAGCACAGCGCTCGCACCCGGCTACAACCCCGCCGCAGGCATTAGCGGCTACATTCTCGGCGCAATACCTTTGGTGGCTAAAAATACATCCAGCAGCGCCGTGAATGGCCTTGGTGGCTCAGTGAACATCGCACCCGGTGTTTTGTGGATGCATCCTGGCCAAAATGGCGAGTGCGCCGTTATTCGTTTCACCACACCCATGGCCGGGAAATTTACGGTTACGGTTACCCTAAGCTCTATCGATTATGTTGCGCCCAATACCGTTCGCGGGTTTGTCTATGCTGATAACGTATTACAAGGCGGTGCTGAAGTTCTAAACAGTGCGAATGTCGTTAACACCAGCAAAACCTTTACCCGCACGGTAACCCTACCGCCGCATAAAACAATCGATATCGCTTTGGATGATGGCGGCAGCGGTAATCAGCCTTTCCGATTTGATTCGACCAAAGTCAGTATCGATATTAAGCGCGAGCCAAGAAAAAAAGGTGACGATGGGCAGCCGGGCACCGGCACGGGGTCTGACAATCCGATTGGCAGTGGCACACAAACCTTTGCCGCCGACACCGATATGGCTACTGGGCCTAAAGGTGGACCTAAAGATGACCCTCGCAACGAAGATGGCGATTTACCCGCCTTAGATTGCTCGAAACAGCCCGGGAAAATTCTGGATCTGAGTACAGGTGTCGCCACTTGGAAACACGCCGGTAGCAATGCTCCTGTGATAACACCGTATCAATATTGGAGCCAGCAAGTGGGCAGCTCCACGCTAACGCCGATGGCCAAATGGATTAACAGTAACGCCAGCAATGTGTCTGCCGGGCCTGCCAATTATGTTTTCAAAACTAAGTTTCGGGTATTGAAATGCGGCAACAACAAACCCGCTAAACTGGATGTAATATTTTCAGGCGACAATGATGTCAGGCTAAAACTAAATGGCACACAAATTGCACAAAACGTGTTGGCGGCCAATTACGGCTTTATGGATGGGCATCAAGGCACCGTAACATCGATGGCGCTGCCTCCCGGCGTGCATGTTTTAGAGATGGATTTGTACAACCAAGGCAGCTATTCGGGTTTTATTATGAAAGCCAAAGCCAGCCGGTAAATATTCCTCCATTAGGCAGAAATACACCAAGGCGAAAACCCTTGGTGTCAGGCTGCTGACAAACCCTGTGTGAACAATTGTGGACACCCACTAAACCCACATCCCCCGACGCTTCGCTCAGGATTTCCCTACAAGGAATCGCAAGAAATAGTCAGATTCCGACAACTCTGGATGACAACTCTGGACTCCCAGAATTTAAGACTGAGCTGCTTAATCAAACCGACTAAGCCAACAGCCTGAGAGATCTATCAAATAGATTTCTATCGCCCGCACATCATTCTCCCGTAGCCGGTAAGTAGCGTTTTGGTAAGCTCAGGCTTTCAGAATTTGCCGAGTAATACAGATGCCTTTCAACAACGTCAGCCAGTAAACAATGTGTTTTACCGCACTGACTAATTAAGGCTCCTGGCACACTCATGTTAGGCCATTTCCTGATGGCATTTTGTCAGTAATTGCTGACGGTAACTCGCGCATTCTTTGATGGAGTAACACAGATGAGCCATGCCGATACCCACCTGGACGCTGTGCCGGCTTCCGGCTTGCAGGATGATTCACAAGAAACAACTCAGAGCCAAGGAACGACCATGAAAATTTTATTGATGAAACTTAGCAGCATGTCAAACCAGACCGCGCGTACTGGCAAGGCCATAAGGTGCGTTAGAAACGCACCCTAAGAAATGTCAAAAATCATAGGGTCATAAGGTGCGTTAGAAATGCACCCTAAGAAACATCAAGAATTATTGGGTACGTTTCAAACGCACCCAATGTTGTAAGGATTTTCTGATGCTTGTTTGTCATGTTGCCCGATATTTTGATGTTGGCGCTTTGATCATGCTTTGTGGATGTCAAACTATCGTCGCCAACATCTGCTGGGTGGGACTTACTTCTTTACCGTGAACCTGCTTGAACGTCGAGGTCGTTTATTGGTGGAGCATATCGGTTTGTTGCGCGAAGCCTTTAAGGAAGCAAGAAGGTTCCGGCAGTTTGAAATTATTGCGATTGCCGTATTGCCGGATCATTTGCATTGCATTTGGCGATTACCTGAAGGTGATAGCAATAACGCCACACGCTGGCGGCATATTAAATCGGCTTTCTGCAGCCAGTTGCCCAAAGGCGAACGTATTTCCAAGTCACGTGTGAAACGAAATGAGCGGGGCATCTGGCAACGCCGTTTCTGGGAGCATGTCATCTCTGACGACAATGATTTGGCGAATCACATTAATTACGTATATATCAATCCGTTGAAACACGGCTATGTCGCGAGAGTTTGTGATTGGCCATATTCGAGTTTTCATCGCGATGTGAAGCTCGGCAACTATCCTGAGAACTGGTCTTATAAATAGGGTGCGTTTCTAACGCACCAACACTGGATGCTTGAGTTTGCGCTGAATAAAAATGACGACAATGTGTTGGTTGTGTTCGCATTGTGTGACATATACGGCGAGGTGCGTTAGAAACGCACCCTATTGCTGCCCGATATCAAGTTGGGTCAGGTAGAGGCGCAGATCGAACTCCAACTGGTGATAGCCAGGCTCCATATGCGTACACAGTTGGTAGAACGATTTGTTGTGCTCGGCTTCCCTCAGGTGTGCTAGTTCATGGACTACGATCATTTTCAGGAACTCGGCGGGTGCATCGCGGAACACGGTGGCGATGCGAATCTCGCGGCTGGCTTTGAGCTTGTCGCCCTGCACCCGGGAAATAGCGGTGTGG
>JAYUUM010000238.1:0-7896 GCA_043754555.1 Arenimonas sp. | reverse complement strand
CCTTAAATATCCTTAAATATCCTTAAATATCCTTAAATATCCTTAAATATCCTTAAATATCCTTAAATATCCTTAAATATCCTTAAATATCCTGCATATACGATCTTGCTCTAATTGCCGAAGCTATCCTAATGACGACTAGACATGCAAAGAGAAGCTTTGGTTGGAGATAGTCAATATCAGTAAGGACCGTCAGCTTGTCAGGGAACGTAGTAAGAACCATTTTTGGCCTTTGCGAAATCGTGTTTTCATTAATGGTCGTGCAATAGCAGCTTTAAAAAAATTTTAGTCAAGTCTTCAAAAAGAACGCCCAGGTTCCGCAAGCATGAGTGTTGCATTCTGCCTTGTCTTGCCTTGTCTTGCCTTGTCTTGCCTTGATCCAACACCAAACCAGAATCCAGCTCTACCTCAATAATCCAAAACGGAGTGTGTCACCTCATGTATCACCATCTGCGTCTCCCATCATTCCCGCTTGCCGCCGCATTAATGCTATGCACAACGGCGGCTTTAGGCGCTACCGTCGTGGACATTCAACGCCTGAATATCAATCAGGTGAATCGAAATTATCAGGCAGCCAAAATGGGATCAACAGCTGCACCTAACTTACGTCATGCGAAGATGCTTGCCAGTGACCCAAACTCTACTCTTACCCTAGTAAATAGCTCGCATAATAAAGTGGGCCGCCACTACCGCTACGAGCAAACATTTCGTGGCCTGCCCATTTTTGGCAAGAAACTTGTCGTCAGTGAAACTCCGAATGGAAATATACGCGCCATGTTTGGCAACAAGGTGTCGAATCTTTCAATAGACCTGCCGACAACCTCGGCGAGAATATCGCCGAAGCAAGCGCTTAATATTGCCAAACACGCAGTGATGGGCAAGCGCTTGGCAATGATGAAAACGGAATTTGAAACCGTCAAAAAGATGATTTACATCGATGACAAAAATCGTGCCTATGTCGCTTATGTCGTATCGTATTTAGCAGACACGATCAAAGGTGACAGCCCTATCCAACCGGTAGTAGTTGTCGATGCAAACAATGCTCGTATTATTGCGCAGTGGAGCGAACTAAAGGCGGTATTAAGCGGCACCGGGCCTGGCGGCAATATTAAAACCGGTCCCTATGAGTTCGGCACCGACCATGGCAATCTCGACGTTGCAATAAGCGGGACTACATGCGCGCTGAGAAACCCTAGCGTACGGACGGCCGACTACAAAAACACGACAAGTGGTGCCGTCCATTCTTTCAGTTGTCCACGTAATGCTGTCAAGAGTGTCAACGGTGCCTTCTCACCGCTCAACGATGCGCATTACTTTGGTACAGCTGTTTACAGTATGTACAAAAGCTATGTGGGCAAACCGCCGTTACCTTATCAGGCACTACTCCGCGTGCATTACGGTAGCATCGGCGGCAACGCTTTTTGGGTCAACAAGGGAGTTAGATTCGGCGATGGGAATAGCACTACACGCTATCCCTTCGCAGTTATGGACATCGTTTCACACGAGATTGCCCACGGATTTACCGAGCAATACTCAGGGCTTATTTATAAAAATCAATCCGGTGGTCTTAACGAGTCGTATTCCGACATGGCTGGCGAAGCGCTTGAATTCTACCTTACCGGTACGAACGACTTCTACGCTGGTAAGAATGTCGTGAGAGCCGTAAATGGTGCGCTTCGCAATATGGCCAATCCACCAGCCCTCGGTAAAGCGATTGGGCATGC
Organism: Arenimonas sp.; assembly: GCA_043754555.1. GTDB lineage: Bacteria > Pseudomonadota > Gammaproteobacteria > Xanthomonadales > Xanthomonadaceae > Arenimonas. The sequence goes on along the minus strand of JAYUUM010000238.1, from coordinate 6,172 downwards.
GTCTGACTACATCCCTTTAATGAGTCCACACCGTTCATCCGGCGTCTATAACAAGGCGTTTTACTTGCTCGCAACAAAACCCGGTTGGGATACCAAAAAAGCTTTTCAGGTCTTCAGCCGTGCAAATGACTTGTATTGGGCTGCCGATGCCAGCTTCAACCAAGCCGCATGCGGTGCCGACTTGGCCGCTTCTGATCTTGGTTACTCCACCGCCGATGTCGCTTCCGCGCTTAGCGCAGTGGGTGTGAGCTGCGGAGTGTTATGGCATTCAGACAGCGCATTGGGTTTATACGGCGGACCTATGCCAACTTTTTGGGATTCCAGCAAAACCATCACTAGCGGATACGAACCCGCCGACGGCATGTACGGCTTAGCCGCCAGAGCTTCGCTCTATCGCAACAGCGGCAAACGCTATATTGAATTTACCTTCTCGCAACACACCGCAGCCATCGTCAACCCACAAAGTGGACAAATCTGTCTATCCTTGAGAGCACAGTCGGTACCTGTAAAGGGAGATTCCGGCATGCTTGGTGATTGGTCAATCTGCTGGCACACAGAGGGTGATAGTTCGCCAGTATCGGTAGGTCCGCCATGGTTCCGCACAGACGACAACGTTCTTTGGGGGCCGCCTTTAACTCCCGGCCCACTAGATGCTTGGCGAATCACGGAGGGCGACACGATTGGTATTGCTGCCGATCTGGATTCCGGTCAGCTTTGGTATTCACTCAATGGCGTTTGGGTGGGCAATCCCGCAACTGGCGACTCCCCGGCATTCAATCAAAATCTTTACGCCCCAGTTAGACACTTTTCGGGGAAATCGCTCACCGCACACCTATATGCCGATTTCCAAAACATAAGTGCAAAAATTCGCGGAGGTCAAACTGAAATGCTTTACCCAGTGCCAGCAGGATTTGTCGCCTGGGGTGATTGATTAGCACCTACTAAGGCAACGAGGATCAGCCACTGCAGCCCGGATCACGCTTTACCGACCCGGGAATGATTAACCATATCAAGGCAGGCAAGCAGTTTCGTAATTTCGTAGCTCTGATGCAGGGCAGCGAAACGCTTCATAACAGCGAAGATCAAGGGTGGAACCACCAACAAGTGGCGGTGGTTTCACCACAGTGTAAGTAATGACAGTGATGATGTGTGATGTGTGATGAGTTGGAGAATACGTTTAAATAAGACGTCGTACGGACGTGACCAGACGTCAACTATGGAGAAGGGTGATGTGTTTACGAGATTGGTTGTTTGCAGTGATGTTGTGTCTAATTTCTAATTCAACTTTGGCAGAGGGCCGTTGCCCTCCAGGAATGTTTGAAACTGGCTCGCGTGATTACATTGCATGCGCCCCGATTCCTGGCTATGGTCAAGGAAGTAATGATAGTCCTGAGGACAACCCACCCCCAATACCGACGGTCTGGGAGGATCGATGGGGAGCAATCGCGACTGAGTCCAATGGCGGCGGCGGTTTTGGGGCAATCAGCGGTTTCAAATCAGAAGCTGCTGCTAGGCAAGCTGCAGTTGAGCAATGTCAAGCTACGGTATCTGTATCAAATGCGAAATGCGAAGTTCTAATTACTTATACCAACCAGTGTGCTGTCTATGCATGGGGGGCGGGGCTAGGCTTAGCGGTTCACGCCGTTAATATTCCAACAGCAACACATCACGCGCTGGCAGATTGCAAAAGTCAATCAGGTTCAGAGTGCAAAATTTTTTACAGTGGTTGCAGTTATGCAGAAGCTGTACCTAAGTGAATAACCTGCTTCATTGATCAAGGAAGCGTTGAATGGAAGCGTTGAATGGAAGTGTTGAATCAGTGCCAAGACGTAGCCGATATCGGAAGGGAGAAGATCATGTTGCACCGCATTGGTTGTTAGCGCTAGCCTTATGTTTTCTTTCAAATATTGCTTTGGCAGAGGGCCGTTGCCCTCCTGGCATGTTCGAAACGGGATCGCGCGACTATATCGCTTGCGCCCCGCTTCCTGGCTACGACCAAGGCGATAGCGATAGTGACAGCGATCCTCCTCCTACACCTATGGTATGGGAAAGGCGCTGGGGGGCTATAGCGCGCGAGGTGGGGGGAGGATCTTTGGCGGGCGTTAACGGTTTCACATCTGAGGCGGCAGCCAAGCAAGCCGCAATTGCTCAGTGCCAAGCGACAGCGACAGTTTCAAAAGCGGCCTGTAAGGTGACTCTTTCTTACTACAACCAATGCGCTGCTTTTGCCTGGGGTGAGGGATGGGGTGGGGCAGTTTCTGCTGCTGATCTTCCTACAGCCAAAGAGGAAGCGCTGAAAGACTGTAATTCCAAGGCTGGGTCGGCTTGCGAGATTTTTTATACCGGATGCAGTTTGGACGAGCTAGTGCCCAACTAATCGGGCGGCTTGAACAATCCTGGACACCCAATATTTGAGACTGAGCGGCTTAATCGAGCCGACTAAGCCAACAACCTTCGTTTTGCTCGGCGAGATTTATCCAATCGATTTCTATCGCCCACACTTCTCCCTCCGTAGCGAGTAAGTAGGGTTTCGGCAAGTGCAGGCTTTCTGAAACTGCCTCGTGATACGAATGCCTTAGAGCCAGCGTTGTCAGGTGGCTTCGGCTTTTCCATGAGTTATTCGGTGGTGCCAATCATTCGCCAATAACCCGAACCTACCACTTTCCCCAGATTAGGCCAATCTGTGATTACATTAAAATATTCTATAACCCGATCTCGCAGCACAGTAGCAGGCAGGTATCGTTTGCGATAACTTTTTAAACGCGGCACACAGCATCGGGCTGAGAAACGCCCATAAAACGAGGGCTATTCAATGAGCGACGGTGCGGAAATAAAAATAAGACAAGCAAAAATAAAAGACATTAAAAATTTATGTAACGCAAGAAATAATGAGCAATTGTTTAGAGGGTATCTAGAAGAGTGTGATGGAGAAAAGGCATATTTTTTAGTGGCTGAAATTGATAAAAAAATAGTTGGATTTGGTCTTGTATATCTAGATATTACAAAGAATGGGAAAAAGAAATCTCACTTGCCAAAACTAAGTGACCTATATGTTGTTGCGGAATACAGAAGAAAAGGCGTAGCAACTGCTTTAATTCAAGCCAGGGAATCACTCGCTAAGAAATACGGCTACTCACAAATATACGTCAGCATAGATCCTTTAGAAAGTTTTGAAATGATTTATTTAGCAAAAAAACTTTCTTATCTGCCTTTACAGGAGCACCCTTATCCAGTTTCTGCTCGTTATTTTGATTCAAAAGGACGGGCCTATGAAAAGCAATATTTCAGGTTGGATTTTAGGAAGAGTTTGTTTTGAGTTATGGTTTTGAATTCTCAGCCTTTCAGCAAGTCATAGCATGTATAGCGGTGCCGTCGTGCCCCCTATTTGAATAGTGATTTGGTTTAGAGTCGGTTGGATTGTACTGTCGTGGTTTTTGCGGTGTTTTGTAACTATAGATACTTGGCATAGTCTGCTGGTGTTTTCCTCCCAAGCTTTTTTCGGTCGGTCTTCGTTGTATTCCTTTTGCCAAGCTCTGATGATGCTTCGTGCATGCATCAGGCTGATGAACCAGTGCTCGTTTAGACACTCATCACGGAAGCGTCCGTTAAAGGATTCGATGTAAGCGTTTTGGTTTGGCTTGCCCGGTTCAATAAATCGCAAGGTCACGCCATTCGCATGCGCCCATTCCTCCATGGCTCGCCCACAAAACTCTTTGCCGTTATCGGTTCGGATGACTTTGGGTTAGCCACGTTCTGCTTTGAGTCGATCAAGGATCTGGGTGACTTGAATCCCCGAGAAGGCCGATTCGATTTCAATCGTGACCGATTCGTGCGTGGCATCATCGACCGCCGTCAGGCATTTCAGCGAACGGCCATCGGCCACCCGGTCAAACGCAAAATCCATCGACCACACTTCATTGGCACGTTGTGGCCCGATCAACGGTTGGTGCTCGGCAATCGCTACTTTCTTGCGTTTACGCTTGCGTACCATCAGCGATTCCAAGCGATACAGTCGTCTTACCCGCAGTGATTGACCTGCCAACCGGCTTGCTGCAGTTTCAAATAAATCATTCACCACCCGTACCGCGTATTCCGATGCGCCAGCGCCAGAATAGCCGTACGCAAGGCGTCATTGCCCTCGTTACGTGCGGCATAACGCAACGCACTGGCACTCATCGACACCACCTCCAGAGCGTGGCGTTCGGTCAGACCTTTGCATTTGAGTTCCCGCACTAAGCATCGCTGATGCGCATACCACTTTTTTCGGAACACTTCGCGAGTCACTTCAATTTCCAACAGTGATTCGGCCAGTAGCTTTTCGAGCCTGGTGTTCTCCGATTCCAGGTTACGTGAACGTTTGGATTCAAGCACCGTCATGCCACCGAATTTGCTAGGCCATAAATAGTAGCTCGCTTCCGAGAACCCGTGCCGGCGGCACAGCTCATTGATCGCAATACCTAGGAACTATAGGGCCGGATTCTTAACTCAAGTGCTACTCAGTTTTGGAGTCACGTCGACCGATGAAAGAATAGGGATCAATGGCATACAACCACGCACGCCGAACACAGCGCGACACGCAGTGGGCTGCGTGGACGGAAACGAAGAGGGGGCGAGCGGCAGCCATGACGCATTATTGCAAGTAACTATAAACAGGAATGTAGGGGAAATCTGAATGTCGGGTCAGGGGTTATGGGTTTGATGGGTGTCTAGAAATGAAGCTTACGGACTAACCTATCCATCCTAATGGCATACGAAGTATCAATGTGAAATGGTTGCCATGCACCATGAAAAAGATATGCACTAAGGGCATGAGGCTCACGCGATTTTATGGCGAATCAATTGATATCTAGAATATTAGAGCAAGGCTAAACAAATCCAAACCTTATTGACCGAATTAAAATTACACAATTTAATTACATAAAAAACGGCCCCTTGTAGGGGCCGTTTGGTTTCTGAACTAAACGTCGATCAGAATTTTTGTTCGTATTTCATATACCAGAAACGGCCTGGTACTTCGTACTGTGGGTCGAAACTGTTAGCGAACGTGGAATAAGATTTAGGTGGATCTTTCGAAAACACATTGTTGATACCTAACGAGATTTTTGCATCCCAGGGTGCCTTCCAGAAAAACTGTACATCGTGATAGGTAGTAGCACCGATGTGGTTTGTTCCGGTGTTTCCATCAACTACAGCACCATAGTTCGGGTTTGGAGCTGAACACAAATTACCAAAACCGTAGAGTTCCAAGTCAGAGCAGCTTTCAACCTGGTCTGAGTAGAAGCGAGTTGACAATGAGGCACCGATATCACCTTTCGACCAGCGTGTGGTCAGGTTTGAACGATACTTCCAGTTGTTATTGCGGTCTTGGTATTTACCAACAACACTGCCACCATCTGCCGCATCAATATCACCGTCACCGTCATCGTCGGATTCATTGTTCGCCATATAGGTGGTGTCCCAATTGAACGACAGATTACCCCAGCTACCCATCTCAAAGCGGTAATTCATAGTCAGGTCATAACCTTCAACTACCTTTGCACCTATGTTGAGATCAGTGGACAACAAATTTCTGATCGTGCCGTCTGGATTACGATCATACAATGAGCAGTAATTGGCAAGACCTTCCTTCACACACTGATCAAGAATGAACTGTGGAGTAAAGGTGGTAATGGTGTCTTCAATGTCGATTTTCCACCAATCGAGCGAAACATCAAAACCCTCAATAAATCCAGGTGACCAGACTACTCCGAGTGTTTTAGATACTGATGTCTCTGGAATTAAATCTGCGTTTCCGCCCGCTAGCGTACGAATCTGAGGGTTGGTTTGATCATAACCACCCAGTGCCACACCTTGTGCGGTGCATCGCGCTCTTTGTGCTGCGTTCAAGCTTGGGTAAATTGCTTGGCTACATGGATCTTTAGCCTGTGCGAAGTTGTCGGATATGCCTTGGAACAGCTCATCGATCGACGGAGCACGGAAGCCTTCCGACCAGTTACCACGAACTAATAAATCTTCAATAGGCTTCCATTTGAAACCAAATTTGCTATTCGTCGTGTTGCCGAAATTGCTGTAGTCAGAGTAACGGCTGGCTAAGCTGAATTCCAGGGTTTTAGCTAAGAACACATCTTTGAGCACGGGAATCGCCAATTCAAGATAAGCTTCATCCAAGCTG
>JAYUUM010000237.1:0-2681 GCA_043754555.1 Arenimonas sp. | reverse complement strand
CCGTCACCGCGACTGTAAAGTCGTCCGCCGCCGCGGCAAGGTCTTTGTGATATGCAAATCCAACCCACGTTTCAAAGCTCGTCAGCGTTAATCGCTACAAGCTTTAGATGTGAGTAAAAAACGCCGACGAAAGTCGGCGTTTTTGTTTGGGCGTGTTTCGCAGGTTTGTCGCCCGCAAGCGGCCTCCTAAAAATCAGTAGGGGCGCTTGCTTGCTGCGCCCTGGTGAAGATTGCCGAGGATCTGGGACGCAGCAAGCTGGCGCTCCTTCGGTCAGGTTGATTGCGGTTGTCGCGAACCGCGGGCAGTGCCCACCCTACGTATAGATGGGCTTAGGCGGATTGATTGAATCAAAGGCATCCAAGTTCCCCTTTTTAAAGCAGCCAAGCCATGGGCCCGGGCTGAACTCGGGGAATTGAGTTTCTGCAATGCCGTCTTGCGCGCGTTTATGCATAAGTTCATTCAATACGGTACGGTAATCAATAGTGACGTCCAGGTCGCCATTGAATAACTTGGAATCTGCTAAGCCGGGCCACTCGCTGTATACCTTGCCACCATTGACCGCTCCGCCCATCAAGAACATGGATGAACCGGCACCGTGGTCGGTACCACCGCTGGCATTTTCTTTTACGCGTCTGCCAAATTCGGTCATGGTAATGACGGTAACGCGATTCATAGTGTTACCAAGATCGGTGTTGAAGGCGAGCAGGCCTTTGGCTAACTCGTCTAATAATGGCGGAAGTGCAGCGACGATCCCTGAATGATGATCCCATCCACCAATATCAACACAAGCCATTTGAACACCCACTCCGGACTTGATCATTTGTGCCACTTCTTTGAGCTGGGTGCCGAAGGACGTGGCCGGATAAATCGCTGCATTTTCAATAGCGTATTGAGCCGGTTTAGCGACGGCAAAATAATCCACAGCATCCAGCGCCTGGCGAGCACTTGTTGCGGTTAAATTAGCTGCCGGATTCAGCGCGTATAAGGTGTCTTCCATTTCTGCTTTACGTGATGAGCTGCTGGTAAAGCTGAAGCTGGCAATGCTGGACATACCAATCGCTGGTTGACTGCCTTGCAAAGACATTTGCAAACTACTGCCCATTCCGATGGCCTGAAAACTACCCTTCACACCCACATTGCCAATATGGCGATTCAACCAGCCGGTGTGCATGCTGTGATCAATCATTGCCGATTCAAGATGGGTCTGGCATTCAAAATGCGAACGCTCATCATGTTTCAACCCGGTGGCATGTACTACGCCCAATCGTCCCGATTGAAACAAGGGTAACAAGGGTGCCAATGACGGGTGGAATCCAAAAAAATTATCCAGCGGCAACACACCGTTAACGGCACCAGGCTGAGGAATTTTTATTGTAGGTCGTTGCTTTGCATAATCGGCATCCGCATAAGGTACTACGGCCTGCAAACAGTCCATTGCACCACGCTGGAATATCACGACCAAGACATCATTCGCTGCTGGCGCAGATGCAGTAGAAAACACGTAACGTGGCGCCAGTAACGCTGCGCTGGTACCGATTGCCGAGGCTTGAATAAAATGACGACGAGTCAGTTGCATGATGCCACCTCAGCGATATTGAAAATATTTTGATGCCAACATCAAACCGATAAGTTCTCGGGCCCGTAGATTAATTGCGCTAGCGTCTAGCACTTGAGTAGCACTACCGCCATTGGCAGCGAAGCTGATGAAACGATCACGGTCTACTACCGATAGCGTTCTTCGCAAAAGCCGCGCCGACAGTCGATCCACCAACAATTGTGGTGTGTTTGCAGTACCAACTAAAAAAGAAATATTGATACGAATGCTGGTACTAATTTTGTCTTCGGCTAACCCAAATACCCAGTTCCAACGCGTCAAGCAGGCGCCGGTATTAACCCAGTCAGCCATTTCGTCCGGATAACCATCAGGTGTCGGCCATTTGAACGGTACTTGCCCGAGCGTGGCTAGCCGTGAACTTATTTTTGTCAGGTAATCACCGGTCAAGCTGGGTTCAAGCACACGCAGCGCACCGACTATATATTCAACCGGCCGCCTAATCTTGCGGTCATAGCTGGCTAAAAACTCAGCACTGCCGAACAGAGTCAACAACATTGACGAGATATTGCCATTGGTTGCGATGTAAGTTGCTGCAACTTGATCAATCGCTGTTGTCTGTGGATGGTCACCGATAAAACGGATGCAAAGTTTTTCGGCGATATAGCGAGCTGTTGCAGGATGTGTGGCCAGAATATCGAGCACCCGGTCGCCATCACTAATGCCGCCACCAGCTGCAATGGTATTTCCAAGTACATTTTTTGCGGCGGTATCGTGTTGAGAAGACGAGAAGGTAAAAACCGGGTTGTTACTACTGCTGCCGGTCACTGTCCAACCGGTAAAGCAACGTGCCACTTCCCTGACATCGGTTTCAGTGAAGCCACCTTCAACACCCAAGGTGTGCAGCTCCATTAACTCTCGGGCGTAATTCTCATTCGGTCCGTTCTTGGTATTGGTAACATTGTCCAGGTAATAAAGCATGGCAAGGCTGCGGGCACTCGCTTTTAGCATTGTCGGAAAGCTACCCAGTGCATTGGCACGAATAACGTCGCGATCATCAACTACTTTGTAATAGACCTCGGGTGTTGATGCAGCTGCAATATTGAAATGATTAGTCCAGAACTCAAC
>JAYUUM010000236.1:0-2688 GCA_043754555.1 Arenimonas sp. | reverse complement strand
GTAGCTGTTCGGTATAGCGAATAGTGCTTTCGTTGAACTTCTTATTTTTTGCGTCATCCATTGGCGATGCGATACTTTTCACATAGAGCGAATAGCTTCCGGCCATCATTGCACTGCCGAGAAGTAACCCGCCGGACAGTAATGCGCCATAACCCAATATATTTTTTGTGCGTTCTTTCATTGTTTTCTCAAAATACTTATTGTTAGCATCATAATTTTATTTTTATTTTGGCAGCTGTTGTCCTCTATCAAGAGCTAATACCCCGCCGCCTGCCCATCTTTCAGACTTTCGCTGGCGCCCGTATAAACACCGGTATCCGCATCACGCATGATCGCTTGATAGCCACCATAAGGGCCGTCGGCAAATTCGATCTTATGGCCTTTCCGCATGAGTGCCTGAATCACCGGATAGGAAAATCCGGATTCAAGATTCAACACGCCGCCATCGGTCATTGCGGTGTTTTGTCCGGCCGGTTCGGTCGAGCCATCGTGTTGGATACGCGGTGCATCGCCAGCTTCCTGTAGGTTCATACCGAAGTCGATCAGGTTCATTACGATTTGTGCATGGCCCTGTGGTTGCATGGCGCCGCCCATCAAACCAAAGCTAATCCAGGGTTTACCGCCGCGAGTAATAAAGGCCGGAATTATGGTGTGGAAGGGTCGTTTGCCCGGTGCAAAACTATTGGCATGTCCGGCTTTCAGAACAAATTGTTCGCCACGATCTTGCAAAACAAATCCAAGGCCAGGTGGCGTCATGCCGCTGCCCATGCCGCGGTAATTGGATTGAATCAAGGACACCATCATGCCGTCTTTGTCGGCAACGGTCATGTAAATGGTATCGCCCTGATTCAATGCAGCGCCGGCATCGACACTTTGCATGGCGCGATCAGGATTAATTAATTTTCGACGTTCACTGGCATATTCTTTCGACAATAATTTTTCGACGGGTGTTTTCGCGAAATCGGGATCGGCATACAAGGCAGCACGATCAGCGAAGGCAAGTTTTTTCGCTTCGGTAAATAAATGTACATGCTCGGCACTGCCAAACGGAATTTTAGAAAAATCGTAGGCTTCAAGAATATTCAGAATTTGCAGAGCCGCCAAACCCTGGCCATTGGGTGGCAGTTCCCAGACATCAACACCACGATAGTTAGTGGAAATCGGTTGTACCCATTCACCTTGATGTGAAGCGAGATCTTCGACACTCAGGAAGCCGCCCTGCGCCTGAATATAATCGGCGATGGTTTTTGCAGTAGCGCCTTTATAAAAACCATCGCGGCATTCACGGGAAATTTTTTCAAGCAAGTTGGCAAGATTCGGATTGCGCCACAATTCGCCTTTCTTCGGCGCTTTGCCGTTGATCGTCATTTGCTCGCTGAAGCCGGGATATTTCGACAAACGCGGTACTGACAAATTCCAGTAATAGGCAATCGTTTCTGCGACCGGATGCCCGTTACGGGCATAACGAATCGACGGCGCTAGATTCTGCTGCATTGGCAAACGGCCGAATTTTTTATGCAGAGCAAACCAAGCATCAACGGCACCGGGAACCGTCACCGGCAACGGACCATAAGAAGGAATATCTTTATAGCCCTTATCAATAAACCATTGCAGACTCAAATTTTTCGGTGAGCGGCCAGAACCGTTATAGCCAAATAGTTTTTTTGTTTTCGGATCCCAGACTATCGCGAACAGATCGCCGCCGACACCGTTTCCGGTTGGTTCCATCAAGCCAAGCGCTGCATTGGCAGCAATGGCAGCGTCCATTGCGCTACCACCTTGCTTCATCACATCAAGCGCAATTTGCGTCGTGAGGGGATGTGAAGTCGCGGCCATTGCCTGCGGCGCAAGAACTTCCGATCGCGTGGCAAAATCACGGCTGGCAATGCGGTCACCGGCGGCGCTGTTACCCGATACAAAGCTCAACAACGCGAATACGAGGATAGTCAGGCTCGGCTGACGGCCGCTCTTGAGGTAATCTTGACGCTTCATAGTTTTCTCCGTGATGCCAACTTATGTACCAGATTGTTCCGCACTTCGCTGTGCCATTCGCTTTCGAACAACATCCCGATCCCGCTGCATTGAATCAGGCATTGCGTGAATTGTTTTTGAAGCGTGAAGCCGAAGGCGCCAAGTACGCCAATCCTAATCCTTATACCATTCGTAACAAAGATCTATTTGAGAGCCATTTCGATTTATTCGATTGGCCTGAGCCGGTTATTGCCCAGTTGCGGGAATTTTGTTTATCCAATTTGATGCGCACCGTGGCGCAGCTTAATAATTACGATATGGCATTGATGAAGCGGATCAATATTGCTACCGACGCGTGGTTTCATATCACTCGCCGCAACGGTTTTTTTGGTATCCATAATCATCCGATGGCAAGCTGGTCTGGCGTGTACTGTGTTGCATCGGGCGACCACGATGCCGATCAAACCGATAGTGGCAAATTAAGTTTTGTGAACCCGAACATGCTTGGAAATATGTATGTGGATGCTGGTTCGGCAAGCCTGCAAACTCCATTTAATACGAGCAATATGGGTTATTCACTGGCGCCGGGGCAATTGGTTTTATTTCCGTCCTGGGTTCAGCATTATGTAATGCCTTTTTATGGCGAAGGCGAACGCATAACAGTCGCGTTTAATTGTGCGTTTCAAATGCGCTGAAGTTATTTCGCGTAGGAGCGCC
>JAYUUM010000235.1:0-7966 GCA_043754555.1 Arenimonas sp. | reverse complement strand
GAATTTAAACTTACTTCAGGTAGGTCGAGCTCACGTGCTTTATCAATCAAGGCTTGTAATAGGGCAGCGCCCACTTGCTTGCCACGCCATTGTTTGAGAACAGCCATTCGGCCAATTTTGTGTTCCGGTGTCAGTCGGCCAGTACCAATAGGCTTATGGTCGACGTCGCGGGCGATAACGTGATGACAAATGGGGTCGAGCGTATCCCATTCCTCTTCAATCGGAACGTTTTGTTCGATCACAAAAACCGGTTCACGCACGGCGCGCAAGTCTTTGAAATCGACCTTATAGTCAGCAGGCTCAACACGGAAGTCAGAGATAGTCATAATTTGCACTTGCTGGAGCCAACTTGCTGGCGATTAAACAAATAAGATTTACAAAACGTCGGGGTGATTGAAATTATCCGCCTATGTGAGATTTATCGCCACCGACGAAGCTCACTTTTGCACCACTAGATAGCCACGCTCGATCAACTCAAAAATCAGCCCGCGTTCCGATAGTGGTATCTCGGCAAAAGCCCTAGCGTCGATAGTGACTGCCCGGGCCAAGCTGGAGGCGACCAATTGCGTGGTCGAAAAACTATATCCCTGTACAAATAAAACCGCCTCGCGGCCTTCTTTACACCAAGCCCAACGGGCAAACGGATGGGGTTCAAGTACAGCCCCTTTGCTCAGTTGCTCTAATACTTTTTCAGGCTTTGGGGTTTTCGGCGGTGCCGAGATTTCCATCGAATTACGATAAGTAGTCACAAATCGGCCAAAAAATAACGCAGCAACGGCGTTAGAGTCAGGCACATTTTGTTTGAAAATAGTCAGTACGCGCTCACAAGTGGCAGCGTCAATCTCGCCGCTATCTTTTGCTGCTGTCAGGTCTTTATCACTGTAGCGAATATCTTCGCTGACCCGTTCAAATAATCCATCAGCCCAATCATTTAATAGTTCAGCGTGAGAAGGCGCTCGCATGCCAAGTGAAAAGGTCATGCAGGCATCAACTGCTTCACCGTGATGCGGAACGCCAGGCGGCAAATACAGCATATCGCCGGTTTGTAAGGTCCACGCAATCGATGCGCTGAAAGTTTCCAGTAATTTTAATTCGGTATTTTTACGAAAAATCTTGTCGGCACCAGGGTTGGTATCAATTTCCCAGCGACGCTGACCCTGTGCTTGCAATAAAAATACATCGTACTGATCAATATGCGGGCCAACCGAGCCGCCGGGTGCAGCAAAACTAATCATCACGTCATCCACGCGCCAGCGCGGCAAAAAATCAAAGGCAGAAATTAATTGGCGAACATCGCCGTCCCATTTGTCCATATCCTGCACCAGCAAAGTCCAATCTTTCTTGCCTAATTTTGGAAATATGGATTCTTCGAATGGGCCGGTTTCTATCGAGTAATGATCTTTTTTACGATCATGTTTGACCAAGCGCGCAAGTACGCCCTCTTCGCAGGCAATACCGGCTAAATCTTCCGGGCTAAGCGGCGCCTGATAATCAGGAAATGCCTGACGAATGAGCAGAGGCTTTTTTTGCCAATAATCGCGCAGAAATTCTGCGACCGGCATACCGAGAAAATGTTTTTTGTTGGAGGTGACTTCGATCATTTTTTAGGGGCTTGGGGTTGGGGGCGTGGGACTAATTTCTGATAGTAGGAGGGATTTAGGCCCGACCCGTTGATTTTTTTGTCGGGCGTGTCGTCGGGCCTAGAATGCCCTCCTGCCGGGTCAGATTTCTTTTGCCAGTTTTTCAGCTAATCCGACATAACTCGCTGGTGTCATCGCAAGCAAACGAGTTTTCGCATCAGCAGGCAAATCCAAAGTATTAATAAATTCACGCATAGCTATTTCATTGATGCCGTGGCCGCGAGTCAATGCTTTCAATTGCTCGTAAGGATTAGGCAAGCCGTAACGTCGCATTACCGTTTGTACGGGTTCTGCCAATACTTCCCAAGCAGCATCTAAATCAGCGGCGAGTTTTTCAGGGTTTGTTGATAATTTATTTAGGCCACGTTGTAATGAATCAATCGCAATCAAGCTGTGTCCGAAAGCCGTGCCTAATGCACGCAACACGGTTGAATCGGTTAAATCACGCTGCCAGCGGCTAATTGGAAGCTTTTCAGAAAAGTGAGAAAGCAATCCGTTTGCCAATCCAAAATTACCTTCAGCGTTTTCAAAATCAATCGGGTTTACTTTATGTGGCATGGTTGATGAACCGACTTCACCGACTTTGACAGCTTGTTTGAAATAACCGAGCGAAATATAGCCCCAAACATCACGGCATAAATCGATGCCTATCGTGTTGATGCGGCGCTGCACATCGGCGATTTCGGCAATGCAATCATGCGGTTCTATTTGGGTAGTGTAGGGATTGAAAACCAGACCAAGCGATTCGACAAAGTTCTTGGCAAACTCCGGCCAGTCAACATTCGGGTAAGCCACGATATGGGCATTGTAATTACCGACCGCACCATTGATTTTTCCAAGTAATTGGACTTGATTTAATTGTTTCGTCTGTCGTTCAATCCGTGCCAGCACGTTCGCGATTTCCTTGCCAACGGTACTGGGCGTGGCGGTTTGTCCGTGTGTTCGCGACAAAATCGCCAGACCCGCGTACTCATGCGCCATATCACGCAATTTCGCACATAAGTTTTGCAAGCTTGGCTGCATAACAGTGGCGCGAGCCTCACTCAACATAAGCGAATAGCTCAAATTATTAATGTCTTCGGAAGTGCAGGCAAAATGCACAAATTCCAACGCCGGGCCGAGTTCGGCATCGTCCTTCAGTTTTTCTTTTATGCAATATTCAACGGCTTTTACATCGTGATTGGTAGTGCGCTCGATTTCTTTCACGCGGGCGGCATCATCAACTGAAAAATTAGCCGCAAAGTCTCGTAATTTTCTAATTGCATCACTTGAAAATGGTTTTAATTCTTCGATGCCTGATTCATTTGAAAGTGCAATTAGCCACTCAATTTCAACTTTTATTCTTGCCTTTATCAAGCCGTATTCTGAAAAAATAGGTCGCAAAGCGTCGCATTTGCCGGCGTAGCGGCCATCGAGTGGGGAAAGGGCGAGTAAAGAGGATTCAGACATGATGGCTTGTATTTTCAGCTTGCGAAGGCTGCAATTGTAACGCCGAACGGGGTTATGATCGAAGCATTGATTGCTCTGAGGCCTGTTATGAGTCAGAAAATGCGAACTGAGCACGACAGCTTTGGCCCGTTAAAGGTGCCAATGGAAGCGTTATATGGTGCGCAAACCCAGCGTGCAGTCGAAAACTTCACGATTTCCACTTATGCCATGCCCTTTGAGTTTATTACCGCACTGGCATTGATTAAAGCTGCGGTGGCCCAGGCTAATGGCGAGCTTGGGCATTTGAGTAAAGCGCAGGCTGCGGCCATCGTCAATTCGGCAGAGCAGGTTGCGAATGGGCAATTGCGTGAGCATTTTCCGGTCGAAGTGTTTCAAACCGGTTCTGGCACATCCAGCAATATGAATGCCAACGAAGTCATAGCGACGCTGGCATCTAAATCATCTAAGTTGAAAATCCATCCAAATGATCATGTCAATGCCGGTCAGAGTTCAAACGACGTGATTCCTAGCGCAATACAAGTGTCGGCTAGTTTGGTTCTGCACAAAAACTTGCTGCCATCATTGAAACATTTACAAAAAACAATCGACAAACGTGCACGTGAGCTGACAAAAGTAATTAAAACCGGACGCACACATTTAATGGATGCAATGCCACTGAGTTTTGCACAGGAATTGTCGGGTTGGTCTGCACAAATTTCTTCCTGCATTGAGCGCTTTGAGGACACTATTAAACGCATGCAGAACTTGCCGCTGGGAGGCACTGCGATTGGCACTGGCGTTAATGCCGATCCAAAAATGCCGCATATAGCCTGTCAATATTTGAAAAAGCAGACCGGCATAAAATTTGTTGAAGCAAAAAATAAGTTTGAAAGTATTGCAGCGCAAGATCATGTGCTTGAGTTATCCGGTCAATGCAATGTTTTGGCGGCTTGCTTGATGAAAATCAGTAATGATTTGCGCTGGATGAATTCCGGACCATTGGCAGGCCTTGGCGAGATCGAGTTAAAAGCGTTGCAACCGGGTTCTTCGATCATGCCGGGTAAAGTGAACCCGGTAATTCCCGAGGCCGTTGCCATGGTTTGTGCCCAGGTTATGGGTAACCACACGACGATTACGATTGCCGGGCAAAGTGGCAATTTCCAGTTGAACGTCATGCTGCCTGTCATTGCCCACAATATTCTAGAAAGCTTGCGCCTGTTGTCTGCGGCGTCTTTATCACTTGCAGACAAAGCCATTGCTGGCTTTGCCGTGTGCGAAAACCACATTGCACAAGCACTTGGTCTGAATCCAATTCTAGTCACTGCGTTAAACCCAATTATCGGCTATGAAAAAGCCGCTGCGATTGCCAAGCGTGCGTACAAGGAAAAATTGCCGGTGTTGGATGTTGCCATCGAAATGACGGACTTGGGTGCCGAACGATTACGTAAACTACTGGACCCGAAATTCTTGATTTAATTTGCATCGTAGGAGCGAGTTCTACTCGCGATAGGTCTGTGATGATGTTGCACGTAAGAGCGAGTTCTGCCAGCAACAGGCGTCGCCGCAAGCTTTTCGCGAGCAGAGCTCGCTCCTACGTTTTGCATTGTTGCAGAGCTGTCGCGCCTGAAGGCGCTCCTACAAATGCGGCAAAAAAACGCCCCGGGTTCGGGGCGTTTTGTTTTGGTGAAAAATAAATATCAACCGTCGTCGCGGTAGCGGCGTAAGCGGATGGTTGCGTAAGTCATCACTACCCCCAGGCCGACTGCGATCCAAACTTTTGCATATCCCAGTATTGCCCATGATGCTTTCAGTACTTCAAGTCCACCCGGTGAGCCATCTCTAACCCCAGTGTGTGATGTGACATCAAAGAATGCCAACCAAACGCCTGGTACAAAGCCACCAAATAAACGACCCACTATATTTTCCCAATACCATGTGTGCGGAATTCCAACGCCTGACATACCTTCTGAAATCGAGAGCAGGACACCGATGATGACCGGAATTCCGACAGCCCATAAGATTGGAAATCTTGGTGACCAGGCCGATACCATCATGAACCATGCGACCGAAGGAAACGCCCAGAGAATATAGATCGGCAAGCAAGCTAGTATCTGAAGGGGTAAAAGATAAAATTCGCTTGAGCTCAATGTTGTACCGAGCACACTAACGCCTACTGACTGCAATGCAAGGCCTGCACCAAGAGCAAAAATTACCGCAATGATCACGCCTAGGGCAAGCGGTACGATCGGTGTTAATACCAAAATCGTAAATAGCTTGGACATTACTGTTTGCGTGTCCGACACCGGCATCGATTTCCAAAACAAAATACTTTTATCTTTTCGGTCATCGTACAAACAAGACAGACTGTAAAAAAACACCACAAAAGCAAGCACCGCCAGCAATGGCAATATGCTGTATACGTAACTCATTGACAGACCATGAGCTATATTGAGCTTGTCTTCCGAAGACATATGAGCCGATAAATTTTGTACCAGCACGCCGTTGATATGCATGCCTTCACCTTGATTCACGCCGAGCACTGCAACGAGAACACTGATCAACAACATCACGGTGAAAAAAGCACCTACGATAACAGGAGCCCAAAAAATACCACCCTTGTGTTCCCAATATTCACGTTTAACCAGCCATTTCATGGTGTTCATGCGTAGGTTCCTTTCATCGTTGCTACAAACAGGTCAGCTATGCCGACATTGCGGGTTTCGCCCAAACGGTTCAGTTCATTGCGGGCAATGCCATCAAACAACATGATGGATTTTCCGAATACCTGGCGTTCATCTATCGGGTTCATGGCTTTGGCGGTCGCGTAATGTTCTTGCGTGACCATGACCTCGACAAAACGATCTGCCACTTCATCCATGGTGGACGATAGAACTATTTTTCCGTCACGGATAAACATTAGATCAGTAAGAATATGTTCAATTTCTTCTACCTGATGCGTGGTGACAATGATGGTTTTGTTTTCGTCGAAATAATCTTCAAGCAAGTTTTGATAAAACTGTTTGCGGTAAAGAATATCCAAACCCAGAGTCGGTTCGTCGAGCACCAAAAGTTTGGCGTCAATGGCCATCACGAGTGCAAGATGCAATTGCACAACCATACCTTTGGACATGTGTTTTACTTTCATCTCCGGTTTTAGTTTGGTATGGGCCAGATAGGCTTCACATTTAGCGCGATTGAATTTTGGATGTACGCCAGCGACAAATTCAATGGCTTCGCGGACTTTTATCCAGCGTGGCAACACAGCGACATCGGCGATAAAGCAAACTTCTTTCATCAGTTCGTCGCGTTGCGTTTGTGGGTTAAAGCCCAGCACATTCAATTGACCTTCAAAGGTGGATAACCCAAGAATTGCCTTCAAAGCAGTAGTTTTGCCAGAGCCGTTTGGTCCAATCAAACCAACGATGCGGCCGGCTGGTATTTCAAAGCTGACGTTATCAACCGCTGTGGTATTGGCAAAGCGCTTGGTTAAATTGCGGGCAGTAATGACGGCGCTCATTGTGTCTCTCCTTTACGCAATAAGGCGTCTATATCTAGCCCCAAGCGGCGAATCCGTTCCATTACCAGTGGCCATTCTTCATTTAAAAAGCGTTCGCGTTCAGAAGCTAGCAATTGATCGCGGGCGCTGTCTGTCATATACATTCCGAGTCCCCTTCGTTTTTCTACTAAATTTTCGTCAGCCAGCTCTTGATAGGCGCGGGAGACAGTGATGGGATTGAGCTGATACTCAGCTGCAATTTGCCGAACCGAGGGCAGGGCATCGCCAGGCTTCAAGACGCCGTCGAGCATCATGCTCATTACACGGTCCTTTAACTGGCGGTATATAGGTAAGTTGTCATTCCAGGCAATGCTCATATTACAAGCCTTGTTTTGGCAGCGCGTGGCTGAAAGAAAAATAGGGCATCGACAATTGGCGGCGCAGACGTTTGTCGTGTGCTTTGCTCGCATCTTGTGAAGCGTCCATCACATTTACTTGAGCTGTGTATGGGATATTGTTGAGGTCTAATTCAACATTGGCGGCGACGGGCTCATTGCCTAGCAAGCCGCTCGTGGTAACAAAACTGAGCGCTACTAATATGCCTGTGATCGTGCTTTTGACTTTATGATTCATAAGACCCCCTGAGTGAGGTAACGGTTAGGTGTTGTAGGTAACTATAACACTATATTTTTACTCGTCAACATCTTTTTGCATTTTTCCACCCCCACTAAAGACATATGCCCAAACACGGCTATTAAAAAGGACTAAGCCCATGAAATTACTGAAAGTATTTGCCTTGCTCAGTGTTGTAATGATTGCGCCATTGCAGGCAAAACCAGTGTTGCTAGATCAAAACTTCCGGCCTTTAGCGGGAAAAGCCGCGGTCAACCTGCAAAAACAATATGGCGGCAAAGTGCTGTTAGTAGTAAATACCGCAAGCAAATGCGGCTTCACCCCGCAATATGACGGCTTGGAAGCTTTGCACACCAAATTGAAGGGTCGCGGCTTTGCTGTGCTGGGTTTTCCGTCGAATGATTTCATGGGTCAAGAACCCGGAAGCGAAAAGGACATCAAGGAGTTTTGTCGTCTAACTTATGGCGTGAAATTTCCGATGTTTGAAAAAGTAAATGTCGTGGGAGACAAAGCAACGCCTTTTTATAAGTCACTCACAGAAATTACCGGCGTAGCGCCTGGCTGGAATTTTCATAAATATTTGATTGATAGAAATGGCAACGTGGTGGCGAATTTTGGTAGTCGCGTTAAACCAAATGATGCCGAGATGCTTGCACAAATTGAAAAATTATTGGCGCAGGCAAAACCGAAAAAGTAATTTGCGTCATTCTTATGTAGGGGCGCTGCTTGCTGCGCCCTAACGCCTCGACAATGTTTGGGCGCAGCAAGC
>JAYUUM010000234.1:0-24113 GCA_043754555.1 Arenimonas sp. | reverse complement strand
CAATCCATTGCTCTTTGCGCCGACTCAATATAATTTCGCAGACGTAACTTGTCTGCCTCGGTCAGAAACGATTGCGGCAATAGTTCTTCGTAAATACGGGTGCATTCCTTGTAGCGTTTTAAATTGTACAAAAAATTGGCTTTGCTTTCGGCGACAAAAAATCGTAGATAAACCGCTTCGTAACTAATGCCACGGTCATACCACTCGAGGGCTTGATCTTCCTGCTGCATTTTTTCATACACCACACCCATATTAATGCACATCATCGACTTGTCGAGGTCAGAGATATCACTGTCGATCAAAGACTGTAATACTTTTAGCGCTTCGGAGTACTTGGCTGCGTCTACATAAATCGCAACTTGCTGGGCGCAGAATTGGTAATCTTGATAAAGCATGTTTTATCCTAATTGAAGGTCAATTATTTTCGATACTACCTAAGCATTACTGCGCTGTCGTTTCCGTAACTCGATATGCCAGATCGACGCGAAAAACAGACTTGCTAGCCCAAATATTGCGCTACATACAGCCATGCCAACAAGAATTTCGACGGGCGTAACAGTTCCCCGTAACAAGAATGCGGCAACAAATAGCGATACAAAGAATGCACTTGCTATTAATGCGATATTACGCCGTATGCGTGGATTGTAAGCTTTTATGTGTGGCGTGAAATGAGAACGTACTTTTGCCGCTTCGCCTTCAGCACCAGGCACTGTCGGAAAGCGTAGAGCCCAACGACGTACACCGCTTTTGGAATAATAAGACCCACGGAATTCCATATAAGGCGGCGGCCCGTCGGCCCAAAGAATTCCACTGGAAGCGCCAGACAAAAGCTGAATATCATCGCCGACACAGACTGCACGATCAGTGACCACGACTTCAATGCCATCTGACGGAACGGTTTCAAAAATATGTCCAATATTCTGCCAATAAAGACCTTGTTCCTCGGTTAGCCTCGCATTGAGCTTTACGAAAGCTCGCCAAGTTGTCTCATCCACCGTCCATCGCGCGACAATGCCTTCGCCCCGTTGCATGCGGTTCATTTCTCGTGCATGACCAATGCCCGACAACGTGTAATAAAGGGCTGGAAATGCCAAAGCAGCTCCTGAAAAAAACATCAAGTAAAACACCATGCCCGGGTTATCTTGATGACCCCAAAGCACAACGGCGATGGTTGCTGACGCAACTGCTAATAAGAGTACGGAAGATGCGATATTGCGGTGTCGTATTGGGTTTCGCATACATCGGTCCTGGCTTACTCGAGTGTTTGATCTTACGCAATAAGGTGCTGTCAGCCAATTTCTTGAAGGATAGAACACGCATTTTGGGAGCGATGTAAAGCCGCGAATACTCAATAGTTATTCGCGGTTTAAACACCATGGCAAAAGATCAATCTAAATTGAATACAGAAAATATCGGATAACGCTGATACTCGGGTTCGTGGAATCGTTTTCCATTGAGAAAAATGAAAGTTAATACTGCCATTTGATCAGATAGTAGCTCTGGATTTTTTTGTTTCCACTCTTCGAATTTTTGTTTAAGTTCCGGCTCGTCCTGCAACATCTCGAACGCGCTGTCTTCGAACACATAATCGGAAAATGCTTCTTTCTTTTCCAGCACGCTATTAAAAAATCCCCAGCGAAAAAAACTGTCGTGAGCCTGCGGCTCCAGAGTTTCGATGGCATAGCGGGCGTTCGCTTGATTTAGCGTCAGCAAATAATCCCCGGCTCGTGCAGTGATGGTTTCGGTTTGCGTGCTTAACTCCAGGTCGTCGAGAAACATATGGCCTTCGTATGCGCTCGCGCGTGAGCTGATGCTTTCTATCCGATAGGCCTGCACAGGTAATGTTCGATCATGCGTAAGCCTCTGCAACTCAACTCCATTCCATTGCAAGCGTTCGATCACTTCGCGCCAAGCTTGCGGAATCAAGTACGCTTTGGGTGCAGCTATTATTACGTCTTCAACAAAGTGATCGTAGTAGGCAATATCTTTTTCCCAGGGCTGATTACGATCATAAGAAAGACGCGGGTAATTTCCGATCTTGCTGGGCGAATAAACCGCTTTATACCCCTTGAATCGGAAACTTGACGGCTTGCTCTGATCGGCTTTCCATTGTACTGGCCAATGCGTTTTTTCAGCGGCTGCTTTCTTTTCTGCAGCACGTAACGCCTGGATTTTTTCGGCATTTTTAATTGTAAATTCAAGCACCACTTCGACCAATGTACGCATAGAAACGTAACGTTCGGCAAAGGGTTTAAGCATATGGGTTTCAGGCATAAAACCAATGGTGTGGTGCAAGGCAGCATAGCCGGTCGAAAAGCGTGGTACTTCAAGAAAATCTTCAATGCCGTCATCGGGCGTTTCTTTTACCGGATTCACATACGGACAAGTCGGCCAACCGCGTGCTTCCATGTCCTGATAAATTTTTGGCAGCATCGAGTGTCGCAGAAAACTACCTAGCTCATTGCCGAGCTTGTCGGCCTGCGTTTGTATCAGGGTCATGGTGTAAAGATAATCGGCACCATTGGAAGTGTGGGTATCCACCATGACATCTGGCGACCAAGCACTGAAAAATTGATTGAATACTTGCGCGGCTAAACTATCGCATTTAATAAAATCACGGTTCAAATCGAGATTGCGGCCATTGGCACGAAAACCAAATAATTCGGGGCCATCCTGATTCACCCGTGAGGTGTTTTGGCGATTCACGCAACCATCGACGTTATAAATTGGAATAAATAAAAATACTGTTCGACCCAGCGCTGCCAATCGATCTGGCTGGGTACAAAAATCTCGTACCAAGGCCATGCAGCTATCGATCCCTTCTGGCTCGCCTGGATGAATACCGTTGTTATTGAAAAATACCGGACGGCCTTCGCGTTTGAGTGGTTCGCGATCAAACACACCATCGGCTGTGATCACGCCGGCATGCATGGAAATGCCGTTGTCCGAGAGACCGATTTGTTCAAAACGCAACACCGAGGGAAACGCTGCTGCCAGCGTTTCATAGAACTCGATGCATTGCTGCCACGTAGTCGTTTGGTTTTGATTACCTTGTTCGTAGGGCGTCAGATAAGTATTTGATAGATTGACTGACATGATATCGACACCTTTAAACGAATATACGATAAGCCAAGCTTAGCATTTCGTTATATTCACATCGAAACCACAACATCATTTAGTCGGCTGCAATGCACCCAGACTAAAGCGCAATGTATCGCGCACCTTCACTTCTACAATTTTGGGCTCACTGGGAAGCTGCCAAGGCAGCGGTAAATTATCGCTGACGGCTATCAAAGTATGCTTACCCGCGGCAACACGATCAAAACTAAAGCGGCCATTGATATCGGTTCGTGCCTGATAACGACCGTCAAGTAATACGACAATGTCGCGAACCGGCACTTCGTCAGCATTTCGAAGTCCATCGGCATTCGCATCTAGATAAATCTCGCCCACAATGTCGCCCGCTCCGCTTCCGACAGCGCCACCGATTACGCCAACGGCGCGCCCGGCACGATGTTCATAACGTAAAGTGAAAAAGAATGACTTGTCATTTTTCTTGAGCTCGGGGTCTGGCACTGCGAGTGGGGCCAGATCAAACAAAGATGCTCGACGTCCATAACTTTGATTATAAGTTGCCGACAGTGACAGCGACCGGTTAATAGCCCAATTCAGACCCAAATTCGCTTCCAGACCCGACTGTGCCAATTCGCCTTGACCAGAAACTGCTTGAATCAGTCCATTCCATCGCATACGCGAGCTGAGCTCATGGGAGCCGTAAATAGAAGCTGCCCATTCTTGGCCCGAGCGATCATTGCGGTCATGCTGCTGCAGAAAACTTAATTTAGCTGCCCATTGCGAACTTCCGGCATTGGCAAATGATTGATCCCAACTGATCTGTTCGGAACGCAGCTCATCACTGCGTGCTTGATCAATTTGAAGACGAGCTGTACCGCCCACCGTTTTTTGATCGACAAACGCTTGCACTGATGTCGTCGTAGCACCGCTGAAAACCTTCGCACTCGCTGCACCGCCAAAACCCCAACGGCTTGTGAGTTGATAACGTCCTTGAGCTGTAAAATATGTGCTGTCCGGCGTCGTTCCCGACAAAGATTGCACTTGATCGAGCCCACCTGACCACACCCAACGTGTTTGTCGCGAGCTGGCACGATAATAAAAACCTTGTACATCCGATTGCAGCACTTGCCCAGCCCATTCTAATGAGGGATCGAAACGGAATATGCCGTACCGATGCTCAACACTATTGGGCTTGCTAATTGCGTCTATCCAAACGCCAGTGCCATTTCCATGATCCGTCAGTACATTCGCTTGAAAAGCGTTACTACCCTTTGTCCAATTAGCGGCTACTAAGGCCGATGCTTGCGAATTGCCGTCGATCAGTTGCGACGAAATTACCGTAGCGGCAGCCTGCAATGGACCGCTTTGAGTCTGCCCGCCGACAACCATGACATTTCCACCGTCAGTGTCAAAATTACTGAAGCGACCATCGGTTCGGCGGCCGGATCTACCAAGCGCGGCATTCAAAATTCTTCCGTCAGCATGGCGTACCTCGCTACTGACTCCCAGAAAATTAAGCGTCGGTAAAACGAAGCGATATTGTTGCCGCAATAAAGCGGGCATTGGATTACCGAGGGTACCCAGGCTATTGTCCATGCGCCAACCGTTATCCAGTGCCAAACCGCGTTGAAAAACGGTCAAGCGTCCAATAACAATTTCATTGTCATTATTGCGGTTGGCATCAACGTCAAAAGACCATGCCCCGTAATTAGCTGTTTCAAGATAGCCAGCCGCTGACAGGCCAACTTGATGCTGGGTGCTCACGTCGTTTGTCGTTATCCCAGCGCCGAGTTCTAGCAGCCAACCTCGTGGCGGCCCGGAAATATCGATAGGCGTCCC
The DNA here is from genome assembly GCA_043754555.1 of Arenimonas sp. GTDB lineage: Bacteria > Pseudomonadota > Gammaproteobacteria > Xanthomonadales > Xanthomonadaceae > Arenimonas. Next base: position 19,199 of record JAYUUM010000234.1, on the reverse strand, counting down.
ATCGTCCTCATCGACAAGATTGGGCAACTGATCAGGAGCAATCACCCGGTCCACGTAGTTTGGCTCTGTATTTTCGACGGTGGGGGTGTTTTGCCCTAACGCAGGAGCCGATAGCCAGAGGCATACCAACGAACTTACAATTTTTCTCATGGGCCAATACTAAAGTCCACGGGTAAGCGTTCTTTGCCTGAATCCAGCTTTCCACTCAGCTTTACCGGATAGGTCAGCTCAGGCATGGGCTTGTTTTCTTCGACTTGCGGAATTAAACCAATGAGACGGGTTTCTCCAGGCAGTATTGGAAAGCTTTCGGGTATCTCAGTCCAACGCTTGCCTTTGGCATCGACGAGTTCCGCAAAACCTTCCAGCCGTCCGTGTGCTGTTCCGGAATTGGTGACTTTGAGAGCAGGCATGCGCCGCCCATCAACAATCTTGAGACCTGACACTTCGAGCTTGAGATTAGGAAGAACATCGCCCACTGCAAGGTACACAATGATGCCAATGCGAGCCGATACCGGCATCTCCAGCTTTCCTTTCACATTTTCCGGGTCGCCCTCAATCATGATGGCAAATCGACATTCTTGTGCTATCGCATTTTCCGGAACCGCAACTTCAAAACGATAACGACGTTTTGCCCGCGGTGCCAGGGTAATTTCTTTTGCCTCGATGCCAACCCATTTCCGGCAGCTACCTGCGGCCAATTTGCTTTCAAATACGGCTGAGCCACCGGCATCGAGCGTCCAATCTGCCGTGTAGATATTGAAGTGGGCGCTCGAATCAGACACGTTGGTAATTTCAACAACTTCGCGATACACAGCGCCAGGTTTAGCTGCTCCTTCGAAACGCGGCGGTGACACTAAAGCTGAAAAGCCCTGAGCGTGTAATGCAGGGGAAATCAACAATAGCAAGGCAAGTGCTACGCGACAGTAGGTCATGGCAAGTCAATCTCGAAAGTAAAGTTGATAATCTCGGGACGCAAAACACGATTGCCATCGGCGTGCAAAGTAATGGTTAGGGTATCGCGCAGACGATCAGCCGTTATAGTGCCGTCATACACCACAACTCGCTCACCTGATCGCAAATTGCCAGGAAGTAATACTTCGCTTTGCACTGTCCAGCTAGCTCTTACCAAGCCGGATGCAGAGGTAGGAGCCAGTGTCATATAAATTTTACCGGCTTTCCCAATCCAAGCTGCAGTGTTGAGTTCAACATCGACAATCATCACACCGGTAATAACGGCACTGGCATCTCGGGTCGGTGCGGTTTTTTCCCAGACGGTACGTACCATGGGCTGACGAACATGCGAGCCGCGATCATCGACCGGATAAGTCGCGGCATGATTGGGCGCCGCCATCATCGTTAGCATTAAAGATGCCAGCAAGAACCGGAGCTTCATGGCGCACTCAATGTATAAGTTGCCTGGCCAATATAGGTCCCTGCTCCTACCACTTGATCATTCAAGTAAGAAAAACGGTGGCAGCTTTCACGCCAGGTGTTCACTGGAAAGCTGGCAAGCGTTTGAGTTCCGCCAGTGAAGCTGCCGCTGGGAATTGGCTGAGCGCCAGTGTCCCCAATACCTGAGCTAATCCAGCTGATTTTGTTGAAGGGAATACTGTCGCCTGCAGTAGTCAGCGTTAGTGGCGTATTTACTGTCAGACTTGCTGTTCCGGTAGAACCAGGCAAGCGAAAAAAACCGCCGATATACACTTGCGCAGGCACTGTACAAAAAGTAAAACCATCATAAAAACTCTGAGCAGCAGAGCTATTGGAAGTCATCGCCAACGAGGTGCCATTGCCCACTTGGGCGGCGGGTACCGTCAAGGAAACAACATTAACTGCAGTATTATTTCCTGGCGTACCACCGCTTCTGTAAACACCAGTGAAGCTGCCATTTCCTACTTGTAAATAGATGGCTCGTGGGCCCGGTGTAATGGTGGCGGTGAAGGCATGGGCAAGCGAAATCGGCAATACAGCCATGGCCATGATGAGACATGAAAACCGTGCAGACCTACTCATCGTGTTGCCCTCCCTATGAAGAAGCCGACATCGTAAGCGTCGGCTTCTTGAGCTGCCAAACAGTCCATACCGGCACAATCATAGCAATAAATACATTTTTAAGATTAAGGCATTGAGGCAGTGTAGGTAACGCGGCTATTGTTGGTGTTCACGCCACCGTAGGTACCTGGAGCAACAACATTTTGGTTTAAGTAGCTAAATGTCCAACGTGCGTCACGGCTGATCACTTTGCCCGATGCCGGGGTCAATGTCACCGAAGTCGTTGCACCGTCGGCAAGCGTTGGATGTGCCAGAACTGTGGCGGAAGTTAATGCTGTTGCAACGGTAGAAATTTGACCATACGAAATGGTGTCACCCGACCCGTTACCCAAGGCACCTAAAGTCGTAGATGTAAAGGTGATATTGCCGTTATTGCCCAATACTTTAGCGGTCACAGCGCCATTGCCAAGGTCACCCGAGCCAGCGGTAGCAGCTACTGAAGTGGCATCGCCAACGTTTGCAGCATTCACATTGAATGCGATTTGGTTAACAGCCGGGTTGGTGGTGAAGTCAGCGCCAGTACCAACGCGCAAGAACAGGATTTTCGGCACAACAATTTGAAAATCAAGTTTTGCCGAAGCAGTAATAGGGGTGCCGGTACCGGTTGTGAACTGAGATTCTGCGTTTGCCAACATTGGCGTTGCAGCTAGCAGGGCAGTTACCAATATAGTTTTTGTAAAACGCATGTTGTATCTCCGTAATATTAAGAAAGGCTTGAAATGTGATGCAATGACCAATAACCGTGTCAGTGGGCGCATTGTAGGTACCAGTCGTACAAATTTATGACGACCAGTTCACAATTTTATTGCGACGCCTGTTACAAATAGTCAAATGGAAGATCGTGGTTCAATCAATTGCAACAACGCTAGCGAATACACGCATCGAGGCTAATACGTTGCTAAATTAAGCTTATAAGAGCTAATAGGCTATGTAGAAGAGCAAAGATTTACAGCGAACGGGCGCAAGAATACCACGCAAAAACACGACTAGCGCACAAAATTAGTATTTACTTTTATTTGCAGGCAACAATTAGATGCTGCTCGCTATCGTTTTAAACCTGTATTTAGATCAAAACAATTTCGCATGCTAATCGGATATATGTGCGATGCATACGTAGCATCCAAAGTATTTAAACTTTTAGTGATGGTTAACGGTATTGCCCAATTTATCGAATATTCACTCAAGGCCTATTCCCGTCCCTGTCAACATTCAACAATAAGTGGCGAGTTAATCTCGCAATACTTCTTACACAGGCAATAGACTTGTAAGAAAGCCTGTATCAGGCTTCACTTTTAGCGCAACAATCCGCTTACTGAAATAGTACTAGCCCGAAACTTTCGTGTTTGTAGCCACTTGGCATTAAAAAGCCGACATCTTTTAAGGATATCGGCTTGCTGATTTTTTACATCTCAAAAATAGAATCAGATCACATTATTAGCTCAAGGCATCGAAGCGGTATAGGTGACTCGACTATTATTGCTATTGACGCCACCGTAAGTACCAGGGGCAACGGCATTCTGATTTAAATAGTTAAAAGTCCAACGTGCGTCACGATTAATTATTTTTCCGGCAGTAGGCGTCAAGGAAATGGTAGTGGTAGCGCCATCTACAAGTGCCGGATGTGCCAATGCAGCTACCGATGTTAACGATGAAACAGTCGTGGCGATCTGTGAGTGTGAGATGCTGTCGCCGGAGCCATTTTCCAGTGCGCCCAAAGTGGTAGAGGTAAACGTAATAGTACCGTTATTGCCGACTACTTTTGCGGTTACTGCACCGTTTCCCAAATCGCCGGAGGCTGCGTTGGCTGCAATAACCGAGCCATCACCTACATTTGCCGCGTTTACATTGAATGCGATCAGATTGATATTCGTATTTGTCGTATTGTTGGCACCTGCACCCACTCGCAAAAATAAAACCTTCGGTATTTCGATTTTGAAATCCAGTTGCGATGAAGCTGTGACCGGACTCGCATTATTCGTGGCGAATTGAGACTCGGCATTAGCCAGACTGGGTAAAGCAGCAAGTAAAATGGCCGCCAATAAAGTCTTTGTAATGAACATCGCACGCCTCCTTGGTAATTCAACACAACTGCACATCGCGTGGCCAGTGTAAGTAACAAGAAAAATAATTTACGGTGTTTTGATCACAGTTTGATTATAGAAAAAACAACCCGGCGGCTAAATTGCGATGCGTTGATCACAGTTTGAATAAAAAGATTTTACGCACACTAAATAACCCATGATAACGGTCAACAAACCGGACCTCTTACAAATTAGTAAACGCAACCCCATAGAAAATGCGGCCATACATTACACAGTGGTTGCAGCCTGAATGACTGCTGCACGAAAATGTGCGGCAGTCGTAAATTTGGCGTGAACAAGACAAGGGCAGTGACAGCAACTATTGGTATCAGCAAGTATAAAAAGCACAGCTGGACTTGAGTAAGCGCGCTCTTCAGGAACTACAAGACAACATCGAGCAACCAGCACGATCACGGGCCCATTCTGGACGTGGCAAGGCGAAGCGTTCCCGACCCGCTTGTACTTGATAGGGATTTCGCAGCACTTCCATCAAGGTGTGGAGCTCGCTCGCATCACCCTGCTCGGCCGCATCAATAGCTTGCTGAGCCAACCAGTTCCGCGGGACGTAAAGTGGATTCACGGCATACATTCGCTCGCGTCTGACCTCATCTGGCTCTGTTTGCTGTTGAATCCGTGCGGCATAACGGGCAAGCCAATGCAGCAAGTCGCTGCCATGGGCATCCCGAAGTGATTCATCATAAAAAGCAATTTGAAATGGCTCTAATGAAATGGCATTCAAATCAATTTCAGCCAATGTTCTAAAAAATAATGTCATATCGATTTGTAACTGTTGCATTACTTTAAACAGATCCTGCACTAATAATGCATCGGTCGCATTTGCCTGCAAAAGCCCGAGTTTTTCGGTATTCATGGCTCCGTGTTTTTCATTAAAAACCTCACGATAACGATTCAAGCCAAGCCTGAGCACCTCGTGGTCTGGCAATAAAACAGCAATTGCACCTGCAAGCCGATTCAAATTCCATTGTGCAATAGCGGGCTGCCGACCATAGGCATAACGGCGGCCTTGGGCATCGGTAGTATTGGGCGTCCAATCGGGATCAAAATTTTCCAGCCATCCGTATGGGCCGTAATCAATGGTCAAACCCAGTATCGACATATTGTCGGTATTCATTACGCCATGGACAAAGCCTACTCGCATCCAGTGTGCGATTAGCACAGCGGTACGTTCGCAAATTTCAATAAACCAATCACCTATTGCCTTCTCACCCTGACCATTTAAATGCGGAAAATCACGTGCAATACAAAACTGCACCAGTTGCTCAAGTAATTCTTTGTCGCCGCGTGAAGCGGGTAATTCAAAATTACCGAAACGAATAAAACTGGGGGATACCCGACAAACAATGGCACCTGGCTCGGGTTTGGCGTCGCCACTATAAAACATGTCGCGTACAACGTCCTCGCCTGTGGTGACCAGTGACAGCGCGCGCGTGGTCGGCACTCCCAAGTGATGCATTGCTTCGCTACAAACAAATTCACGCAATGATGAACGCAACACGGCTCGACCATCGGCATGGCGGGAGTACGGCGTTGGTCCGGCTCCTTTTAATTGCAATTCCCAGCGTTGCGCATTGTCTGATATGACCTCGGCTAAACTTATTGCGCGGCCATCACCCAATTGACCCGCCCAATGTCCAAATTGATGGCCACCATAATTGGCTGCATAAGGCTCCATGCCTGGCAACAAGGCATTACCCGAAAACGCTTTTAGAAATTCTGTGGATTGAACATCGGAATTATCAATATCCAGCAGCTTGGCGACGTCAGTGGAATACGCCAACAAACCTGGACTGCTCACTGGTGTGGGTGCAACCAGAGAAAACGCAGCCTCCAGGACTTGCCGGGTACCGGGGCCGCACTCTGAATCTGCGGGCAATTCGCGGACAAAACGATTGTCAAAATTAAACGCTTTCAATTCATCCCCTACTATTGGTTTTCTTATTATTCAAGAACAAATTTTGTTCCGTCCAGATGCCTTTGCCTGATACAGGCATTGATCGGCATTAATCAATAGCGTCTTCTCATCAATGGAAAACCCACGTTGAGATGCCAAACCAATACTAACGGTAACACTGCGCAGCGACCAAGGATGCGATTCAATCTTGTTCCGGATTCGCTCAGCGGTTTGTTGCGCAGAACTCTGGGTTGCACCGGGCAAGATCAGGGCAAATTCTTCGCCACCATAACGCGCCACACTATCTTCAGCGCGAATAGAGTCTTGGATCAGGCCGGCAACGACTTGCAGTATTGCGTCGCCTTCAGGGTGGCCATATTGGTCATTGAAGGCTTTAAAATGATCTACGTCGATCATCAATAAAGACAAATCAGTGTCGTGTCGTTGGCCATGCGCTACATGGGAGCGAAGTAACTCATCGAAAGCTCGACGATTTTTGATCCCTGTCAATGCATCGGTTAATGAAAGCGTTTCAAGTTGCTGAGTGAGCGTCAACAATTCCTGCTGATAATTATGCAATTGCTCTTCCACCACATATTGCTCGGTGCGATCAAATAATAACCCGGCAACATGTGTCAGGCTTTTTTGTTTGTTGTAAATTCCTCGAGAATACGCCACTAACCTGCGGATTGTTCCGTCAGGATGAACCACTCTAAACTCAATTCGTTTGAAATCGCCCATCTCGATTTGTCGCCGATAATGTTCTGCAAGCATCGGCAAATCTTCCGAATGAACATACTTCAGAAACGTATCGACCGAACCATCAAACTGCCCTGCTTCCAAACCCAGGAGCTTCTCGAATTGCAGGTTTGCATTGCCAATTCGAGTTGCTACATTAAAGTCCCACAGACCTAGTTTGGCAGCATCAACGGCAAGGCTGAGCCGAAGCAAATCGCGTTCGCATTGCATCGACCGTGAGCGCTCCAGCAGCATATTTTCCAGAACCACACCCAGTGCCCTTAAACCATCGCGTTGTTCATTGCTTAGCTCACGAAAATGATAGTCAATAATACATAGCGCACCCATTACATGGCCTTGGCTACCCTTTATCGGCAAACCTGCATAGAACACAAAAGGGCGCTGCATGTTTGCGAAAGGAAGTCGCGCTAGGCGTTCATCAATACGCGCATCTGGCACTACCATCATGTCGTCTGGCTGCAACATGGCATACTGGCAATAGGTTAAGTCGCGCGGGCTACTATCGTCTTCAATACCTATTTTTGCTTTGTACCATTGCCGTGACCCGTCTATCAAGCCAAAAAACGCAATCGGCGTATCACATAACAAACTGGCTAATTTTACAATCGCGTCGTAACACGCTTCGGGCAAGGTATCGAGTAACTGAAGTTGATCTAGCTCGGCTAATCTTTCACTTTCACTTTCAAGCACCTGGGCTGGCATGAAGTCACCGGTATTTTATTCTTTCAGATTTCTCATGCTAACAGGCATGTAGAGCCAATAAAATCATTACCGACTATCAATTGTGTCGTCGTTAATAATGCCCCCTACCGCATAGTCACGGGAAATATTTGCGCCCGTTACATTATTGATCAGCACCCAAAAAATCTCGTTTGCTTCCAATTTTTTATCGCCAAAAACTTTCACATTAAAACTTGCCGTGGTTTGTCCCGCTGGAATATTGATGGCAGGTGAACTTGCTGCAGCATAATCCTGGCCCGACAATGCAGCATTGCCATTGGACTTTATATTGGCCGTCGCCAATTTAAAACTTACGCCCCCGGCAGGCGCTGGTTTTGACAAACTGGCCGTGAAACTGGCAATACGTGTTCCTCCATTGCCTTCGATAACACTGGCATCGGTCAGGCTTAGTGTTGGCGCTATGTCTTCAATCAGAACTTGGAGTGCGTCAACACAATCAAGAAAAGGATAACTTCTACCTGAAATATTATCGGTGACTGTGGTGGGAGCTAGTTTCATGGCATCAACACGTTGGCTAACGCTTGAAAAAGGTAGCGCCTGTTTTAATGCAATGGCACATGCCGCTGCCATCGGAGAAGCCATTGATGTACCGCCGAAAGTTGAGGTTATGCCATTGAACCCTGTCGAAGTAACAAATGCACCCGCGCCATACAAATCTGTAGTGACGCTTCTGTTAGTAAAGCAGGTCGGTTGCTTGGGAGCAGTTGATGAGTCTGTACAACCGAGGAAATTAACAGAGCCGCCGGTAAAATCCCAGGTTGCACCAACACTCAGCGCGTTTTGAACACAGGCCGGAGCACTCATATTGTTGCTATTGCCTTGATTGCCCGATGACGATGTCACCACCGCCCCCTTGGCAATCAAGTTATTGACAGCGACTGACATGGCCTGGGTAAACGAAGTAGAACTATCACAATGGCCAGAAAATAGCGTGCCCGTCCCGACGCTAAGATTCACCACATCAACATCCGGGTGATTGCTCGCTACCCAATCCATTGCCGCTACAACATCGGAGCTACAGCAAAAACCATTGTTGTTATCCAGCACTCTTACGACAACCAATTGCGCAGCAGAGACTGCTCCGCGCGGCGCTACATTGCCTTGCCCAACTATAATGCCAGTGACATTGGTACCGTGACCGTGACCATCTTCAGCTGCACCTATGCCCGACTGTGTCGCTTGCCCATTGGGGCAGCAGCCCCCGACCCCACTATTATTCGAACAAAAACATTGCTGTCCCACCAACAATGATTGCAAATCGACATGATTGGTATCCACGCCGGAATCAATCACCGCCACTTTCATTCCAGCACCGTCAAGGCCCAGGCTCTGAAGCGGGCTGACATTATTTAATGCCGAAGATTCGTCTGGTGCAACAGCACTGCCAGTGCCGGGCGCATCAATATCGATGCGAATGACTGCCGGATCATTTTCTAATTTTTTTAGCATGACAACATTTGCTTCAATGGCAAACGCAGGTACAAAATTAAAGCGATGATAAATCCGTATGTTGCTTTCGGATAAACGATTTAGTACCGAAGATACTTTTTTCGCAATTTCACTTTTTCGCTGTGAATTGCTTTTTGTTTTTTGCCGGGAGCTGATTTCGTCATCTAACATTACCAACACGCGAACACTGCCTTCTATACGTGCTTTTTGCAGTGCCCCAAAGGCGAGCTTTTCGGCGAGGCACGTGCTGGAACATAGGCCAAGAAGCAAAAATGTGAAAAGACCAAATACTTTTTTTGAGATATTCATGATTGAAATCTATTTGCTGCGATGACGCAAATAATACGTGATATATCGTCGAGGTCTTTGAAGCCGAGGCAAGCCCGGCACCAAAACCCCAGAAAACTCTCAATTTCATGCTGCCTGGGTACTAAATTGAGGAATTGCAAAGTGCCTCTCTGGCAGATAGTTGGAATTTCGGGCAATCTAGTCTCTACCTGCGGGGAAAGAGACAAACTTGCTGGCCAAGCCATTTGTTCTATTCACTGCCTCATTCGCATAGTTTTCAAGGAACCCGCGATGTCCGACTTAAATGAACTTCACGCGGCACTAGAGGCCATCAAGCAAAACAAGAAGTCAGCCAAGCTTTTTTTCTATTTTCTGAATGACAAAGACGGCCAGATGCAGTCTGGTTTTTTTTCGATCAGTCAAGGGCAGTCGTGCTGCATTAGCTATTTAAACAAACCTAACGCCATTGCATTGAGCGAAATTCCTCATTTGCACTTCACAAAAGTGATGTCCTTGCCGGCGACATTGATGGACCTTTCGAGCCAGCCTTTCGCAGCTTGTGAATTAGACGACGTACTCGCTCAACTTGATCCGGCTAACTTTATTAAAATAACACCGACCCCGGAACCAGCACCGATAATGCAGCAGAGTATTGTCGAGGCCGACCTATCAGCTGGCCCTGCACATGTTTTCTATTCGCACATTTCGATGCAACGCGATGTCACACAATTACTCGAAACTCTTTATGGCTCAAGCGCTGAAAAGAAAGTGGAAGAAATTGCTCTCGACTCGCCACCGCACCAATATCCGGATGATTTCCTGAATAAATGCAAGCTGCACGCAACCATGATGCTCGGACCCAAGAAAGCTAACGAAATATTTCAGCCAATTTATGACAAGCTTGCTCATGGGCATAGTTCACGCCATTAAATTCGCATATTAATCAGGATCGGTAACGCCATGTTTTGATGATGATTTTGTAAACCCAGGGGAGATTTTCGTATGAGTACAATTTCAAAGGTAGCGGCCGTAATTTGGGTGGTAGCCGGCTTATTAATTGTGGTTTTTTCGCAATTAGGCATTGATCCACAGTTTCGTTTGTATTATTCCAACGCCCTGCAAACACTAGCCAGTCTGATCTCGGCTTTCTTGTGCTTCAGTGCGATGAGTGCATTTCCTGATCAGAGTCCACTGCGTAAAGTCTGGGGCGCGATCGGCACAGGAGTCTTGGCTTGGGGCGTCGGCGCGACTATTTTTGCTGCCTACCCTTTATTAAACGGGGGCGCCGACACACCGTATCCGTATTATTCCGATATTGGTTATTTGTTGACTGGCCCATTTATTATTGCCGGTCTATTGATCTTCAAACGCTCACTTGGACTTGAGTCTCCGCTTTGGGGCAAAGCCTTGGCTCTGGTTTTATTGGCAGTGTCGGGTTTTTTTGCGTACAAGGCCAATTGGGAAGGGGTGCTCGATCCGGACCTTGCATTGAAAGCAACGGCCCTTGGCTATCTAATTTTTGATCCGGTCTTATTGGCCGTCACGGTGATCACCGCCTCCTCATTTCGTGGTGGCGAAGTGGGCAAGGCCTGGTGGTACGTCGTGATTGGAATTTTACTTTATTTCATTGCAAATCAGGCCTACACCTATCTAGTGGGTACCGAAGAATATGTTACTGGCCACCCTGTCGATATTGGCTGGATGCTGGGATTTGGTTTTATCGCTTGGGCAGCTGTAAAAACCCGTAACGTAATGAACTAAAAATTCGCATCCTAGATTAAGCAAAACACTCGTTCGCGGGTGTTTTGTTTTGTGCGACAGCCGAGCTATAAATTTAATCGGTCTGCTTAAAATTATTCGTTTGCATGCGGTGGCGCATGGTGTTTTTAAGTCCCTTTGAAGTCCCTTGGGTTTAGATGGACCTTGTGCAGCCATACATGCATGACGAGGTGAAGTCATGATTGGTGCATACAGCACGCGCGAGCTGCGAAATAGTGAATCGGTTCATTGCTATATTGACCATGCGTTGTAGCAAGCTGTAACTTTCTGCACGCTGCAAAACATTGGCCTGGCAGACGCCATAGGTTAGTCTGCGTAAACTCGCGTCGTTCATGTGAAACTACAGCGCTTTCAGGGGATGTGCATGACAGTTCGGTTTTTTTGTGCCCTGTTTTTATTAACATTCACCTGTCCGCTTTTTGCCCGGCCCACTGATACTGGGGTCGCCATTGATATCGAAAGTATTGGCAGACCACCTGTTGATTTATTTAGTGTGGGCGACGGACTTCCCGATCTGACCGCCGTTTCTATTTCAGCCTCTCGCGATGGCCATGTCTGGGTAGGTACGATGCGTGGCTTGGCGCGGTTTAATGGCTTGCGATTCGTCACCACGGGAATGCCCGACACCGGGCGCTCAAAAATGATTACCTCGGTATTGGCGCTGAACGAAAATGAAGTCTGGGCTGCACGTGCTGGCGACGGCGTCTTCCGCTGGAATGGTCAGCAATGGCAAAATTTCGGGCCAAGCAAGGATTTTCTGGGTACCGACGTTAGACGATTACGAGCGTTCGATTCACGGCAAGGCCGCAGAATATTCGCCACAACAGACTCAGGCGCTGTGGCTGAATTTAATGGCAAGCGATGGATTGCCAGAGCGCTGCCTGCTCAATTGCAGGGGCAACAAATTTTTGATGTCTTGCTGATACCGGCAAGCAATCCCGCGAACGAAATACTTTATATCGCCAGCTATGGCGCAGGCTTGTATCGATGCATTGGCAGATCCGCTTGCACTGTAGTTCCGGTTGCCGGAGAACCGCGTTTTTTCGAAATTAGCAGTTTGCGAAGTATCAATGAACCCGATGGCAGCATAACTATTTGGGCTGGTAGTTATGCTGGCGGTGTAGCGCGTTTGCAAAACGGTGTTTGGCAACGATTTACCGAAGAATCCGGTGCATTAACGGGCAATAATGTGCACGATCTTGAAATCATTCCATTGCCCGACGGATTGAGTGAAATATGGGTGGCCACGCGAAATGGCTTGTCGCGCTACCGCAACGGGCAATGGTTACGATATGAAAATAAAGACCCTCTGACTAATCGTCGTATTCGCTCTTTATCGCTCGCCCGTAATGCACAAGGGCAAGCACAGTTGTGGGCGGGTACTGACGAAGGCGTTGCACGTTTGCATTTACGCGGTGATTTGCGGACGGTAAGTCGTATCAGCAATAACGCTAACGGTGTTTGGGCCGTCCGTTTTGAACATGATGATAACGGCCAGGAAAGATTATGGCTTGGGAGCGACGGCGACGGTCTGCACCTTTATGAAAATGGAGCATGGACAAAATATGGTGTCGAATCGGGCCTGCCCGCCCCCATTGTTCGCAGTCTGGCCCGTTCGCCGGGTGGCCCATTATGGGTGGGTCTCTGGAACGGTCAGATCGCCTTACAAGAAGGAAAAAGATTCCGCGAAATAATCACGCCCTGGCCCAAACAGGAACGTGAAGCCATTTCAACCCTGTATGCGCTGAACAATGGCAAGCTTTGGGTCGGTTTACGTCATCAAGGCATTGCCTTTTATGACGGCAAACAATGGCAGTGGTTTGAATCCGGAAAAACCCAGGCGCCCGAGCGCGTGATGAGCATTATTAACTCGGGCACCGAAGAAGATCCTCTGTTGTGGATTACCAGTTTAACCGGCGGTTTGGTACGTTTTTATCAAGGCCAATGGAAAACTTTCACAACCAATAATAGTGAAATCCCAGACAACGAGTTGGCGATAGCGCATTTGTACCCCGACAAACAAGGTAAGCCTGTTATGTGGATTGGCACTCGTTATCACGGACTGATTCGGATGGACGTCAGTGATCCTGACAAACCACGCCTGATCACTGAACCACAACTGCCGGAACCACCACATCATTTTGTCTATGGCGCCATTAAAAACAATCACAGTGATTTAATTTTGTGCAGTGATTACGGCGCAGCCTATTGGCGCCTTGAAAAAAATGGCAGCTACCGTGCCGTTGACTACCACCGTGCCAACGGCATGCCGCACGACGAATGCAATAGCGGGGCACTAAGCCTTGATTTTCATGGTCGTGCATGGCTAGGCACCATCGGCGGTGCCGCCGTTCACGTCAACTCCAATGCAGCCAAAATGAAACCGGCGCAACTTTTTCTGGAGCGGGTAAAAGTTAATGGCATTGACCTTAGTCAGAAAAATGAAAAAAATATTGTCCTAGAAACTGCCAATGCAAAAATTGATCTCGAGTTTGCCTTACTGACAGGCGAACGAGAAGCAGAATCACTTTATCGCATGCAGCTCATTGGTATGGAAGAAAAGCCCGGCGAATGGCAGCAAAACAATCAACGTAGTTTCAGCAATTTACCTGCGGGCGATTACGTTTTCAAAGTCGAAGCAAAAAACTTTGCCGGCATTCATGCAAAGCCCATTGAAATTGGAATTTTAATTCCCAACCCCTGGTGGCATTCTTATTGGGGCCTGCTATTGATTATTGGCGCCAGCTTGAGCAGCCTGTTGTTATTTATACACTGGCGTGAGCGCTCACTAAGAAGACGCGCAAAAAATCTTTTACGGCTAGTCAGCGAACGTACCAGTGAATTGGAAAAACGCGGTGTCGAATTGCATCACATGAACGACGAATTGACACGACTTTCTTATTTCGACCCATTGACCGATCTTGCTAATCGCCGCCGCTTACTTGAACGCCTTAAAACTGCATGGGAAGACGCCCATCGCAAAGGTGAAAGCCTGGCTTTTATTCTACTGGACGTCGATGATTTCAAAGCCATCAATGATCATTACGGCCATTTGGTCGGCGACGATTATCTGCGGCGCATTGCCAAAATTATCGAACGCGCGCTGGCTAATAGCGACTGCACCGTCGGCCGTTATGGAGGCGAAGAATTCGGAATCGTTGTGCCTCATAGCGATATAAAAAAAGCAGCAGCAATTGCCGAAAATATTTGCAGACAAGTGGAAGGCGAAAAAATTTCACACGTAGGAAGTTCCTGCGGCTTTGTTACAGTGAGTCTAGGCGTGGCCGCCATTCGTCCGCATGCGGGCACCAATGCAGAATTAATAATTGCCGCTGCCGATGCAGCGCTTTATCTGGCAAAACAAAATGGCAAGAATCGTATCGAGCTTGCGGTGAAATAATATGTAAGAGGGCCCTTGGGCCCGAAACATATTGGCATGATTGACCATGCCTTAGCTATTAATGCCTGTACTCTGCCATTTAATGAAAACAGGCATCTCCTGCGTAAGTTATCGCAAAAAATCAATGCGCTCTTTGCAGATACACTTCCTCATAAGGCTGCACGACAACCCAACCTTCGCCTGCAAATTTCAACTGTATGCTTTCGCCGGAACCACGTCCCAGCAATGTGCCCAGTGAAATATCGGCAACAAAATCCGGCGTTAACCCGCCCGACCAGGCCACGGTTGCATTTGGGTCAGTAAAAATTGGGCCCGTTTCTGCGCTTACGCGCAAGGTTAACGGTTCGTAATGCGATGTGATCGCGACCACACCACTGCCACTGAGTTTTATATTGAACAAACCGCCCGACATCATACCGGCCATGCGTTTCATGATGGTGATATTGGATTCAATACCGTCTTCAAATGCCAGTACGTCATTGCCGTTAACAAAAATTGACTCGCCATTCAAACGTAGCAAAGTAATTTTCTTCCCCGCATCGGCGACATAAACACGGCCATTGCCTTCCATCTTCATCAATTGCATACCTTCGCCACTGAGTGCTTTTTTTAGCAAATTCCCAAGTCCCTGCTCCATCACCCCTTGCCGGACAAATTTAACTGCACCCTGATAAGCCACCATCGATCCGGCTTTCGACCAGACACGGCCATTTAATTTAACTTCCAGTAAATGCGAACTTTCCAATTCAAAGGCTTCGGAACTCAGGTCTTTTTGTTCTGAACTATCCAGAAATTCTTTCAATGATTTAATGGCCATGACTAATCCAGTGAGTGATATGCAGTGCGCATTGAGTTTGCTAGATGAACCATCGACATTCAAGCGGCCGCAATACATTTAAATGTATATTCGAAAGCTAAAAAGGATTCTTGATAATGTCAGAAACATTTTTTGCTTCAGCCAATAAACATACAGAATGAGAAGATTAGTGAACTAGCTCTCATTTCACAGATGCATTTTGATTAATTTAAGCTCAGTCCAATCATGCTCTAGGCCTCATACTGAACAACTTCTAGTACCACATCGGCAAAATTTGACGCACAGATTCCAAAAAAAGGTACGGCAGAACACGTTTGCATTGCGTGTACTGTCCGTAACATCGAGCATTAGCTGAACCGATAACATCGAAAAAGAAACTATGAGCGCTAGCGAACAGACCTACTTTCACCTTTAGCGGATTGTGGCCACATGAAGATTATGTGAGTGACTCAAACAACTGCGTATTTGTGGGGCCGGTGAGATGCGCTTTGCATAGTCGGCATTTAAACTTAAGTGCCGATGAATCAAAAATTGAAAATCATTCAGGGGTCCAATAATGAAACTTAGAACCAAACTCTTGCCGTTGGCAATAATGGCCCTTAGCCCCAGTCTGCTAGCACAGCAAGTTCCCGGTGCGGGCAGTCAGCTGCGGCAGTTAGAACCACCTACGGCACCGCAAAAAAACGTGCCACAAATTCGTATCGAAGAAGCTACAGCGACGGTCACTACTGGTGCGGCTTCCGAGCGCGTTCTGGTCAATGAGTTGCAGTTTACCGGTGAGCATATTTACTCTGCCGCTGAGTTGAAAACCATTGCACGCTTCACGCCGGGAATGGAACTAACACTTCAAGATCTACAAGCAATGGCTGGCCTTATTACGGCTCATTATCGTAACCAAGGCTATTTCGTGGCGCGAGCTTATCTTCCGGCGCAGGACATCAGCAATCACGTGGTCAACATTGCTGTCAGCGAAGGCGCATACGGTAAAGTGGTCTTGCGCAATAAATCCAATTTAAACGATAGCTTGGCCAATAGTCGTCTTGCGGGTCTTAATAGCGGCGAAGTGATTACAATTGAGCCACTGGAAAATCGCCTGCTGATGTTGTCGGACATACCAGGTGTAAAAGTCAGCTCTACATTAGTTCCTGGCACCTTACCCGGCACGTCGGATTTGATGGTGGATATCACGCCCGGCAAGCGGGTATCGGGCTTGATCGATCTTGATAATGCAGGCAATCCCTACACCGGCGAATATCGCCTCGGTGCGACAGTAAACTTTAATAATCTGGCTGGGCGTGGCGATGTATTTTCCCTGCGCGCGGTGACTTCGGGTGAAGGTTTGAGCTACGGTCGTGCTTCCTACCAGATGATGTTTGGTCGCGTTACCGCCGGTGTTGCCTACAGCAGACTCGAGTACCAACTTGGTGAACAATTTGAATTGCTGGGCGCGAATGGCACAGCGACCATTGCAAGCGTGTATGGCTTTATGCCTTTAATTCGCTCGCGTGACAGCAATTTGTATTTCGGTTTGGCCTATGACGACAAAACCCTGGAAGACAGGTTAGACCTATTCCCCATTGCCAATCGGGATGCGCAAGCAAGGGTTGCTACGGCTTCGCTTTACGGCAACCACCGCGACGATATCGGTGGTGGCGGTATGAGCACGTTTTTCCTTGGCCTTTTCTCTGGTTCACTCGACATCCAGACACCATTGGCGTTGACAGCCGATGCAGCGAGTGCCCGAACTAACGGGTCTTACAACAAACTCGTGTTTAATGGATCGCGGCTACAACGCGTCAGTGATTCCTGGTCCCTGTACGCGTCTGCCAACGCGCAATGGGCTTCGAAAAACCTGGACCCTTCGGAAAAATTTGTACTTGGCGGGATGGACGGCGTTCGCGCTTATCCTCAAGGTGAAGGATTTGGGGACGAGGGCTATGTCTTGAATCTGGAGGCCCGCTATTTGCTAGCCAGCGCCTCAGAACGCGCCGCTGGTCAAGTACATCTGCTCGGTTTTGTTGACGGCGGAAGTATCACCGTGAACAAGGACCCTTGGTTCGCCGGTGACAACCGCAGAAACCTGAGTTCAGCCGGTGTTGGCGCGCTCTGGAATGATCCGGGCAACTTCTCCCTTCGGATGTATTACGCGGTAAAGCTTGGCAATGAGGATGCGATATCGGCGCCCGATAAGTCAGGACGCTTCTGGTTTCAAGCAATTAAATATTTCTAATGCTGGTTGATCAGCCCTACCACCCGTCCCGTTGAAAACGTATTCGAGGATCACCTAATGAACTTCATTCAATCTTCTACATCAAGCACAGGCAACTTGCCTGCACTATCAAGCAAAATCGGTAATGCAGGCAGCAAGAAAGTACCTGCGAAAAACTATCGAAAAAATGGTATTGCGATGCATTCACTGACCGCTGCCATGTTGTTTGCGATGGCAACCGCCGCGAATGCGCAATCTATTTCGCCGACAGGCGGTACAGTAGCGGCAGGCAGTGCGAACATCGTGCAGGCCGGTAACGCTACGACTATCACGCAATCGAGTACGAACGTGGTGATCAACTGGCAAAGCTTCGGCATTGGAGCGGATCAGTCGGTACAGTTTGTGCAGCCTGGCAGCAATTCCGTCGCATTGAACCGTGTGTTAGGGGCAGATCCTTCGGTTATTTTAGGTAGCCTTACTTCCAACGGCACGGTATTTTTGCTGAACCCAAATGGCATCTTGTTCGGCAATGGTTCGTCGGTGAATGTCGGCGGTCTGGTGGCATCGACGATGAGCATTAGTGATGCCAACTTTATGTCGGGAAACTACGCGTTTACCGGCGCGGGTAGCGGCTCGGTTGTTAATCGAGGCAGCATTGCTGCGCACGATGGTGGCTATGTCGCGTTGATGGGTCGAACCGTGAGTAACGAAGGCATCATTTCTGCACGATTAGGAAGTGTGGTGCTGGCAGGCGGTGAAGCCGTCACGCTCGATGTGGCAGGCGATGGCTTGCTGAATGTTTCGGTATCGCAAGGCGCAGTAAACGCACTGGTAGCAAATAGCGGGATGATTCGCGCGGATGGCGGCCATGTTCTGCTTACCGCGCAGGCAGCGGGTGATCTTCTAAATACGGTGGTGAACAATACCGGGATAATTCAGGCGCAAACCATTGAAAACCGCAACGGCACGGTTCTGCTTTTAGGCGACATGCAAACCGGCAGCGTAAACGTTGGCGGTGTACTTGATGCGAGTGCGCCCAACGGTGGCAATGGCGGATTTATTGAAACCTCCGCTGCCCATGTCAATATTAATGATGGCGCGCGTGTAACGACAAACGCCGCATCGGGAAACACCGGTCAATGGCTTATCGATCCGATGGATTTCATCATTGGTAGCACGCCAGGCGCCAATATTTCTGGCGCGACGCTGTCGGTCCAGTTGGTGACCAATAACATTACAATCAACACCGCCGGTCCCGGAGCCCAGAACGGCGACATTTTCGTCAATGACGCCGTTAGCTGGACGGCCAGCGGCCAACCTACCACCTTGAGCTTGATCGCCGATGGCAACGTGAATATCAACGCGGCCGTTACCGCCACCAACGGAAATTTTTCGGTTTGCTGCGGACAGGACATCAATGTCAATGCCGCTATCACCACGACCAATGGCAGCGTACTGCTAGCTGCCGGGCGCGACATCAACCAGAACGCTGCGATCACAGTGACTGATGGCAATCTAACTATGTGTGCGGGCGACGACGTCAACATTGCCGGCGCCATAACTCTGACACGCGGCACCAATGATCCGAACCGAAGTTTGGGCCTGCAAAATGGCTTAACGATCAGCGCCGACACCGATGGCACCGGCCCTGGCGTTGACGAGGGAACCGTCACCATCGCTGCGCTTGCGCCACAGATAACCGTTACCGTTGC
>JAYUUM010000233.1:0-2698 GCA_043754555.1 Arenimonas sp. | reverse complement strand
GGCTATGACAAAACTTCCCTGCAAGATTTACATGTATTGGTAGAACATATCGGACCTTTTCACGAAGGCGATCATATTTTTCGTGAAGGTGATGATTTAAATGCGATTGCTGCCGTGCGCGGTGGCACTGTAAAAACCTATGTCGTGGACACCGATGGTAATGAACAAGTGCTGGGTTTTTTCCTGCCAGGAGAAGTGATCGGCCTGAATGCCATTCACCATGCCAAATATCCCTGCAATGCGATGGCGCTGGATACGGTGATGCTTTGTCGTTTCTCGTTTCCTAAAATGGCCCTGTTGGCGACTAAAATGCCGGGGCTACAGGCGCAACTTTTTCGTCTAATGTCGCAAGATATCGGTAAAGCAGCGTTGCTGGCAGGCGATTACACAGCCGACCAGCGAATGGCAGCTTTTCTGATTTCATTGTCACGGCGTTACGCCGCGCGTGGTTTTTCTGCGACCAGATTTCATCTCACAATGAGCCGCACCGATATGGCGAATTATTTGCGACTGGCCCCCGAGACGGTCAGTCGGGTATTGCGCCGCTTTCAGACCGAAGGCTTGATCCAGGTCGAGCGCCGCGAAATTGAGTTGTGCCTTATGCAACAACTGGAACAACTCGCCAGACCTGTTTTGAGAGATTGACAGATAACTCAAGTTGACTTGATCTCGGTCAAAGCGTGCTGACACGATAACGATAACCATTGCATATCCAAATAACGGGGATATGAGATGAATACGACTAAGCGCCTGTGGATAGCACTCGCGTTACTACTAACCACCGGCTTCGGTGTGTTGCTTTGGATGGGCGGTGAAATATATCGTCATCAACCGCCGGTTCCTGAAAAGGTGGTAACGCAAAGCGGCCAAATTTTATTTACCCGCGATGATATCCAGACCGGTCGCACGGTTTGGCAAAGTATCGGCGGGCAGCAATTGGGTTCAATCTGGGGTCACGGTGCATTGGTGGCACCCGATTGGAGTGCCGACTGGTTACACCGTGAAGCCGAAGCATGGTTGCAGATACGTGCGAGCGATCAATATGGCAAAACATTCAAATCGCTGTCGGCCGGAGACCAAGCCAAGTTAAGCGCAGAATTACGTCCTGATATTCGTGCCAATACTTACGACCCAGCTACCGATGTGCTGACTATTTCAGACGAACGTGCACAAGCGATATCGGAAGTGGCCGCGCATTACGAAAGTCTGTTTAGTAACGATCCGGCGACGCAACATTTACGTGAATCCTATGCGATGAAAGACGGCACTGTTGATACCATGGAGCATCGTCGCCAGATGTCGGCGTTTTTCTTCTGGACTTCCTGGTCGGCCGTGACGAACCGTCCGAATCAAACCGCAAGTTACACCAATAACTGGCCTTATGATCCATTAGTAGGTAATGAAGCCACACCGAGTGCTTTTTTGTGGACGGTGTTTAGTGTGCTATTCATGATTGCCGGTATTGGATTACTCGGATGGCACTATGCCGTTTATCACGGCAAGGAAGGGCCGCTAACACCGCCTTTAAACGACCCCTTACGAGCCATTGTGGTAACACCTTCGATGAAAGCCACTGCCAAATATTTTTGGTTGGTATTGGCTTTGTTCTTAGTGCAAATATTACTCGGCGCTACCACTGCGCATTTTCAAGTGGAAGGTCAGTATTTCTACGGTTTTAAATTATCCGAAATTCTGCCTTACTCATTAACACGCAGCTGGCACACGCAATTGGCAGTGTTGTGGATCGCCACTGCATGGCTGGGCACTGGCTTGTATGTGGCTCCGGCGATATCCGGCCATGAGCCAAAGTATCAGCGCTTCGGTGTCAACTTTCTGTTTACCTGCTTGATCATTATTGTCGTTGGTGCCTTTGTCGGCCAATGGTTTGCGGTCATGCAAAAACTGGGGCTAGCCCATAATTTCTGGTTTGGACATCAAGGCTGGGAATACGTTGACATCGGACGTTTCTGGCAGGCATTTTTGTTTGTCGGCTTGATGGTGTGGTTAATCCTGATGGGTCGTGGTTTGTGGCCTGCATTGCGTCGTAAAGATGAAATGTCTTCGATAGTTGGCTTACTTTTTTTATCGACGGTTGCGATTGGCATGTTTTACGCCGCCGGTTTAATGTGGGGCGAACATACCCATCTGTCGATGGTCGAATATTGGCGTTGGTGGGTCGTGCATTTGTGGGTGGAAGGCTTCTTTGAAGTATTTGCCGTTGCCGTGATGTCATTCCTGTTCGTGAAGTTAGGTTTGGTGCGCGGAAAATCGGCCACTGTGAATGTGTTGTTTGCCACGATTGTATTTATGGCTGGCGGTATTCTTGGCACTTTCCACCATTTGTATTTCACTGGCACCACAACCGCAGTAATAGCGCTCGGTGCTTCATTCTCGGCACTTGAAGTAGTTCCGTTGGCCTTTATTGGCATCGAAGCTTATGAGACCTGGTCGCACAGCAAGTCAACGCCGTGGATGGCACGTTATAAATGGCCATTAATGTTCTTTATTTCAGTGTCGTTCTGGAATTTAATTGGTGCCGGTTTGTTCGGCTTCCTGATCAACACACCATTGGCACTTTATTATATGCAAGGTTTAAATCTGACCGCACTGCATGGCCACACCGCCTTGTTTGGTGTGTACGGCATGTTGGGAATTGGTCTGTTGCTGTTTTGCATTCGCGGCTTGAAGCCCGATGTGG
>JAYUUM010000232.1:0-7984 GCA_043754555.1 Arenimonas sp. | reverse complement strand
CAGTCCGAACCCAGCTCCGGCGGACCGGGCTTTGCCTTATTCGAGAGAAAAATTGGTTTTGATCTCAAGGCTGGCGACACTGACGTATCGCTTGGTGGCTTGCCACGTGGAATGGATTCGAGCTCGTTAGTCTTGCGTCCCGATGGCAGTGCCAAAATACGCGGTCAGCGTTTTGATTTTGCGATCGCTGGACAAGATGAACTGCTTCGTCGCGCACTCGGACAAACCGTCACGGTCGAACAAGCTGTCGGTAATGATCGCCAAACTTACACCGGGCAATTGATGTCGGCCGGTAACGGTCTGACTTTGAAACTCGCCGATGGCCGCATTAAGGTTTTATCGAACTACGCCAGCTTTGAATTACCGCGCTTACCAGATGGCGTGGTCAATGAACCCACCATGCGCTGGAGCATCAGCAGCCCCAAAGCTGGTCGCGAAACCTTTGCACTTTCGTATGCCACTTCGGGTATGGCTTGGCGTGCAGAATATTTGGTAAATGCGAGCGGCTTTGGTAAAGATTGCAAAATGGATATTGAAGGTGCCGCGATGGTGGTAAATCGCTCCGGTGCCGATTTTAATAATGTGATGTTGACCTTGGTCGCTGGAGAACCCAATCGTGCACCATCGGCCGGCCCCGAAATGATGGCAGGGGCAGCTCCGATGATGAAAAGAAGTATGGTGATGGCCGACGGCGCGCCAGACGCTCAAGCATCGGGTGAATATCAGGCTTATAAATTGCCCAATGCTGGTTCCCTGCCGCAAGGCAGCGTGCAGCGTCTTCCGCTGGTAAATGCTGCCAATAATATTGCCTGTGAACGCCGTTACGAAACCAACTTCAGCATGGGTGACTGGATGCCGCCCTATCCGATTATCGATGCCAACTATGGTGCAGCCGAAGGCCAGGAATTACCGGTATTTGCAAGTCTTCGTTTCAAAAACAGCAAAGCTGCAGGTTTAGGAATTCCTTTGCCCGCAGGTCGTGTCCGTATGTTTGATGGCAAAGATTTTTTGGGCGAAGCGAACATTGCCCATACCGCTGCCAACCAGGAAGTAAACCTGCAAATTGGCAATGTGTTTGATTTGAAATCGACACGCACACGTGAGGATTTCAAAATTGATCGCGATGGCCGCACAATGGAAGAACGCATCAGCATCAAATTGATCAATTCAAAAAAACAAGCCGCTACCGTACGAGTTAGCGAACGACTGCCGCGCTGGAGTGATTGGGAAATGGTCTCGAGTTCGGTACCTTTTGAAAAACGCAATGCACAAACGATTAGCTTTGATGTGCCACTGGCTGCCGACAGCGAAAGCACATTGACATACACTGTGCGTTATCGTTGGGCCGCCGACATTAAAATTCCAAATTGAGAAACTCATGATCGAAATTATCCAGCACGGTTTTGTCCATGAAATTAAACTAGCGCGTCCACCGGTGAACGCGCTGAATTTTGACTTGCTCGATGCGCTGGTCACTGCCATTCAAGAAGCTCCAGGCAATGGTGCACGTGGCCTGATCCTGTCCGGCGGTGAAAAAGTATTTTCCGGCGGACTGGATGTACCGTATTTAATGACGCTCGATAAACAAGGCTTGCTCAATTGCTGGAAACGCTTTTTCGATGCTGCTCGCGCTTTGGCTAATTCGCCCGTTCCGGTGGTTGCTGCTATTGCAGGCCACAACCCTGCCGGTGGTTGCGTACTCGCTTTGTGCTGTGATTATCGCGTTATGGCACGCGGACCATTTCGTATTGGTTTGAACGAAACTCAAGTTGGATTGGCGGTACCGGAAGCCATACAATATTTAATGCGCCGCGTGATCGGTTCGCAACGTGCCGAGCGCATGATGGTAGCCGGTGCAATGATTGAGTCCGAAGATGCTTACAAGATTGGATTGGTCGATGAACTCAGCGATGCAGCCAATGTGATAGAGGCTGCAAAAACATGGCTTGCAGGCACATTGGCCTTGCCATCGACGCCAATGTTGGCAACACGAAAAATTGCCCGCGCCGATGTTGTTGATGCTTTGGCGAAATTTAAAGATGCCGATTTAGAAGTATTTGTCGCAGGCTGGTATTCGAATGATACGCAAACAGCCTTGCAAACATTGATGAACAAGCTAAAAAAATAAGCTGTCGTAGGAGCGAGCTCTGCTCGCGATAAGAATTTACGCAAATTTTTTCGCGAGCAGAGCTCGCTCCTACCCGTTCACCAACAAGTAGGTTCTCAATGCAACCAAATTTCAACCCGACGATTTCGATACACTCCGTTATTGGTCAATGTTAACGGCAAGGCATATCCCACTCCTCTTACTCTCGTCGGATTGACGCCAATTTCCATTAGCGCGCCCGCTACCAAATCTGCATATTCGTTGCTGACAGAATTAGCCATATAGAGTGACGATTGTTTTTCTGCATGCCCTATCAGTATTACTTTGCGTTTCTTGTTTTCAGGGCGGCTCATAAAATCTTTTAATCGGGCTATGTCTTGTGCACCACGACTATCAAAAATTGAAAACGTATTGTCGCCAAAGCGAAAAGAAAGCGATATTTGTGAAGCTCCATCAATCCACTGCAAATATTCTTTTGGCAGATCTTTCTTTCCGGTCTCATCAATAAGAATGGGCGCAAGACTCAAGTACCCCTTCGTGGCTAGCAGGCGCTGTGCTTCTTCAGATTCCGCATAAGTCACAAAGCCTCGACCAAGCGCAGTAATAATCTGTCCGGTATAAAAATATAAACGCCGCATTAAAGGATAATCTTCAGTCTTGATATGCAATGAGTCGGCGGCAATATAGCGGTTGCCAATACGTATCGGTAATGCGCGATAAGCGCTGGCTTTAGTTGAAAACTCTGCAATGCCGATCGAATTTGGATCAGCCGAAACCATGGCACGAATCGTTTTCGAGTCTGAATGCCTTTGAGCATTTTTAGATACAACGCTGACGGGCAGAATAGCCGTTTGCATTTCAGCCAAACCCGTTCCCTGACGCGCAATGTGCAGGCGAATAGCTCCCGGCTTGCCACCTAATTGTTTCCAGTCAGTAATATCGCCAGAAATAATTTTTGACAATTGCGCTTGATCCAAACCTGGTATTGGATTACTTGGGTGCACAATTGCAGTAATGGCTTGCAGGGCAATGACGTGTTCTTGATCAGGCGAATTCAGACTGCCAAGTTGCCAGCCATCATCTATTTCTTTTGCCGAAAGTGCTCGCGACATCATTGCTATTTCGGTCTCGCCACTCACCAAATCCTGAAAGCCCAATCGACTGCCTTTCCCGCGTATTTCTACAACGACTGATTCACTATCGCGCTTCGCGCCAATCTTTATCAGTCCCGCTTTAGACCGGGTGATATTGATTTGCTCATAACCAAATTTCTTCATCCATCCATCAACAAGCACCGGCACCATTTGATCACCCAGCATATTGGATCCATTGATCCGAATCGTGTCCTGGGCAGTGGCCGTTTTAGACAAAGCGGCAAAGCTTAAAAGCAAAATACATAGTAGCTTGCGATTGTTCATGGTGTGATAGCAGCCAATTAACTTCGCCAGATGGCGACGTGTAAGTTACTCAGCTGCGACTACTTAATTGTGACAAAACGAAAAAGAATTATTATTTATAGACTTTCTTTCTTTTTATTTTTGGATAGCGTGATCGGCATCACTAATCCAGCCACTCCATGAGGCTGGAAATATTTTTGCCCCTTGCAGGCCCGCAATTTCCATCGCCAATAAATTATGGCAAGCCGTTACTCCTGAGCCACAATACAAAATTGTTTCTGCGGCCGCGCGTTTGCCCAGCAAGGCAAGAAATTCCTGTTTCAATATATCGGCTGCTCGAAAGCGTCCATTTTCAAGATTCTGCGAATAGGGACGATTCATGGCGCCGGGAATATGGCCAGCAATTTTATCGATAGGTTCAATTTCACCGCGATAGCGTTCTGCAGCTCGAGCATCGAGTAATAAAAATTCATCGGTCGTTAAATTGTTTTTAATAATATCGATAGTAGCCAATTGCGATTGATCAAAGTCAGCGTGATAAAGCGAAGGCAGCAGTACCGGTGCTTCATTATTCACCGGCAGCCCCAGTTCCAGCCAGCGGGCAAAACCACCATCAAGCACGGCCACATTTTTATGGCCGAGCAATTTTAATAAATACCAAAATCGAGCCGCTGCCATCGCTCCGTCATTGGCATCATAGACTACGACTTGGGATTGCTGGGATATTCCACAGCGCATCAAGGTATGACAAAAATCATCGGCATTGGGCAGTGGATGACGCCCGAATTGCGCCGGCTTTTGCTTGTCGGATAAATCGCGATCAAGGTGAACATAGGATGCATTGGGCAAGTGCGTCGTTTGCCAGGCTTGCTCTCCTGCCTGCGAATCGCCTAACGCAAAACGGGCATCGACAATAATCAAATCAGGGCTGCTTAGCTCTTGCACTAATGTTTCAGCGGAGACAATCGTGTTCCAGTTCATGGCTTCAACTCTAATCGTTTGCGAAAATTTACCAACATGGAAGCGGTAGCGCCCCATATGCGGTATTGCTGATATTGAAATTCAATAATCGTACGATGCTTGCCGCGATATTCAATTTCGATAAGTTTGGCGTTATCCGGATTCAAGACAAATTCAAGCGGAATTTCAAAAATTTCATCCACTTCGTTTGGGTCTGCTTTGGCAATATATTCAGCAGACACCTTCGCCACCACGGGATACACATGAAATCCGGTTATGGTTAAAAAAGAATCCAGATACCCGAGTGCTTCAACATGTGCAGGAACCAGACCGATTTCTTCGTAGGCTTCACGTATGGCGGCGGCAACTGGGTCGCTGTCACTTGCTTCAATACGACCACCAGGGAAACTAATTTGACCGGCGTGATGCCGCAGAGCTTCGGTTCGGCGAGTCAAAATAACGTGTAAGCCCGCTTCTCTCTCGATCAGCCCTATCAACACAGCTGCGGGTCTAACCTCCGTTGCATTCTCGGAGATCAAATCAATTAACTCGTAATAATTCCAGGGTGTTTCTGCTGGCGGAGTTGCTGCGCAATGCAGCACACCAGATAGCGAATCAAAAAAAGTGCGGGGATTAATCACAACTCAGACGTTGCAACGCGCGCTTGGGCAAGATGGTATCCATGATGTGGGCGCGCTGATCATCGTTATAAATTGACCATGAGGCAATTTCGTTACTGGTCCGATGACAAGCTACGCATAAGCCCTGCTCATCAAGCGCACAAATACCAAGGCAGGGGCTTAAAATGGCACGACTAAAATTATTACTCATAAGAAAAACGCGCTGGTTTCCCAGCGCGTTATATTTTTACTTGATGCTGACCAATTGGAAATCGTAGATCATGACCTGGTTTGGACCGCCCGGCGCGCGGGAGTCTTTACCAATACCTTTTTCTGGTGGAATGGTGATTTCCCAGCGCGAGCCAGCGGGCATTTGCAGAAGTGCTTCGCGAAGCCCTGCAGGCATTTCAGCAAGCTTCAAAGTTGGTGGTGCCAATGGGCTTGAGGTGAACGTGTCACCTAACGCAACCCCACTCGACAACACAGCGCGCATGTGTGCAACCACTGATCCGGCTGCCGTCGGCTTTGCGCCGGTACCCGCTTGAATGACGCGGTATTGCACGCCTCCGGGCAAAGTGACCACGCCCGGCTTGGTTTTATTGGAAACCATAAAAGCATCGGCTTTTACTTTGTTTTCGCGCGCAACTTTCTCGAAACCTGCACGGGCATCTTTTTCCATCTTCTGCTCGAAATAACCGAGTGCATTACCCATTTTTTCTGCAGATGCCGTTGGTTCTTTCTTCGCCATTGCATCTTGCAAGCCACGTGCAACTGCCGCAGCATCGATGTCAGAGCCAGAACGCGCAATCATTGCACCGCGCTCATAACCAAGCGCATAGCTCAGAGTTGCTTTGTCAGGCACAGTGTATTGTTGTTGTGCTGGAGCTGCAGGTGGTTTTGCAGGAGCCGGTTGAGCCAGAGCAACACCGGCGGTTAAACTAAGTGCCGCCAAGGTGGCAGCTAACAAACGCAATTTCATTTAAAGAATCTCCAGTGAAAAGAAACGGGGCTAACTGCCGCCCCAACAGACGCGATAGGATACCGGCCTTAACGCTGAACCGCCACTGACGGGCCTGTCTAACGCATTAGCAATGACCCTTCCCTGGCTGCAAAGTTCCCTACATTCAAGTATTTGGAGTTTTCATGGCATTTCAAAATTTGTTGATTGAGCAAAAAGACCGCGTGCGTACGATCACCTTGAATCGCCCTGACAAGCTCAATGCGCTAAATCACGCCACTATTGCAGAGTTGCATATCGCGTTTGATCAAGCAGCACTGGACGATGCTGTGAACGTGCTCATATTGACAGGTGCAGGCCCAAAGGCTTTCGTGGCCGGTGCCGACATTTCTGAAATGAATGGCCTTAGCCCGGTGCAGGCACGCGATTTTTCTCGTCATGGCCAAAAGCTGATGGCGAAAATCGAACAAATGGCAAAGCCCGTGATCGGCATGATTAATGGTTTCGCACTCGGTGGCGGTATGGAATTGGCGATGGCCTGTCATATGCGATTCGCTTCTGAGACAGCAAAGTTTGGCCAGCCCGAAGTTAATCTGGGTTTGATTCCCGGTTTTGGCGGCACTCAACGACTATTGCGCTTGGCTGGTCGCGGACCGGCACTTGAATTATGTTTGAGTGGCCAGACGATCGACGCGGCTCGTGCCTATGCCCTGAATTTGGTAACGCGTATTTTCCCTGCCGACCAATTATTCGCAGAAACAGAAAAATTTGCATTGCACTTATCGCAATTGGCACCACAGGCTTTGCGCGGAGTGATTGATGCAATTCATTTGGGCGGCGAAGCGAGTCTGGAAGTGGGCCTCGATTATGAAACCCAGGGCTTTGCGATTGCTTTTTCAACCGAAGACATGAAAGAAGGCACTACTGCTTTTCTGGAAAAACGCAAACCGCAATTTGTTGGGCGCTGATTTTAGGAACTGCCTTGAGCGCCATTGACCCAAAAGAACAAGCTAAACGCGACGCTGCCCGATTACGTTACGAGCGCAGAAATTTGCGTTTGATTCGCGTAGCTGAGGAAAAATATCAACGGCAAGAATTGAGCAAGGAACAGTCTGCCAGTCCCGATGCCGTTGCTCAGGCTTTGGCGCGCGCTAAAGCAAAACGCGAACAGTCAAAAAAATAAATGCACGTCGTGGGAGGGCCGTAAGGCCCGAACTGCCGGACAATTCGGGCCTACGGCCCTCCCACGGGAGAGAAAAATGAAGCTAGAAAATCGTCGTGAATTATTTGTCCGGCTTGCCGAATTAAATCCAAACCCAAAAACAGAATTGGTGTATTCCAGCCCGTTTGAATTATTGATCGCCGTTATGTTGTCGGCACAATCGACCGACGTTGGTGTCAATAAAGCGACCAAAAAACTTTTCCCGATCGCCAACACGCCAACGGCAATTCTAAAACTTGGCGAAGCCGGCCTAAAAAGATATATCAGCACTATTGGCTTGTTTAACAGCAAAGCGGCACACGTGATGGCGACTTGCAAAATTTTGCAGGAACAACACAACAGCATCGTGCCTGATAGTCGCGAAGCACTTGAAGCATTGCCCGGTGTTGGTCGCAAAACAGCAAATGTTGTGCTTAATACCGCTTTTGGTCAGCCGACCATGGCAGTCGATACTCATATATTCCGGGTCGGCAATCGAACCGGCTTGGCTAAAGGCACGACCGTGCGTGCGGTCGAAGATAAACTGATGAAAGCCATTCCACCGGAGTACTTATTAGACGCGCATCATTGGCTGATTTTGCATGGCCGCTATGTGTGCAAGGCACGAAAACCCGAATGTGTGAACTGCGTCATCCGCGATTTGTGTCAGTTTAAAGATAAAACGATGAATTAATCAAAACTGTCACATTAACGAAACTTTCATGCCCTAGAGTGCTCGCC
>JAYUUM010000231.1:0-2715 GCA_043754555.1 Arenimonas sp. | reverse complement strand
AGACATCGATGAATTGCAAAAGCCCGGCCTGTATTTTGCACTCGTGAAAAAAGTGGGCAGCTTTGCCGATAGTTATGACACTTCAGTTTTTTATGTCAGCGATATTGGGCTTCATGTACGTGCTTACAAAGACAAAATTTACGTACACACGGCTTCTTTGCAAACGGGCGAAGCATTATCGGATATTGAAATCTCAGTCTTGGGCAAGAAGGGCGAAACATCGGTAAAAGCGGAAACCGACTCCGACGGTAATGCACTGATTGCCTATACCTTAAAAGCCGAAGAAGCCCTGATTGCGAAGCGCTCCAGCGACATCTCGGTCATGTCGTTTAATCAACCGGCTTTAGACTTATCGGAGTTCTCGGTATCGGGCCGCAAACAAGCCTGGTTTGATGTATTTGCCTGGGCCGGTCGTGATTTGTATCGACCTGGTGAAACCCTACGGCTATCGGCCTTGATGCGTAATTACGATGGCCGCACGATTAAATCGCAACCGCTTTATTTAACACTGCGCCAGCCTGATGGTCGAGCATTGATCGAAACTAAATTGGCCGAAAAACAACAGGGCTATTTTGAGTGGAAGCAAGCCTTGCCGCCAGATGCTGCCACCGGTTTGTGGAAAGTTGAATTTCGTACCGCTCCAGGTGCCGGTGATGTTGTCGAAGGCATGGCAATTCACGTCGAAGAATTCTTACCCGAACGCATGAAGCTTGACCTTGATTCGGCACAAGCGGTTATCAAGCCAAAAGAAGCGCTCAACCTGAAAGTCGATGCGGCGTATTTATATGGCGCGCCTGCAGACGGCAATCGCTTTACTGCCCGCATGTATGTGTTGAATGAAGAACACCCCGTCGAAAAATTAAAAGATTTTTATTTTGGCGACAGCACCATAAAATATCCAAAAAATAATGATGATGTTATCGACGAAAAGCTTGATGCAAAAGGATCTTTGCAAACCGCATTGGCATTGCCCGAAGAAGTAAAAGCCAACGCACCGGTATCTATCATTGTGCAAGGTAGCGTTTATGAAACTGGTGGCAGAACCGTTAGCCGTTCGCTTAAGCGCACTTTGTGGCCAGCAACGAATTTAATTGGTGTGCGCCCTTTGTTTGATGCTGCCGATGGTGCCGCATCCGAAAATACGGCTAGTTTTGAATTGATTCGCAGCAATGTCGCTGGTCAATTATCGGCTGCACCAGTCACGGTCAATCTAGTTCGTGAAATTCGTGATTACCATTGGAACTATTCCGACAATGGTGGTTGGGGTTATGATTTCACTTCGCGTTATCAAGTGGTGCAAACCCTGAGTAGTCAAACGCTGGTCACCGGCCGAGCAAAAATTGCGGTCGATGTAGAGTGGGGCGATTACCGATTGGAAGTGACTGACAAACAAAGTGGTTTGATTACCCGTTACCCGTTCTATGCCGGATGGCGTTGGGACGATCAAAATCGTGGACTGGACGCACGTCCTGACAAAGTTAAAGTTGCGCTCGATAAAACCGCTTATAAAGTTGGCGACAAAGTAAAGGTAACGATCACACCGCCACACGAAGGCCCTGGCGTACTGATCGTTGAAAGCGATCATTTGATGCACACCCAAGCCATTGATGCAAAACCCGGTGCAAGTTTTGAAATTGCCGTTACCGATGAATGGCAACGCCATGATGTGTACATCACAGCGCTGGTTTTCCGTGGCGGTTCTGCAAAAGAAAAAATTACTCCGGCACGTGCCATTGGTGTTGCCCATGTGCCTATGCAAAGTGCGAATCGTGAAGTTGCAGTCACTGTGTCGGCGCCTAAGCAAACCAAGCCGGAGCAGCTCTTGCCGGTGACCGTAAAAGCGCCAGCGCTTGCCGGTAAAAAAGCTTGGGTCACGGTGTCGGCAGTGGAGGTCGGTATTCTAAATATCACGCAATTTCCGGTGCCGGACGCGGCTGCACATTTTTTTGCACAGCGTCGCTTCGGTGTAGAAACTTATGATATTTACGGTCGTGTGATTGAAAGTTATGAAGGCAACACTGCAAAATTGAAATTCGGTGGTGACATGGCATTGGATGCTCTACCGCAGGCACGCAGACCAACAGCCAAAGTACTCACGGTAGATTTGTATTCGGGCTTGGTGAGTTTGAATCAACGTGGCGAAGCTTTAATTAATCTTGCCGTGCCGGACTTCAATGGTGCGCTGCGTGTTTCGGCTTTGGTATTTACTGCCGATCAATACGGCAAGGCCGATAGTGAAA
Organism: Arenimonas sp.; assembly: GCA_043754555.1. GTDB lineage: Bacteria > Pseudomonadota > Gammaproteobacteria > Xanthomonadales > Xanthomonadaceae > Arenimonas. The sequence continues at coordinate 475 of JAYUUM010000231.1, read as the reverse complement.
GTATTATTCGTGCGCCGGTGCTGGCTGAAATTAGCGGGCCGCGTGCATTAGCGCCGGGTGATCGCAGCACCATGACCATTGATGTGCAAAATTTCACCGGCAAAACCGGTACCTTCAATGTTAGCGTTAGTGCTAGCGGTCCGGTGAATATTGATGGTGGCTCCAAGCGCATCACGCTAACACCTGAAGCAAAAAATACCTTGAGCTTTCCTTTGACCGGCGGCCAAGGCAGCGGTGTCGGCAAAATTAGCTTGAAGGTCGAAGGTAGTGGCCATCAAGTCAATCGTATATTCGAAATTCCTGTGCGTCCGGCATGGGGTAGCGTAGTTCGATCAAGCTTGCAAACCCTCGCAGCAGGCGAAGGCGTGAGCTTGAATTCAGGCATGAGTGAGCACTTGATGCCAGGCACGGTGAACGCACGTTTCACCGTGAGCGCAATGCCGCCGATTCCGTTTGCACAAGCACTGAGCGATTT
>JAYUUM010000230.1:0-2717 GCA_043754555.1 Arenimonas sp. | reverse complement strand
GGGCGCAGCAAGCAGGCGCCCCTACGGAAAATTTCTAGTTGCACAAAGGTCGCCCGCAAGCGGCCTCCTAAGATCAAAAAAAACGGGCCTAAGCCCGTTTTTTTATTTTCAACTTATACAACTAACATAAGGATCAAAGCACGGGCTTCCAATCATCTTTTTCGTTGGGGCGCAGCAACCAGCGGCACAGTGCCGGCAGGAAGATAATCGCTGCAATCATGTTCACAATAAACATAAAGGTCAGCATGATGCCCATATCTGCCTGAAATTTAAGATCAGAGAACATCCACATCGCAACGCCCACAGCCAGCGTCAACGCTGTATAGGAAATGGCGATGCCGGTGGTTTTCAATGCAATGAAGTAAGACTCGCTCAAGGTATGTCCTTGCAACATCGCCTCACGCATACGGGCGAAAATATAGATGCCGTAATCAACACCAATACCAACACCCAGTGCAACTACGGTCAGCGTATTCACTTTCATGCCAATGTCGAGAATCGTCATCAGTGTATGACCCAACTCGGTCACCAACACTAGCGGCAGCATGACGCACAAGGCGGCACGTGGATCTTTAAAACTAATCCAGCACATTAAAAATACGGCAGCATAAAGCAGATACAAGATTGTATGTTCCGATTCCCGCACGGTGTCGTTAATGGCAGCCGCTACACCTAAATTACCGGTACCTAAACGAATGTTCACGTTATCGGTACTGTAGGTTTCAGCTTTGTCGGTTGCCGTTTTTTCGGCAGCATCGCGTTTTTCGGCGAAACCTTCGACATACAGTTTATTATCTTTGCGGAAATTTTTTACTTCGTTAACAATGCGATCGATTGTGGTGGCTTTGTGGTCGGCAGCAAAAACCATTATCGGCATTGTGCGGCAATCACTATCGAGCAAGCCGCTGTCGGTATCAAAGCTTTGCGTGGCTTGTCGTAAGGTATCGCTGTCACGTGGCAGTGTCCGCCACTTGACGGAGCCTTCATTCCAACCGGCATTGGCAATTTTCGCGGCAATCGGCAAGCTCATCACTTGTTCGACACCTTCCACATTATTCAGATGCCAAGCCAAACGATCAATGGTTTCCATGGCTTTGAAACTGCCCGTACAAGCCGAAGGGCCAGCCTCAACAATTACATTGAGTATGTCAACGCCCAAACCAAATTCTTTACTGATCGCTACGGCATCCTGATTGTAGCGCGAGGCCGGAATGCCAAATGTTTTCATGAACTTGTTCTGCACGGGCGGACGCAATTCAGCTACGCCTTGCTCGGCATCACCTATCAGCACTTTGTTGCCCTGCATCCACGCAAAAAACCAAATGAGTGCACCAAATACGATGATGATCGCGGCAGGTTTTGGCTTGCTGAAATTACTGAGAAACGCCCAGATTTTATCGAACTGCGTTAGCTGACGAAGACGATAAGCACGTTTTTTATCCATATTGCGAAGTTTGGTATAACTCAGCAAAACAGGCAGCAAAACCAGATCGGTCAAAATGGTAAAAGCAACGCCAATAGTGGCAGTAACTGCCAATTCGCGAATCATCTGGATATCAATCACCATAATCGCGGCAAATCCAATACAACCTGCGATTAGCGCAACTGTTCCAGGAATCAATAAGGCGCGGAATGAATTACGAGCCGCAACTAATGGCGGATGCGCATTTTTTGCACGCTCTCTTAATTCAGCGACGGTGCCTTCTTCAAGCCCACCGAAGAAAATTTCACCCCGGAATCGATTGATCATTTGTTCGCCGTGGCTCACGGCGATTGCAAAAATCAGGAACGGCGTCAGCATATTCATGGGGTCGATGCCATAACCCAACAAGCGCAAAGCCCCCAACATCCAGACTACTGAGACCATTGCTACGAATACCGTAAGCGAGGCCAGCTTTATCGAGCTTGAATAAATAAACAGCAGCAACCAGGTGAAAGCGATGGTAACGATAAAGAACCATCCAACCGATTTTGCACCATCGGTAATGTCACCGACGACTTTTGCAAAACCAATAATACGAATCTTGATATTGCCGTTTTCATATTTTTTGCGGAGCTTTTCAAAATCGGCAGCAATTTTTGGATAGTCAGTTTTTTTGTCTTTACTTTCCGGAATTAAATCTGCCCAGATCATGGTTGCGGAATAATCTTTGGCTACCAAACGACCGACAATATTAGCTTTAACTATATTGCCGCGAATAATGTCGAACTGCTCGGCGGTTCCGCTATTGGCTGAAGGCGAGTAATTATTGGGTATGACATTGCCGCCGGCAAAGCCGTCTTCCACGACTTCAACAAAACGTACATTGGGTGTAAATAAAGAACGCATGCGTGCGTCGTCGGTAGAGTCGAGACTCATTACATCGTTACTGACTTTTTCCAGCGTGCTCATGTATTCATCACTGAAAATATTGCCATCTTCAGCAAACACGCCCACTAAAACGCGGTTCGCACCGCCGAAACCCTCTTCGTATTGCTCGAAGGTTTTCATGTACTCATGTTCACGCGGAATTTGTTTTTTGAATCCGGCATCAACGGCGAGTTGCGATGCAAAGTAAAGCATCGCCACTGTCACCACAGTAAATAAAACCAGAACAAAAGGCCTGGAACTGAAAACGATTTTTTCAGCAAAATTACAGAATGCCGACGGCGGATTATTGCTAGGAAGGCTCATGGTGTCTCCGTATTTGCTGTAAACAGTTCGGCACCTTTATCGC
>JAYUUM010000229.1:0-8051 GCA_043754555.1 Arenimonas sp. | reverse complement strand
CTAAAAACCCAAACGGTCGATGTCTAGCGCTTTTTTCAGATAGCATAGGTAGTGATAGAACTTTTGTAGAGCTTGCTGACGCAGCTCCACCCAGTGTTGAATATAAACGCCTTGATCTTTCGACTGCTGATTATTTGGCAAGTGATTAACGCACGACTGAAAAAATAGCAATGATTATAAAAAACCGCCGAAAGGCGGTTTTTTATTGAGTAAAATTTAATCGATAAAATCAGCCGAATAATTTTTCGACTTTGAACAAAGTCAGCAATCCCATCACCAGAAAAATACTGGCAGCAATTGAATGAACTAATTTCATCGGAATTTTTTCAGCGAATTTATTGGCAACGAAAACAGCTGGCACATCGGCTATCAACATGCCAAGTGTGGTACCGATTACGACCATTAAGGGTGCAGCGTAATGTGCTGCCAACGCCACTGTGGCGATTTGCGTTTTGTCGCCCATTTCTGCCAGAAAGAATGTAATTAGTGTCGCGCCAAACACTCCCCATTTTTTTGCGATATGGGTTTCCTCTTCTTCGATTTTATCGGGAATCATGGTCCAGATCGCCATGCCAATAAACGATATGCCTAAAATCCATCGCATCGCATCGGGGCTAACCACTGTGGTAATCCAAGCGCCTAGCGCACCCGCCAAACCATGATTGACGATAGTCGCAAAAAAAATACCGGCAATAATCGGCCCCGGTTTTTTGAAACGTGCGACAAGGATGAAGGCAAGTAATTGTGTTTTATCGCCGATTTCGGCCAATGCGACAACGCCTGTTGATATGAGTAGCGATTCCATTTGGTTCTCCTTGGCCGGATTACAGACAATTGACCACATCGCCGCCCGGCCAAACCGAAGGCAATATGGTCAAAGGTCTTGCCAAATTGAAACTGTGTGCGCCATGGCCTGTTGACCAAGTATGTTGACGCAAACCACTTCATGAAATACGAAGAGCGGCTACTCCCCAATGACGTCGCTATTGTACATGACGTAGGAGCGCCTTTAGACGCGAAAGATTTGGCGGGATTTGTCGCGCCTAAAGGCGCTCCTACGCGGTTAATCGCAATTCGCGCCGCAGTATTTTTCCAACCGCGGATTTCGGCAAGGCATCACGGAACTCGATGGTTTTAGGTTGCTTGTAACCGGTCAAATGCTTTCGACAATGGGCTCGCAAATCTTCTTCACTCAATGCAGGATCTTTTCGAACCACCACCAACTTCACTGCTTCGCCGCATTTCTCATCGGGCATTCCAACCACGGCAGCTTCCAGTACGCCGGAATGCATCGCGACCACGTCTTCAATTTCGTTCGGATATACATTGAAGCCTGAAACGAGAATCATGTCTTTGCGGCGATCAAGCAAGAAGTAATAACCTTGCTCATCGACTTTCGCGATGTCACCGGTACGGAACCAACCGCCATCGAAAAACGCATCACTCGATTCACCCGACTGTTGCCAATAACCAGTGGTCATTTGCGGTCCACGTGCGCATAGCTCACCGGGCTCGCCTTGTGCCACCACATTGCCGTTTTCATCGCGCAAACTGATTTCAACTTCGCCCAGAGCCAGTCCAATTGAACCGACCGGGTTTTCTGCATCCCATCGATTGTACGTAATCGCGGCGCTGGTTTCTGATAAGCCATAACCTTCAACAACATTATGTCCAGTCACCGATTTCCAGCGTTCAGCAGTTGAACGGCGCAATGCAGTACCGCCTTGAAGACAAAGTTTGAGACTCGAAAAATCCAGCTTCGCAAAATCCGGTGAATTTAACAATGCATCGTATAAAGTATTTACGCCCGAAAAAAATGCCGGCTTTGTTTTTTCGAAGGTCGCAATCAAGTTTGGAATATCACGCGGGTTACTGATCAGTACCGCATGAAAGCCCTGTGCCATGGTGAAAAGCATATTGGTGTAAGCGGCAATATGATAAATCGGCAAACAGATAATTACGATATCTTTTTCTGCATCCATCACGCGACCGAAGCATTGTTCGCCCGATGCAACATTGGCAATTAAGGCGCTATGCGCCAGCACGGCGCCTTTTGAAAGCCCGGTAGTGCCACCGGTATATTGCAATTGTGCTGTGTCGCTTGCTTTGGCTTGCGATATCACTCGTGGCAAGTTCGCACCTTCAACCAATACTTTTGGCCAGCGTATTGCATTTCTAATGTCGAAAGCGGGAATCATTTTTTTGACGTACTTCAAGGTCAAATCAACGATTATCGATTTTGGCCACGGCAACATATCACCAACGCTTGTGGTAATTACATGTTTTACCAACGTGTCATTAATAGATTCCGCTGCAACAGCGCCAAAATTATCGAGCACGATTAAAACCGTCGAGCCAGAATCTATCAATTGATGTTTTAGTTCGCGTGCGGTGTACATCGGGTTCACTAACACTGCAATTAAATCGGCCCGTAATACGCCGAGCAAAGCAACTGGATACTGCAATAAATTCGGCAACATAATCGCAACGCGTGAGCCGGCTTGCAAGCCAAGTCCATTTCGCAAATACGCTGCAAAATCAGCACTGAGCCTATCGATCTCGCCGAAGCTTAAACTGCAATCAAGATTTGTAAAAGCAGGACGATTACCATAACGCTCACAGGCTGAAATCAACATTTGTGGCAAGGTCTGGCCAGCATCAAATGCCTTACTAGCAATATTGACGAAGTCGGCTTGAGCCAATACTGACGTTACATTGCTTCCAAAAGGTTTCATTCGATTGAACTCCCCAAATTCAAAACTTAGTCATCATCGCAGAAAAAAACTGCCCCTGTGAACTTGCCTAAACTAGCTCACGACCATAAGACGCACCGGGACCTTTGCCAAGGCCGATAATAAACGACGCTCCTGCCTGCTCTCCCAGGAATCGAATCCAATCGTTTCGATCGGTCGCCACAAGGCAACCCAGGCGAGAATTAGCAAACCTTCTGCCAATACTTCACCAAGACTGCCTCCTATGGTCACTACCCAAGTGCGCAGCAACAAGGCAACAATTAAAATCGAGGTGCCAGCAACCAGGGCAACGCTACCGACACGACGCTTACGACGATGCCGTCTTTCGGCATGCTGTGACGCCATTTTATAATGGGCATGAATGCCCGATGCAATGTCCTCTAAACAGCTCTCAAGTGTAGCTGGACCATGAATACTGATGCTCAAATTGTGCAGTGATGAGCGCTCACCAGCACTATCGCGCAAGTAGGCATCGGCATTAGGGTCCAAAGCCTTGGCATGAAAGGGGGCGGGATCCAGGCTGTCAAATAGCTGTTCCAAGCGATCTATGCGCAATTCGATTTCGGCCATAATTGTTCCCTTTGGATGCAGCTTACTCGCTTAAGAAAACTATTTTCGGAATCTTGCCGAAAGGCTAGCAGGACTTTAGTCACCCTGACTTCATGGCCACGTAATGCATGCAACGCCTCCATAGAATGAAAGCATCAGCCACCTCTTTTGGCTCATGTTTTTTCAGGGGATGCACCATGCTAGAAATTCGCAATGTAATAAAAAAATTCGGTCGCGATGTGACTGCTGTCAATGATGTCTCGTTGAGTTTAACCAATGGCGTGCTTGGCCTTATCGGCCACAACGGCGCCGGCAAGACTACCTTGATGCAAATGATTGCCACCCTCACCCGCCCGACCAGTGGCCAAATTTTATTTCATGGCGAAGACATCGTAAAAAACCCGAATGCGATCCGCGCCCGCCTCGGCTTTCTGCCGCAGGACTTCGGTGTGTACCCGAACCTCAGCGCGCTCGAATTCATGCAATATTTCGCCGCACTGAAAGGCATCAATGATCCGGCCCGCATCAAACATTTACTGGAAGTGGTGAACCTGCACGATCAAGCCCATCGTGCTGCCTCCGGATTTTCCGGTGGTATGCGCCAACGCCTCGGAATCGCCCAAGCCTTGTTGAACGACCCCGATATCCTGATCGTCGATGAACCTACGGCCGGCCTTGATCCGGAAGAGCGCCTACGTTTTCGCAATCTGCTGGCCGAAATCGGTTTCAAGAAATTGGTCATCATGTCCACCCACATCGTGTCCGATGTCGAGAGCATCGCCAGCCAGCTTGCCATCATGCGTAACGGCAAACTGATCGCATTCGAAACCCCGGATGAAATTCTTGCGAAAGCCTACGGCCATATCTGGTCGGCACGCGTTACGTCAGAACAATTCGAAAACCTGCGCGGCAAAGTGCATGTATTGCATTCGCAACGCCAGGGCGATTTCGTCAATGTGCGTATTGCCCATGCGACTTCGCCTTGCGATGGCGCACAGCCTGCCGATCCGAATCTCGAAGAAGCCTTGATGACCCAGCGTTATGCCGTGCAGGAAGGTGCCGAGCCGAATGTCGATAAAGCACCGATGAGGCAAAGTGCATGACATTCAATACCGTCAAAGTATTAGTCACGACCGAGGTAAAGCTGCGTATGCGGCGGCTAAGCACTTTGGTTGCGATGTTCAGCGTGATCGTACTCAGCTGGCTGATGATCCCGGACCAGAGTATCGGCATGTCATTGATTTCGATTAAAGGTGCGCGTGCGTTCTATACCAGCAGCGTATTGGCGTTCGGTACGGCTTCATTGGCCGCCATTGTTTTTGGTCTGGGCAGTTTTTATCTGGCACGTGGTCGTTTTAGCGAAGACATTCGCAGCGGTGCGGGCGGCGTAATAGCGGCAAGCCAGATCCAGAATCGTCTGTTTCTGTTTACACGCTGGCTTGGTGGTGTCGGCTACATTTTGATGCTGATTGGCGGTTTGTTGGCCACCACACTGGTACTGCATGCGATACGCGGTCACGGCCCGATCGAACTTTCCATCTACCTGCAAACTTATGCGATCTTGTTGTTGCCGATGGTTTTCTTCGGCGTCAGTTACGCGATATTGTTCGACAGCATTCCGTTTTTGATGGGCAAAGCCGGTGATGTGATTTTCTTTTTTCTCTGGATGGTACAGCTGGGCATGATGGCTTCGCTGGACTCTCCAGGAAATCATAGTACGTCGCCATTGCTGCTGTTTGATTTTTCCGGCGTCGCCGTTGGCATGACGTCCTTGCAGGTAGCAGTCAACAGCACTGATGTATCGGTGGGCTATGGGGATTTCAACCAAGCGTTGGCACCGGTCACGCTGCCAACCGTTTTGTGGTCGGCGCAAGTCATCTTGATGCGTTGCGCATCCATGGTACTGGCCCTGCTTCCATTATTGCCCGCGTACCTGATGTTCCATCGCTATTCGCCGGACCGCGTCAAAGTCAGCGCGGCACGCAAACGTCGTTCTCCTTTGACCCTCTTGAATGGTTGGCTGCGCCCTCTGTCGCGTTTAGTGAAACCGCTGTTTATGCTGGCCGCGAAATTGCCCGGCATTAGCGGACAAGTGGTGGCCGATATCGCACTGACCTTCGTGACATCACCTGTCGCCATTCTGGTTACCATTGTTGCGTTGATTGGCTCGGCGACTGCCAGCGAAGCAAATCTGCCAGTCTGGTTGGCCGTACTGGTAACGTATTGGGGCATCTTGATCAGCGATATCAGCACCCGCGATCACGCTGCGAACGCCGAAGACATTACCGGCACCGTACACGGCGGCAAAACGAATCGCATTTTGCGCCAATGGCTCGCCACAATGGCGCTGGGCTTCATGTTGATGGGCGGCATCGCATTACGCTGGGCGTCCGAACAACCGGAGCGTGCACTGGCAGTAATTAGCGGCATTGTCTTTCTGAGTGCACTGTCTTCCGCACTGGGTCGCTTCTCACGCACCCCGCGCACCTTTATCGTGTTGTTCCTGTTTGCAATGTATATCGCATTGAACGACAAAAAATTGGCGATCGTCGATATGGTCGGCTTCAACGGTTCAGCCAATTTCGATACCATTAGCACGCAAATGATGATTGCGGGAGTGGCCTTGGCAGCGGCGTATTTCTACAATCGCCAACAGGCTAAATAAACACAATCGTCGTCCTCGCGCAGGCGGGAATCCAGCGCCGTTTCTTTGATGCATAAAGCCACTGGATCCCCGACAAAAGGACTCGGGGACGACGAAATCGTTTAATAATTTCAAAAAATACACCGTCATTCCCGCATAGGCGGGAATCCAGCGCCGTTGCTCTGATGCTTGGAGTCGCGGGATGACCAGCTTCGCTGTTGTAAAGCTCTTCCCGACAAGAGCACTCAGGGACGACAAAGCCTATTGAGTTTGCTTCTCAAATCCCACAATTAAAAAGGGCTGCATCGCAGCCTTTCTCATTCACTAATGCCGTGTGCGGTTTTTGCCACTGCCTTTTGCGGTACTCGGTGCCATTTCCACACTTAAGCTGAAAGTCCTTTGTTCATTAGGATTTAATGCACCAACACCAATGAGTTTGCGGGCAATTTCCTTCCCCTGTTCGTTTTTGATTGTGACCACGAGCGAATATTCCCAATCAAGATCACTGACCGGATTCCGAAAACTGCCTTCAATATGTAGAGGTGTATGGCCTTCGGGCATAGGTGCAGCAACACCCTCGTCGAAGCGCACATGGTGCCGACATGCCGGACACACTGCTGCACTTTCAAGAATACTTTCCTTGCAATGCGGGCACTCGCGGATTGCACCGGGAGTGCCAGGACGCGGCGTACTCATGTGCCGGAACCGTGCTCCGAACTACCATTCTTGTTACCGGGCTTGGCACCTTGCTCATCTTTCCAACCGAACACCGCCTGACCACGCATGCGTGCACCCGCTGCCACGGTCAGCGAACCGGCTTTTACATCGCCAGTAATCGCACCACTTTGTTGTAAATCAACCTTGGCAGCACCTTCAATATTGCCCTCCAATTCACCGGCCACCACGACCTGGTTGGCGATAACAGAACCGGTAAGTTTTGCACCTGCTTCAATCGTCAAATCGCCCTGCACATTCACATCGCCCTTGAATTTACCGGCAATGCGAACACTACCTGCACCTTCAATCTTGCCTTCGATAGTTATGTCTGAAGCGATCAAACTTTCCTTCGGTGGCTTGGCCTGAGCCTGAGCCGCACTCGCAGTTGTGTTTGAACTATACGAATCCCGGCTTGGAGCAATTTCCGGAGCGGGCGCCGAATCAAACCGTGCAGGTTCTTTTTTATCCGTCATAGGGATAGCTGTTGGCTTAGTGGTGTCAGTGTTTTCTTTAAAGAACGCCATGATGAAAGCCTCTCACTGGGGGGACTCCAGAGGTTATCAGCAAGCTATTACTTTTTTCTTTTTTTTAACATCCCGTCCTTCAGCTTCTGGACAGGTAGCTGAAGCACTCTTTTGAGACTACTACCAAAACGGCTTTTTAATTCACAAAAATGTTGGCTTGTAGCACTCACAAAACACTCAATTAATGCCTTACGAATAAGTAAGAATGAATTCTTGCACTACACAAAATTATTCGGATCATGCATGCCGTTTCATTGACAGCGACACATCAATAATCTGCCTACTCTAGCGCTAGCATCTCTGCATTTTCGTGAACAAAAATACCCAGATCTTTTTTTCTTAATAAGGCCAAGGCAGCTGCAGCAACTGCATCGGCTGTGATAGCGCGATATCGCCTTAAGGGCCCTTGCAGCAACGGGTTGTAAATAAGGGATAATTTTTGAGCGATAGCTTCGCCGGGACGACTATCTGCACGCGCGCCCAGCAAAACTCCTGGGCGTAAAATATCAACGCGACCAAATTTCATACGTTCGAGCAAATCTTCGGTTTCGCCTTTGACACGCAGATAGAAATTGCCGGTCTGGCGCGTTGCTCCTACCGATGATACGAACACCACTTGCTGGGCATTGTGCTGTTTGGCAATTTCGGCAAATCGACAAACCAAATCACGATCTAGTGAAATAAAAGCTTCGCGCGAGCCGGCGGTTTTGATTGTGGTTCCGAGCGCAGAAATATAGCTATCTATTTCTCCCGCGCTGGCCTTCGCGATGGCATCGGATAAAGCTGGGGACGGCTCGCCATTCTCGCCATCAAGTAAATCCATTACGATGTTGCGGATTTTTGGATGCTTGATGCTGACCGGCC
>JAYUUM010000228.1:0-8055 GCA_043754555.1 Arenimonas sp. | reverse complement strand
CGCAACCGAACCAGTCAGAAGCGTGAGCTGGTGATTCTGCTCAAGACCACCGTGGTTGAAGGTGGCAGCGACTGGGCCGAAGACATACTGCAGACCCGGGAGCGCATCCAGAAGATGCAGCACCGCTCTCAGTAACCATGTACCAGGCCCATTTCGGTTTGCGCGAAGCACCGTTCGGCATCACCCCCGACACTACCTATTTTTTTGCCTGCGCCGGCTATCAGGAGGCGCTCAACACCTTGTTGATCGCGGTGCGCAACGGCGAGGGCTTCATCAAGATCACCGGCGAAGTGGGCACCGGCAAGACTTTGTTGTGTCGGCAGTTTCTCGCCAGTATCAATCAGGAGCAAACCCCGGCCGTTGCCCTGGCGATCCGGTCGGGCGAGGCGTCGTCCGCCACAGCATCCGACGCCTCGGCGCATCGTTTTGTCACCGCGTATATCCCTAATCCCCACCTGACGCCGCACGGCCTGTTGCTGGCGCTGGCCGATGAGCTCGGCTGTACTGCCAAGTCGAATATCGGCCAACATCAGTTGCTCAAGTCGCTGACCACGGCCTTGCTGGATTTCGCCAGCCAAGGCAAGCAGGTCGTGCTATGCCTCGACGAGGTCCAGGCCATGCCGCTCGAAAGCCTGGAGGCGATCCGGCTGCTGACCAATCTGGAAACCCAAAAGCACAAGCTTCTGCAGATCGTGTTGTTCGGACAACCCGAACTTGACCGCCGGCTGCAGCACCATTCAATCCGTCAGCTCAGTCAGCGCATCACCTTCCAATATCATCTCGGCCCGTTGCGGCGCGAAGACATGGATCATTACCTTTCGCACCGACTTACTGTCGGCGGCTACACCGGCGGGCGTTTGTTCAGCCGTGGTGCGGTTAGGCAACTGCACGCGGCCAGTGGCGGGATTCCGCGTCTGGTGAACATCCTGGCTCACAAGGCGCTAATGTTGACCTACGGCGAGGGCGGGCAGTGGGTGGACACGCGCCACGTGCGTGCCGCCAGGAACGACACGGTGAGTGCTCAGGCTAATCGCTGGCGCTGGTGGCCAATGGCGGGCATGTTATTACTGGCCGGTAGTGCCTGGGGATGGGTGGCGTTGCAATGAGCGTAATCAACCAAATGTTGCAGGATCTGGAGCACCGCCGGAGCAGGGCCGCTGGCGATGCCTCGCTGTCTGGACAAGTCAGGGCGGTACCCAAGCGCAGCCAACTCCATCCCGCCTGGTTAGCGCTGGGATTCGTGTTGGCGGTGGCGGTCGGTTTTTCCGCGTGGCTGCTGTTGCGACCTGACGCCATGTTGGTGGTGACGCCAGCGGCGCCGAGCGCGCCTTGGGTCAGCGCTACTGCCGACGAGGGCGTTACGCCGGTCGAGTCTTCCGGGACCATCGCGCCGGCCGCGCCGACATCAACATCAATCGCGGCAACGACCCCGACGTCGACGTCTGCCACTGCGGCCATGACTGTCGCGCCACTCGAATTGGCATCGCCACTGACAACGATGCCGCCAGGCAATTCCAAACCAGCGACTCGGTCGGCGCAGGGGGTCGATGTGCCCGACGATGATGCCGCGGTCGCGGTCAGCCAGGACAAACTGGAATCAAACCCACTGGCCAAGGAAATTACCGCGCAGCAGCGCAGCGAAAACGAGTACGGAAAAGCTGTGGCCCTAGTGCAAGCCGGTCAGACATCCGAAGCGATCCAGTCACTTGGCAGCGTGTTGCAGCTTGATCCCGGCCACGCCGCAGCCCGACAGACGCTTGTCGACGTGCTGGTTTCGGGCAAGCAATACGCCGAAGCCGAGCGCAGACTGCAGGACGGCCTGCGGCTCGATCCCGCGCAAACTGGGTTGGCGATGACACTGGCGCGCCTGCAGGTCGAGCGGGGCGACGCGCGAACCGCCCTGCAAACGCTGCAACACAGCCTGCCGCATGCAGCCGGGCGCGCCGATTATCTCGCCTTCCTTGACGCGCTGCTGCAGCGCGAGGGCCGCCACAAGGATGCCATCGAGTACTACCAGCAGGCGCTTCGCAGTGAGCCCAACTCGGGAGTCTGGTTGATGGGCATGGGCATTTCGCTGCAGGCGGAAAATCGTCGCGATGAAGCCCGGGACGCTTTGCGCCGCGCGCTGGCGAGCAATACCCTGAGCCCCGAGCTGCAAGCCTACGTCGAGCAACTGATAAGACAGTCCAGTCCGTGATCGCAGTGCAATGTGTGCCGATGGCAGTCAAAGCATGAACTCCCGGACGGACACGCTGGTGCAACTGAGCATCGGACTGCCACCCCTCGCGATTTCCTGCCGGAGGAAGTCCGGCCTTGAGCGCGACCCGATGCGAATTTCCCAAGGGCCTGCGTGCCGAATTCCTGGTGCTTCTGTTGCGATTGATTTCGGCACTGTCCGAGGGTGGCGACCAGCTCTGCGCCGAGGGTAGTGTGGCTTAAGCCATGCAAGAGTAGGTCATCGCCAGGGTTTGTCTCAAAAGGCCATCCCTATCGGGGTGGCCTTTTTGTTTTGGACAGTAAATGTGTCGCTCTTCTCACGAGCAAGCTGCAAATCAGCACAGTTTTAAAAGATGGCTATGGTCGTGGAACGGGAGCTCCATTTTGCATAGGGCGAAGCCAACAGCATGGGCGCTTGAATTAAAAAGGCTTTGGTTTTTGCTCCAATCCTGAAAGTTTTAAATAGATGCCTGAAGAGTTCATCTTTGAGCAATCCATCACATGAAAATTATGTTATTTTTGAAACTTATTCGGACTAAAAAGGTTTGCCGATGTCGGCTGTCACAGAGGAGACGTCTGGGCTAGAAACAGCGCTTTCTCACGCCAATAAATTGCTTGCGGTGAACCCTTCTTTGGCAGCTCAGCAAGCTGGCGAGATCCTCAAAGTTATCCCAAACCAGCCCAACGCTTTGATATTGCTGGCGCTCGCGCAGGATAAATTAGGCAATGTAGAAACTGCAGTCGAGACCTTACAACAGCTGATTCAGATTCAACCTGATTGGGCCGCACCATATTTAGAGCTAAGCCTGATATTGCGTCGCATAGGCAAAACACAGGATGCTTTGATTACCCTTCAATCCGCGTTGTCAATCAAACCGGATTTGCCCAAGGCATGGCTTTTAATGGCGGGCCTTTATGCAGAGACGGGGGATGAGCTTGCTTCCGACAATGCTTATTCCAAACATGTGCAATATTCGGTGACGGACCCGCAACTCATAGCCGCTGCGTGCGCCCTGGCTGAAAATCGAATTCCGGATGCCGAACATTCTTTAAAAAATTATCTAAAGCAATATCCAACCGATGTGGCGGCTATCCGCATGTTGGCCGAAGTCGCTGCGCGTCTCGGTCGTGACATCGATTCCGAAAATTTACTCGCACGGTGTATCGAATTAGCGCCAAGCTTTCATCAGGCCCGCCAAAATTATGCCTTGATTTTAAATAGACTAAATAAAGGTGAAGATGCATTAGCGCAAGCTGAAATATTGCTTCAAGTTGAACCAGAAAATTTAAGCTACCTCAATATTAAAGCGGTTGCGTTGAATAAACTCGGTAATTGCGACGAAGCCATTAAATTATACGAGGACATTCTAGCCAAGCATTCGCAGTATTCAAAAATCTGGCATAGCTTCGGCCACACCTTGAAAACGGCAGGTTTGCAAGAGCGTGCAGTGCAGGCTTATCGCCATAGCCTCCGCCTAGAGCCCTCTTATGGTGAAGCTTATTGGAGTCTGGCAAATTTAAAAACCTTCCGCTTCGCCGAAAAAGACATCGCAGAAATGCAATTGCAGTTGTCGGCACAAAATTTGAGTATCGGGGATAGATTTCATTTTGATTTCGCACTAGCCAAGGCGTTGGAAGACCAAAGCGAATATGCTGAATCGTTTGAGCACTATGAAAAAGCTAATCAATTACGCAAAACGCTAATTCATTATTCTTCCGAACGAAACCAGCACAAAATTAAAGAATGTAAAACATTATTTACTAGCGCGTTTTTTCATGATCGCAAAAACTTTGGTGTTAGTAGTGCCGAACCGATTTTCATTCTGGGGATGCCACGTTCCGGCTCTACCTTGTTGGAGCAAATCCTTTCTAGTCATTCTCTAGTCGAAGGCACGATGGAACTGCCCGATGTGATTTCAATTACCAAAAGCTTATATCGTAAATTGAAGGGGCCGAGCGCTAAAACTTACTACCCCACATTGTTGGAAATGACTCAAGAGGAGTCTGTCGGTTTTGGTGAAAGATATCTAAGCAAGACCCAGGTACATCGCAAACAGGGTCTGCCGTTTTTTATTGATAAAATGCCTAACAATTTCGCTCATGTTGCTTTGATTCAATTGATATTGCCGAACGCAAAAATTATCGATGCCCGCCGGCATCCGATAGCTTGTTGCTTCTCGAATTTCAAACAACATTTTGCACGCGGCCAGAATTTTAGTTATAGCCTGGAAGACATGGGGCTTTATTATCGGGATTATGTCGAGCTCATGGCACATTTTGAGGCCGTGTTACCAAGTCGCATTCATCGGGTGAACTATGAATGCATGGTCAATAATACCGAACTAGAGCTCTGGCGTTTGCTTGATTATTGCGGTCTTACATTTGAAGAAAATTGTTTACGTTTTTTTGAAAATGTTCGACCTGTGCGCACGGCTAGCTCGGAGCAGGTTCGCAAACCTATTTATAAAGAAGGCATCGATCACTGGCGTCACTATGAAGCGTGGTTGGGGCCGTTAAAGAAAGTGTTGGGTCCAGTTTTAGATGTGTATCCAGATGTACCTGTTTTTTAAACGTGGTTATTGCAAAGGGGATGGTGATGCATAAAGTAAGAAGTAATAATAAATTGCGCCATATGGCGATGATACGCGTGCCGTTGACGGCGGCTATTTATTTGGCTTTGTCCACGGTTTCATTTGCGAATGCCGAAATGCAGGCAGCAGACGAGCCGCAAGCTGCCGCAGATGATAAAACCGCAACACTCGAGGCCGTGCAGGTAACGGCACAGAAACGAAAAGAAAACCTGCAGAAAGTGCCCATCAGCATTCAAGTATTGGGCAATAAAAAATTGACCGAAATGAATGTGTCGGATTTTGATGATTATGCAAAATTATTACCGAGTCTTTCCTATCAAACAGGCGAGGGTGGATCTTCGACGCCTTATTTTCGCGGCGTGGTAAGTGGTAATGACGGCAATCATTCAAGTTCGTCGCCGAGCGTCGGTGTTTATCTGGATGAGCAGCCGGTGACCACAATTGGCGGTGCGTTGGATGTGCATATTTATGACATCGAGCGTATCGAAGCATTGGCTGGTCCACAAGGCACACTCTATGGTGCCAGTTCGCAGTCAGGCACTTTAAAAATTATTACCAACAAGCCAGACCCTAGTGGTTTTGCAGCAGGTTATTCCTTAGAAACCAATACCGTCAGTAATGGTGGCAACGGCTATGTGGCGGAAGGATTTGTCAATCTGCCAATTTCGGAAAAAGCAGCGATTCGTTTAGTCGCCTGGGACCAGCGTGACGCCGGTTATATTGATAATGTGTACGGTACTCGGACCTTCCCGACGTCGGGAATCACGATAAACAATGCCAACAGGGTCGAAAAAGATTACAACGACTCCACCACTGTGGGTGCCCGCGCTGCATTGAAATTAGATCTGAATGAAAACTGGTCGATAGCTCCGACCATCATGACTCAAACTAAAAAAAGTAATGGTAGTTTTGGTTTTGACCCCGTGGTGGGCGAGTTGGAAATTACCCACTTCTACCCAGAGAATAAACGGGATCAATTCACCCAGGCGGCATTAACCGTAACCGGCAAAGTCGGCAATTTTGATTTGGTGTATGCGTTCTCCAATTTGAATCGCAATATTGATTCGGAATCAGACTACAACGATTACGGTTTTTGGTATGACACAGTTGCTGCCTATGGCGGCTCTGCAGTTGACAACAATGGCGATCTGATCAATCCATCGCAATACATTCAAGCCAAAGATGATTACAAAAAGCGTAGCCACGAAATTCGCATTTCTTCGCCACAAGATCAGCGCTTTCGTTTCCTTGCCGGCTTTTTCATGCAAGATCAGTCGCACGATATTGAACAGCGCTACAAACTGGATAACTTTGCTGATGCCTATGATGTACCAGGCTGGCCCGATACGATCTGGCTTACCCAACAAGATCGTTTTGATGATAGCAAGGCTATATTTGGCGAGGCATCCATCGATATCACCGATCAATTAACCATCACCGGCGGCTTTCGTCGTTTTGAACAGGTAAGTGCGTTGAGAGGCTTCTTTGGTTTTTCTCGGGGGTATTCGTCACAATTATCTCGCCCACCAGAACAACGTTACGGCGAAGCGGGTTGCGAAGTGAGATATGGTGCAGATAGTTCGCAATGGGTTCCCTATGAAGGCGCACCTTGCAAGCAGTTCGACAAAGTCATCAAAGAAAATGGCACCTTAGGTAAATTCAATCTGACCTATAAAATCAATGATACCAAAATGATTTACACGACTTGGTCAGAAGGCTATCGCCCTGGCGGTGTTAATCGCAATGCCAGTTTGCCACCGTATCTGTCCGACTATTTGACCAATTATGAGTTTGGCTGGAAAACCACGTGGTTAGATAACCGTCTGTCATTCAATGGCGCGTTATTTAGGCAAAAATGGGACGATTTTCAATTTTCCATTATTGGCGGAAATGGTCTGACCGAAATTAAAAATGCCAATCAGGCGCAAATTGACGGTCTTGAAATGGACGTGAAATGGGCCGCAAGTTATAATCTACAATTGACTGTCGGCGTTGCATTTTACGATGCTAAATTGACAGATAATTATTGTGGTTGGTCTGACATAGCAACTGGTGCAATAGTCACAGAGTGCCCCGCTGGCACACTCAATCCTAATGGCACTTTAGACCCCTCAGATGATTTTGCTGTCGCCGGGCCAGAAGCGCCGAGAGGTACGCGTTTGCCAATTACTCCAGATTTCAAATCTAGCTTGTCGGCACGTTACACTTTTGACTGGGCTGGCTATGAACCCTTTATCCAGGGCGCGTTAGTGCACCAAGGTAGCCGTACTACCGACTTGCGTACTGCCGAAAATAGTACGCTCGGAACTATGCCGGGCTATAGCGTATTTGATTTGTCCGCCGGTATTCGCAAGGACAACTGGACGCTAAATTTATACGTCAAGAACCTGTTCGACAAAAATACGGAATTTGGTCGTTACACCTTATGTGCCACGCGCGTTTGCGGCAATCAAAATCCTTCCGGCAATATTTATCCAGTCCCAGCCGAATACGCCAACGGTCAGGTTTACACAGTCGCTGGTCAACCACGTACGATTGGTATTCGTTTCTCGCAAGAGTTCTGAGCATAATAGTTATGAAAAAAAACCCCAGCCTGCTGGGGTTTTTTATTGTCAGAATTAATGGTTTGAATCAGGACTCCCACCACATCCAGAACTCATCCCACAAACGACCGAAGAAGCCTGCTTCTTCAATATCATTCATTGCGACCAAGTCGCGTTCGGCAATCACTTTGCCGTCCAGGCTTACGCGAACCGTACCGACTTTCTGGCCCTTCTTAAGTGGTGCGATAACAAACTTCGGCAAGTCCATACTAGGTTTGAGTTCTTTGTAACGACCGCGCGGAACATTGATTTGCAAGGCCTCGGAAACGCCCAAGCTAACGAGTTCGGCTTTGCCTTTCCATACTTTAGGTTCGGCAATTTTTGCACCAGCAGCGTAAAGAGTATGGTTCTCAAAGAAACGAAAACCCCAGTTGAGTAAATTTAAATTCCCCATTTCACGAAGACGAAAGCCTTCAGCTTGCGATTTACTTTCAATACCCATGACGACAGAAATTAATCGTTGATTATCGCGTTGTGCAGAGGCCAGCAAACAATAACCTGCCTTTGAGGTGTGGCCGGTTTTGATGCCATCGACAGTCGGGTCTTTCCATAACAATCCATTACGATTGTGTTGGGTAATACCATTGACGGTAAATTCTTTCATCTTGTTGTACGCGTAGGCCTCGGGAAAGTCGCGGGCCATC
>JAYUUM010000227.1:0-2725 GCA_043754555.1 Arenimonas sp. | reverse complement strand
TCCGTAAACATGGCGTTGCAATGGCAGTTTCTACCGACCTGAATCCGGGCACTTCGCCAGTGCAATCTTTGCATCTGGCTATGTCGCTCGCCTGTACGCATTTCAAGATGACACCCGAGGAAGTGTTGCGCGGTGTAACTCAACATGCGGCAAGCGCATTGGGCTTGAAAGATCGCGGCCAACTGCTTGTCGGGCAACATGCCGATTTCGTGCAGTGGAATTTCAAGCATCCGGCCGAACTTTGTTATTGGCTAGGTGGAAACCGAGTGCATAGCATTCATCAATCTGCGTCTGAGTAGGAGCGCTCACGAGCGCGATCGCCTGATGATTAAGTTGGATTGGATTCACTTTAGATTTATTTTTGTCGCTATCTGACACAATCGCACTCGTGAGTGCTCCTACAGAGACAAAAAAAAGCCCCGCATTGCGGGGCTTTTTTTGGAATCTTATTTATTACTTAGCCGCTGCTTTTTTCGCAGGTGCTTTTTTAGCTGGAGCAGCAGCGGCTTTTGGCGCGGCAACCGCTTTACCAACAACCGTTTTGCTTTCGGTCGGACGGCTTACGCCGTAGCTGGAAATATTACGCTTGCCTTTTTCGGTGCGACGATCGCCCTTACCCATGATGCTTTCCTTTAAAATTAATGATCTACAACTCGGTGCGTATCCTAGCATTTTACTAGCTCGCGACCAAGCTAATTAATGATGATGGCATTTAGCGTCATGCACATGGCCATGGGTCAGACGCAAATTAATGATATGAGCAACCGCTATCAAGGTACCGCCAACACTCATGGCGACGGCGTGTTGCACAATGGAGTGGTGGATGCTTTCAATCAAAATACCGCCCCAAACCGCTATCAAGCCTGGCAATAAAAACGCCAGCGCGCGATAAACCCGATGTTTGCGATACCCCTGCCAAAGGCTAGCAAGCGCCAAAATGCTGGCGAAAACCACAAAAGACCATTCCAAACCGTTATAGGCTAAGGCACCCACGCCCAAGGCAGGCAAAGCCGCAATGAGTAGTGGCAGCATTGCGCAATGAGCTGCACAAACCAAAGCACCGACGCTACCGACTGAATCGGCAATTCGATGAAAGGTCCAGCTTTTTGATGGGGGGAATGGCAGCCATTGACAGGTTTGCTCGACTTGGATTGTTATAATGTAACATTGTATGCAAATGAAGACAACGCAGCCTAAAGTGCTCTGTTCAGTCTTCAACCACGACAACGTCTTTTGGTAAACGCCCTTTATGAGATCGGCGAATTGCTGGCACCAATTGGGCAAGCAATGCACCAGCAGCAAGTGTCCAAACAATTAACGCACCGCTTGGCAGATCCAATATTGCTGACAGGACCAGCCCAGAAGCATAGCCAAAGGCACCAATCAAATAGGCTGCGGTCAAGCGACGAGCGCCGGTCATGCCTGCTGTTGCAAGGGCGGGAACGATCAAACTTGCGAATACCAAATACACGCCAACCAACTGCACCGACGCCGTGATGGCCATCGCAAACAATCCGTAGAAAAACAATCCGGTTAAACGAGTACGCCGCCACCAAATCAAGGCGAGCAAGATGGCTGAAAGGATTGCCGTTGGAATTAATTGGGCAAAACTTACCCAAAGAATTTGTCCGACCAATAAATCTTTCAAATGTTCGCCACCCTGAGGATTATTCGCGAGCAATAACAAACCGCCAGTGGCCGCCAACACAAACAAAGTGCCGATGAGGGGTTCTTGATATTCAGGCCAGCGTCGATCTGTCCAGGCGAGTAAGCCTGCGCCTGCAAGCGCTGCCGCTGCAGCGGCGACCTGAACACCATAGCCATGTTCATCAACACCAAAATACTGCGCCAAAATAACGCCCATCGCGGCAATCTGCGCGATCGCCAGATCGATAAAAATAATGCCGCGGGACAACACCTGTTTACCTAATGGCACGTGCGTGGAAAGCACAATCAGTCCGGCCAAACACGCCGGACCAAGAATGCTGATATCCAGCCCATCCCAATTCAATGCCATATTCACTTGGCAGCTCCGAGCAATTTGTCGATCGTCGAATCGAACAAACCGAACAAATCTTTTGATTGCGGATCTCCACCGACAGTAAGCGGCAACTTCACTACAGGCACCTTGGTTCTATCAGACAACCATTGGCTTGATTTGGGATCTTGATAGGCCGCATGCACGATGGCCAAGGTGTTATTGCTCTTGGCTACACTGATCAGGCTGGCAAGATGTGCACTGGTCGGCGGCACGCCGGGTTTGGGTTCAAGTGCTTCAATCTGGACAAGGCCCAACCATTTTTCGAGGTAAATCCAACTGGCATGTTGCACGATAATTTTGCGACCTTTCAAAGGTGCGGCTTTATCTTCCCAGCGTTTCATTGCAGCAGTCCAACGCGTCGTGAAATCAGCAAGCCGTTGTTGATACAAGGCGGCATTGGCGGAATCAAGCTGGCTCAATCTTGCCGACAAGGCTTTTGCAATAGTTAGAACGCGATGTGGGTCCATTTGAAAATGTGGATTGCCTTGCGGATGCACATCACCGGCTGCACGATCCAGTTGCGTTGGTTTTTCCAAGGTCGTGATTTGATTGGCTGCCATAAAATTACCAACACCGGAAACAATTTTAGGGTTGCTGGCTTGACGAACCAACTGTGGCAACCAACCGATTTCCAGATCAGCACCCGTGCACACAATGAGATCGGCACGTCGCACTTTTGCAATC
>JAYUUM010000226.1:0-8128 GCA_043754555.1 Arenimonas sp. | reverse complement strand
AATGATCAAGCCGGTGATTATCGTTCGTCCGGCTGTACTGCGTGTCATAGCGTTTACGCCAATGATCGTGACCCGAAACATTCCGGGCCATACGCCGCATTCGGCAATCGCGGGCAATCGCAAACCAATGACCCGACCATTTCAAAAACCAGCTCGGGTCATCCACTGAAACATCAGTTCACTCGCGCGATTCCATCCTCGCAATGCATGGTTTGCCATATGCATCAGCCGAATGTTTTCGTAAATAGTTTTTACGGAAATACCATGTGGGACTACGAATCTGACGCGCCTTTTATGTGGCCGGAAAAGCAAAAATATCCAACGGCTACCGAAATACGCGAAATCCTGAATCGCAATCCTGAAGGCGCAGCGGTTCGCGGCAAATGGAGTGATCCAGAATTTCTGGCTGATGTATCAAAATTAAACCCGAAACTTAAAGACACCCAGTTTGCCGACTATCACGGTCATGGCTGGAATTTTCGGGCAGTATTCAAACGTGATCGTAAAGGCACCTTGCTGGATAAAGACGGTGGTGCGATTGACGATAATGATCCAAACAAGTTAAAAAAATCCGTGCATCTGAGCTCGGTGCACATGGATGTCGGCATGCATTGCGTTGATTGCCATTTCGAGCAAGACAACCACGGCAATGGCCACATCTATGGTGAAGTGGCCGCCGCGATTGAAGTGACTTGTGTCGATTGCCATGGCGGCAGTAAGAAATATCCGACTTTGTTTACCTCCGGACCCGCCGCACCACCACGCGGTAGAGACATGAAACTGCTACGCACTCAGGACGGCCGCAAACGCTTTGAATGGCGTGATGGCAGCCTGTATCAACGCTCAGCATTAAATCCGGAATTGGAATGGAAAATGTCGCTGGTCAAAGACAGCATTACGCCTGGCAATGCCGATTACAACGCTAAAGCGGCACGGGCTAAAACCATGAGCGCTGGTGCTGCTGGACGCAACTCGCAAGCTTGGGGTGCCGGTGTTTCTTCAACACAATTTGCCCATGACGATGAAAAAATGTCCTGTCATTCTTGTCACTCTTCGTGGACTACCAGTTGCTCTGGCTGCCATTTACCAATTGAAGCGAACGCCAAAACCGAACGTCTGCATTACGAAGGCGGCGAGACCCGAAACTTCGCAACTTACAATCCGCAAGTCGTGCGCGATGATATTTTTATGCTGGGCAGAAGTGGCTCGGTGAGTGGCTCGAAAATTACGCCAGTGCGCTCAAGTTCGGCTCTGGTTTTATCATCCACGAATATCAATCGCGAGAAAATCTACATCCAGCAACCACCGATTGCCGCGAGCGGTTTTTCCAGCCAGGCTTTTGCACCACACTACCCGCATACCGAAAGAAAAACCGAAACCAAAACCTGTACCGATTGCCATCTATCGCAAAAAAATGATAACAACGCGATTATGGCGCAGCTACTTTTGCAGGGCACCAACTTCGTCAACTTTATTGGTTACAACGCATGGCTTGGGGAAGAGAAAAATATCTCCGCCGTGCAAGTCACTGAATGGGATGAGCCACAAGCCGTGCTTGGTAGTTATTTGCAACGCTACGCTTACCCCGATTGGTTTCGCGATCATCAACAACGCAAGGGTGAACTGCAAACCGAGCACAACCACGGCACCCAAGGCGCGGCGCAATGTTTAACGCTGCGCGGTGAATATCTTTTCGCCTCTGAAGGTACGGGCGGCATGCGGGTTTACGATGTGGCGTCGATTGCCAACAAAGGTGTCTCGCAACGGATTATTACCGCCCCGTTCTCGCCATTGGGACAGAGCAGTCGCGTCGCCAGCAAAAATGCCAGTTGCGTCGCATTGCCCACCAATCAATCAATCGCTCCGCTACGTAACCAGGGCGAATTAATGCGGGTGACTAATCAAGAGCAGGATTTTCATCCGATTTATCACTATGCCTTTATCACCGACAGCAAAGAAGGTTTGATTCTGGTCAACGTCGATACCCTTGCCGACGGCGAGCCACGTAATAATTTCCTGACTCGCGCGCTAACCTGGAACGAAAATAATATTTTGCAGGGTGCGCAGCACATTACGATTGGCGGCCATTATCTTTACATTACGGCTGATGCCGGCATTGTTGTTGTCGATGTCGATGACCCGATGAAGCCGAAAGTTGCGTCAATAATTTCGATTAAAAATGCACGCCGAACCGCGCTGCAATTTCGCTATCTGTTTGTAACCGATGCTAGTGGCTTACAGGTCGTCGATATCACTAATGCCGTTAAACCACGTGTCGTTGCCAATGCAAATATTGCCTTGGCCAATGCCAATGGTATTTACCTGGCACGTACTTATGCCTATGTTGCCAATGGCAAAGAAGGGCTGGCTATTATCGATATTGAAAAACCTGAAAAGCCATCGCTGTATCAAATGTTCAATGCCGCCGGCCAATTAAACGATGCCCGTGATGTTGTGGTCGGTTCCACCAATGCCTCGTTATTTGCCTATGTGGCCGATGGCAAAAATGGCATGAAAGTTTTGCAATTGACGGCACCGGACACCCAGCCAAAGTTCTATGGCTTTTCCCCCGAACCAAAACCCCAGATGATCGCCTGGCGTAAAACAAAATCTGCTGCACTCACGCTGGCAAAAGGCCTGGACCGCGATCGTGCCGTGGATGAAACCGGCGGGCAAATTGCGGTATTTGGTCGTATTGGTTCGCGGCCATTGAGTGCGCAAGAAATGCGACAATTCTACTTGAACCCTGATGGAACACCCTGGTTTGTTAGCGATGAAGTGACATCATCAAAAACATCCCTCCAGAAAAAAGCGAGGTCATCACGATGAAATTTAGAATGCCTCGAGTATTATTGCTGCTGTGTTTGCTAATAAGCAGCAGTGCGTTCGCACAAACTAAAGCGTCTCTGCCCTATCACGCGAAGGACACTTCTCTCGGTGTTGTGAACTGTGCGAGCAGTTTATGCCACGGCTCCATCACCGAATGGAAAGATTCCAATGTATTGCAAAACGAGTACGTGACTTGGTCGCGTTTTGATAAACACGCGCGCGCCTACGATATTTTGCTGAATGAAAAATCGCGAAGTATTGCCAAAAAATTCGGTTTAGGCGTGCCGGCCCACAAAGCCAAGATATGTCTTGATTGCCACGCACATAATGTACCGGAATCAAAACGCGGCGAACGCTTTAAACTTTCTGACGGGGTTACTTGCGAGGCCTGCCATGGCCCGGCCGAACGCTGGATCAGCTCGCATGTGGAACCCACTGCTACTCATGCACTCAACATTCAACATGGCTTGTACCCGACGAGCAAGCCGATGGAGCGGGCACAACTTTGTCTTTCGTGTCACTTTGGCAATAAAGATAAATTTGTCAGTCATCGCTTGATGGGCGCCGGTCATCCACGCATGAGTTTTGAGTTGGAAACTTTTTCCACCATATCGCCAGCCCATGTCCGTATCGACAAAGATTACGAAAAACGAAAACAAGTCTGGGACGGTGTAAAAGTATGGGCCATTGGACAATCATTGGCGGTCGCAGAAACCATGGATATTTTGCGGGATCCCAAACGTGGTCGTGACGGATTATTTCCGGAACTGGTTTTGTTTGACTGCCATGCCTGTCATCGACCCATGTCGGAACAACGCTGGAAACCGGTCACGGCTTTCGGTGCCAGCCCTGGTACTGGCTTGGCACGCTTGAATGACTCGGGCATGTTAATGATGCGTGCCATCGCCAAACAAATCGACCCCAAACTCGGCGCTCGCGTCACGGCACAAGGCGGTAAATTGCATCGTGCCGTGGCTGGCCAGGGCGATGCGATGGCAGAAGCGGCTGCGATGAAACGCTTGTCACTCGAAGTGGCTGCCCGGATTGAAAATTATTCTTTTTCAGAGAATGCACTACGCGGGATTGCAGTCAGCCTGATTGATGACGGACTCAATGGTTATTACCGGGATTATGCGGGTGCCGAACAGGCCTCAATGGCTATTGGTAGCGTTGTTAATTTCATGAATAAACGCGGCATGATTAAATCGACAAAACAGGTCAACGCCAGCCTGGCCAAGCTTTATGCCTCGCTGTCTAATGATGAAAAGTATCGCCCGGCCGAATTTCAGCAGCGTCTGCGTGAATTCAAAAATGTTTTACTCGCACAATAAATAATAGCTTGAGTTTTTTCGGAGAAAAAACATGACAGAAAAATTCAAGATTGCAATTATTGGTTCTGGCCCGAGTGGTTTATCGGCTGCCGCTCATGCGGCTGAGCTAGGGGTCTCGCATATTCTGCTGGAAGCAGAAAAACAAGCGGCCAATACAATTTATAAATATCAGAAAGGCAAGCATGTAATGGCAGAGCCTGAAATTCTGCCGCTGCGTAGCCCGATGAGCTTTGCCGCTGGAACCCGTGAAAAAATCCTGGGCACTTGGGACCAAGAACTTGCCAAGCATCGCGTCAATGTACGATACAACGCCAGCGTTAGTGCCATTGCCGGTCAGCGCGGCAATTTTTTGCTCACGCTGCACAATGGAGAAATAATTTCGGCAGAAACCATCGTGCTTGCCATAGGTTTGCAGGGCAATATTCGCAAACTCGGCGCACAAGGTGAGGATTTACCGAATGTGCAGTATCAACTGGACGACCCGGAAGAATACTTTGATGAAACCATTATCATTGTCGGAGCCGGCGATGCCGCTATCGAAAATGCCATTGCCTTGATGAAACGCAATCGCGTCATTTTGGTAAACCGCAATGAAGAATTTAATCGCTGCAAGGACGGCAACCTAAACTTGCTGAATGCTGCCGTTAAAGAAGGCAAAATGGAAACTCGTGTCAGCACCCATGTAAATCGGGTGGAAGCACAAAGTGGCGCATTCAAGATGGAGTTTTTTGCCAAGACTGCAAACGGTGAAGAAAATATTCTTTGTCATCGGATTATCGCTCGGCTTGGTGCAAATCCGCCACGAAAACTGGTGGAAAGTTTTGGCGTGCATTTCCCGAATAAAGACGCCGGCGCGGTTCCTGAACTGACAGAACATTATGAATCCAATGTGCCCGGTCTTTATATCATCGGCGCACTGGGTGGCTATCCGCTTATCAAACAAGCCATGAACCAAGGCTATGAGGTCGTCGAATATATTCTTGGCAACCCGGTTGAACCTGCCGACGAGCCACTACTGAGACAAAAATTCAGTAAAGTTAATGTGCCCAATGTTAAAACAGCTATCGAAATTATCCAGCGTAATGTGCATCTGTTGTATGGTCTGACGACCTTGCAACTGCGTGAATTTTTACTCGACAGTACCATTCACACTTTTAGTGCGGGTGAGGTAATTTTTCAGCGCAATGATTACACCAATTCGCTGTATTGCATTGTCGATGGTGAAGTAGAAATTCAGGCCTTAGGTAAAGACGGCGCTCCGGTAAGTTTTGGCATGCAGACGGGCAATTTCTTTGGTGAATTAGGTTTAATTTCTGGCCGTCGTCGTGCCGCAACAGTTATCGCCAGCAAAGACAGCGTATTGATTGAAACCCCGCGACGCTCGATGTTGAAATTGCTGGCCTCGGTAGAAGCAGTCCGCCGAACCCTCGACGAAGTGTCACTCAAGCGCGCAGTACGTAGCTTTATCGCTTCCTCCATTCCGGAAGATGAGCTCGATTATTTGGTGCAAAGCGCCGTTATCAAACAATACGATGCCGGAAGTGTTTTATTTAATGAAGGTGACCAAGCCGATGGTTTGTATTTGATCCGACGCGGTTCGGTCACCGTGTCTCGCACGCTCGGTGGCAAGGAAGTTGTGTTGTCCTACGTTGCTGCAGGAAATTATGTGGGTGAAATGGCTTTGCTTTCGGGCGCCCCTCGAAGTGCTACGGTGAAGGCAGCGGTATCTAGCGAAGCGATTGTGCTGGAGTCCAAACGTATTCAGGAAATACTTGCACGTAATACCGATTTGCGCGGACAGCTCAATGCACTTTATCTCGGTCGTGTGCGTGACAATCAGGCAATGGAGCAAAACCCCGAATCGGGCAATTTAATCAGCTTCCTTATGCAACAAGGTGTGGGTGAAGCTAGCGATGTACTTTTGATTGATGAAGCACTTTGCGTGCGCTGCAATAATTGTGAAAAAGCTTGTTCGGATACTCATGGTGGAACCTCACGACTCAATCGAGAAGCAGGCCCAACCTATGCACAAATTCATGTGCCTACTTCCTGTCGTCACTGCGAACACCCGCACTGCATGAAAGATTGTCCGCCAAATGCGATTCACCGATCCGGTAATGGTGAGGTGTTCATCAGTGACACCTGCATCGGCTGCGGCAACTGTGAACAGAACTGTCCTTATGGCGTGATTCAAATGGCGCCGGTAAATCCTAAACGCAGCAAGCCCAGCCTGTCGTTATGGATGCTGTTAGGCATCGGCACTGAACCCGGTATGGAAAAACAGGCGAAGGATAAAAACATTCCCAAGAAAGCCGTGAAATGCGATATGTGCAAAGAATTAAGCTCCGGACCTGCCTGCGTGCGCGCCTGCCCCACTGGTGCCGCAATGCGAATAGAGCCCGAGAAATTTCTGGATTTTGCGTCGCGCCGAGAATAATAGACAGTAATCCCATCGGACCTAGAAGGCCCTCCTACGTAGGAGGGCCTTCTAGGCCCGAAAAATTACGCCCGATAGCTCGCGCCTAAATGTGCTCCTACAAAAATCAAATCAACTCAAGCGCCGTTTTCGGATAACGATACGCCTTCAATTCGATAATATTTCCACTGGGGTCACAGAGCGCCATCTTGGCTTGCTCATTTTGTTGCGCGACGTTTGAAACCACAGGTGGTAATTCAAACTCAACATTTTTATCGGCCAGTTTTTGCGAAAGAATTTCCCACTGTTGCCACGTCAGCACCGCCCCGAAGTGTCGGACGCCTTGATTTTCTTTCGGAATGACCTGCGCAGGCTGCTGGTGCAAGGTGATTTGGCAGCCGAACATATAAATATCGCACCACTGTTCACGTTGACGCCCGAGGGTCGCACCGAAAACATGCTGATAGAAATTTATCGTCTCATCCAATTGATTGACCGGAAATGCCAAATGGAACATTGGAAAATGCATAAGACCACCTATTGCGTATTTTAGTCATGCCCACCTCATGACTTCATCAATTCATCCGCTCCGAGCAAACGTAATTCGGTTGCCACCAAGCGGCCCAAGCCTTCTGGATCATGCGAATGACCTACCGCATGCGCACGCACACAGTAGCCAGTCTTGGCAGAACCCAC
This sequence comes from Arenimonas sp., assembly GCA_043754555.1. Taxonomy (GTDB): domain Bacteria; phylum Pseudomonadota; class Gammaproteobacteria; order Xanthomonadales; family Xanthomonadaceae; genus Arenimonas. The sequence goes on along the minus strand of JAYUUM010000226.1, from coordinate 856 downwards.
TAATCCTTCCAGGCTTAATATATTTCCCTCAAGTGTAGCGTAAGCAGCTACGGGAACATGGCAACTGCCATGTAACATTCGGTTCATCGCGCGCTCAGCTTCGACGCATAATTGTGTTTTTTTATGGTTAAGAACCTGAAGAATTTTTGCAACTTCATCATCGCCTTCACGGCACTCTATGGCGATAGCACCCTGCGCCACCGCAGGTAACCAGCTGGGCGCGTCCAAGCGATGACGGATATACCGCGACAGACCCAAACGGTCCAGACCGGCGCAGGCAAGAATAATTGCATCGTATTCGCCATTTTCCAATTTAGACAAGCGCGTGTTTACATTTCCGCGCAGATCCAGGATTTGCAAATCACTTCGACGAGCACGAAGCTGTGCCTGCCGACGCAGTGAAGAGGTACCAACCTTCGCACCTGGTGGCAAGGCATCGAAATCAGAAATTTTCACCGACACAAAGGCATCAAAAGGATCGGCACGCTCTAATATAGCGGCCAATTGAAAGGGCCCGTCTAATTCCATCGGCACGTCTTTCAACGAATGCACGGCAGCATCGGCCTCGCCTTCGAGCATGGCGACTTCAAGCTCCTTCAAAAACAAACCCTTGCCGCCAATATCGGCCAAAGGCCTGTCCAGAATACGGTCGCCGCGTGTACTCATCGGCACCAATACCACTTCTAATTCGGGGTGGGCGATACGCAAACGCTCCGCAACATGTTCAGTTTGCCAAAGTGCTAACGCGCTTTTGCGGGTGGCCAGACGAATTTTTTTCATACTGAACAGTTTACTAGAACTGCTTCGCAGTTTGATTGCATTCAAGACTCCATACCCCCATGAAGGGTGACGAAGG
>JAYUUM010000225.1:0-8151 GCA_043754555.1 Arenimonas sp. | reverse complement strand
AAGGCCAGGAGCTCCCCCCGGAGCTCCTAGCCAGCATCCCCCTTATGTTTCTGATTCGCCCCTGTTCAGTCGAATACAGTCATATTGGGTGCCTAGGTCGTAATGCAGAAAGCGTGCCATCTAACGCCCGGCGCTTGTTACAAGTTGTATCGCGAGCATTGATCGCGTTCGAGCGGTAAAATACAAAGATGAAAAACGACTTCTTTAAATACGATGTCATTGTGATTGGCGGAGGGAGAACAAAGGCACAAACCATCGGTTTGTGCCTTTGTGAGCGCCGAAGGCAGGATGCCGTAGGCGGGCTGACTTAGTGAGCCACGGATGGCGAACTTAGACAGCGCAAGTGGCCGCAACTCAACTATTAAGCGATTCAAAATGAAAAACGATTTCTTTAAATACGATGTCATTGTGATTGGTGGCGGCCACGCAGGCACCGAAGCCGCCCTAGCATCAGCACGTGCAGGCGCGCGTACCTTATTGCTAACTCACAGCATCGAAACCATTGGCCAGATGAGCTGCAACCCCGCCATCGGCGGCATTGGTAAGGGCCATTTGGTAAAAGAGATCGACGCACTCGGCGGTGCAATGGCGAGCGCTACCGATCGTGCCGGTATTCAGTGGCGCACACTGAATGCCAGCAAAGGTCCCGCCGTACGTGCAACCCGAGCGCAGGCCGATCGCCAACTTTATAAAGCAGCGATTCGTCAGATCGTCGAAACCCAAGAAAATCTGACGCTATTTCAAGCACCTGTCGATGACATCATCTTTGAAAACGGCCGGGTTGCGGCTGTGGTAACCCAAAGTGGCCTGCGCTTTGAAACCCGCGCCGCCGTACTGACCGCAGGCACCTTTTTGGCAGGAAAGATCCACATAGGTCTAACTAACTATGCCGGTGGTCGTGCCGGTGATCCGCCTTCACAAACACTGGCTGAAAAACTGCGTGACGGCCCATTTGTCATTGATCGTCTGAAAACCGGTACGCCACCGCGTATCGATATTCGTTCGATCGATTTTGATGGTCTGGAAGAACAACCCGGCGACACGCCCATTCCGACGATGAGTTTTATCGGCGAGAAGAGCCAGCACCCGCGGCAAATTTCTTGCTGGATTACCCATACCTCTGAAAAAACCCATGACATTATTCGCGGTGGTCTTGATCGCTCGCCCATGTATTCGGGCGCAATTGAAGGCGTTGGCCCGCGTTATTGCCCGAGCATTGAAGATAAGGTCGTTCGCTTTGCCGATAAAAACTCACATCAAATTTTTATCGAGCCCGAAGGCCTGGACACCTTTGAAATTTATCCGAACGGTATTTCAACATCGCTGCCTTTTGATGTGCAATTTGAATTGGTGCGTTCAATAAAAGGTTTTGAAAATGCGCATATCACCCGGCCAGGTTATGCCATCGAATATGATTATTTTGATCCGCGTGGTTTGAAGGCTTCGCTGGAAACAAAAGGCATTGATGGTCTGTTTTTTGCCGGCCAAATTAATGGCACTACCGGTTACGAAGAAGCAGGCGCACAGGGCCTTATAGCCGGTTTGAATGCTGCTCGCCTTACGCAGGAAAAACCGGCCTGGACGCCACGTCGTGACGAAGCTTATATAGGTGTGTTGATTGATGATTTGATTACCCACGGCACCACCGAGCCATACCGCATGTTTACATCGCGCGCCGAATATCGCCTGCAATTACGCGAAGACAATGCCGACACTCGTTTGACTGAAATTGGTCACAACTTGGGCATTGTCGATGAGCAACGCTGGTCCGCTTATGCACGCAAAGCCGAAGCGGTAAAAACTGAAACCGAACGCCTGAATAAACTTTGGGCCACCCCCGGCAATGCTTTGGGCGCCGCGGTGCAAGCGCAATTAAATGTTCCCATTACCCGCGAATGCAATGTGCTTGATCTTATCAAGCGGCCCGAAATTACCTACGCCAGTTTAATGTCAGTAAGCGATTTAGGTCCTGGGGTTGCCGATGAGAAAGTGGCCGAACAAGTCGAAATCACCGTTAAATATTCGGGTTATCTGGATCGCCAACGCGAAGACATCGAGCGTCAACGTCGTCATGAAGATAGCGAAATTCCCAAGGATTTCGATTACAAAAGCATTTCTGGTTTAGGCGCAGAAATTGAATCCAAGTTGATCAAAGTCCGGCCAGAAACTATCGGCCAGGCACAACGCATTCCCGGCATGACGCCGGCGGCGATATCACTATTATTGGTGACCTTGAGCAAGCGCAGACGGGTCGCTTAAGAGCGCTTTGTTGTTTTAAGTGCCTAAATTTCCAGGAAATCGGCATATTCAACAAATTAATCGCAAAAAAAAACACCTACGCAGTGGTATGGCGGTGAAAGTTCAATTAAAGTTAAGGCTCTAACCGAGGCACACCTCGGAGGCGGGCCGAAGCGGACACGGGGGAGGGAGTCACTGCAAAGTGAATCAGAACCGCGACGTGGGCTCTAATATTTCTTGTTCATGCTCAGGAGTTTCTCATGCCCCGTATTTCCCATCTCGCCGCCGCTTGTGCTCTGGTGCTTTGCGCTCAAGCTGCTCAGGCTCAACAGTTTTCCAGTGTTGTCACCTTTGGTGACAGTCTTTCTGATGCCGGTAACACGAGTACCGTTGACGGCAACGCGGCGACTTTCGCAGGCAATAGTTTCACCACTAATAATGACCCAGTGCATACGCAAATTATTGCTGGCTATTACGGCTTAGTCCAACAACATTCGGTCATTGGTGGCTCGAACTATGCCTTTGGTGGCTCGTGTGCACAGACTGCTACCGGTGCGGCAACACCCGCTTGCGTTGCGCCAACTTTGCCACGCTTGAATGTACAGATTGGACAATATCTGACTCCTCGTGGTGGCGTAGCAGATCCTAATGCCCTTTACACCGTGTTGAGTGGTGCCAATGATATTTTCGGTGCCATCGGTGGTGGTGTTTGGGCAACGTCACCGCAAATTATTGCCGGTTCAACCATGGTTGCCGGTGCGGTTATAGCGAACGTAACAACGCTGCAAACGGCGGGAGCCAACTACATCGTAGTGTACAACCTGCCTGACCTTGCCCGGACACCTCAATTCAACACCGCTCCAACAGCACAGCAGCAGGCATTTAACTTGGCATCGGTCTCTTATAATTCCGCTCTAAACGCTGGTTTGGCGGGTCGTAGCGGGATTATTCCTGTCAACCTCTTTGCCTTGGTTAATGAAGTCATTGCAAGTCCTGGTACTTATGGCTTTAGCAACGTCACCGGCATTGCCTGCGGTCCCGGTATGCCCGGCGTAGTAAGTTCGGCTGCCTGCGGAGCAGTGGGTTCGGGCAATCCCTTTACTTATGCGGCTGGGACCAACGACTCCTTTTTGTTTGCCGACGGTGTCCACCCAACGGGTGCCGGACATCGCTTAGTAGCAAGCGTAGTCACCTCGACTATTGCAGCACCGGGTCAGGTTTCCCTGGCTGGCGAACTCCCTTTGCAAGTATATGACGACCATAGCAGTGCTATTGCCCAAGCGTTGTTGAACAATAAAGTAGGCAATACCGAAGCGGGTTCCTCACGTGGCTTTTTTAGAGCGCAATTTGGTAACCAAGACTACGACGCTACCGTCAACTCACCTGGTTTAAGTACTAACAGCAATACCTTTACTGGCGGCTTTGAATATCGCTACAGCGAGGGCCTTAGCTTCGGTGCGGCAATCAGCTTGGGCGGTACCAATGGTGATTTTAATGGCGGTGATATTGACGGCCAGGAAGTCCTTGGATCGGTTTTTGCCACCGGACACTTCGGCAACGGCTATATCAATGGTGTGTTATCGGTGGGTAGCAGCAGCATCGATATCAATCGTGAAATCGTACTCGGCCCATCAACGCGCGTAGAAGAAGGCAATGCCAGCGCTTCGCACAAAGCATTGGAATTGGGTGGTGGTTATTTATTTGGCGACAGCCTGCGTCACGGCCCCTTCTTGAGCGTTACCTGGCAGAAAGTCGGCGTAGACGATTACGCTGAAAACAGTGGCACATCGACCTCCATGCGTTTTGATAGTTTTGATCGTGATTCACTGGTTGGTCGTATTGGCTACCAATTACAAGGTGATTTCGGCGGTGAGCGCTCCATTCGTCCTAGCCTGCGTGTCGCTTATGCATCTGAAAATGAAGATGACGTAAGCCGCGTTACGGCCGGATCCACCTCGATGAATGGTCAATTCACACTTGCCGGCTACGCTCCTTCAGAAGATTGGATTGAAGCAGACCTGAGCGTTAGCGTTGAGTTCACCGATAGCGTTGAAGGCTTCTTGGGTTATCACGGCCGTTTAAGTGACGATCAGCAAGACAATAATAGTTTAAATATTGGCATGAATGTGAAGTTCTAATACATACGTTAGAGAACAAAGCCGTCTTCCGGCGGCTTTTTTTTGCCAAATTTCTGTAGCCGGAGTCGCGGCCTCGACCCCGGAACGGGAATGAGAATGCAAAATCCAAGCATCTACAACGAGTGCATTATTTACATCAATACCGCGCCTGGATCAGAGACCCGGGTCGAGCTCTGGCTCGAGCTACTACAAAATATCGGCAACAAAAAACCGGGCTTCTTGTGAGGCCCGGTTTTTTTATTTACTGCATGCTTACTTACGTTGGATGAAAAATCTCCAGCCTTAAGTATTACCAGCCAAACGATGCACCTGCACCCGTTGCGGTTTCATCACCATCAAACGCGGCGCCAAAACTAATGGTGACGTTGTCTGACACTGTGCGCTGAAAGCCCATCGCAAAAGCTGTTTGACCGCCATAATTACCTAAACCTACCGCTAATCGGTTGTCTTGGTTATTACCCGATGCTGCGGCACTCATTTGTGCCATAGCGGCAGACATGGCACCTACTTGATCAACACGCTTGTCCAGACCGTCGATTTGGTCTTGGAAACCTATCGCATTAATGACAATGGCGGCGATTTGTGAGTTGGTGTAGTTATTCGCGGCCACTAGCACGGCTGCATCAGCAGAGTTCATTTGGTTTAAATTCACCGCGTCGGTACCCGCCGTTCCGGCTGCCACATTGGTTATTTGCCGCTCGGTTCCGATACCGCCCACAGATACGGTATTGACACGCGCCCCGGTCGTTGAACCCGCGCCGATTGCAACGCTATTAGCCGCGGTTGCCGTAGCACCAGTGCCAATGGCTGCGCTGTTTGCGCCACTGGCAACACTGTTGGCGCCTGTCGCCGTGCTATTTGCACCGATTGCCCGCGCATTGGACCCGGTCGCCGTGCTATTTGCTTGGTTTGCCCGGGAATTGGCACCCGTTGCAGTGGTATTGGCGCCTGTCGCATTGCTATAAGCACCACTGGCGGTGCTATTCGCGCCAACTGCAGTGCTGTAATAACCGATTGCGCTAGCGTTCGCGCCGACAGCACCAGCATAAGCACCGATCGCTGAAGCACCTACGCCGTTAGCAAGAGCATTACCGCCTAAGGCGCTACTGAAATTTCCGGTCGCGCTGCTGTAAGCGCCAATGGCACTAGCACTCACGCCAGCGGCGGAGCTGTAATAACCGACTGCGCTAGCGTTTACGCCAACAGCACCGGCATACGAACCCACTGCTGAAGAACCGACGCCGTTGGCAAAAGCATTACCGCCTAGCGCACTGCTGAAATTTCCAGTAGCGCTGCTGTAAGCTCCGACGGCACTAGCACTTATACCTACTGCGGTGCTGTAATAACCAACCGCGCTTGCGTTGACGCCGACAGCACCAGCATATGCACCTATTGCTGAAGCACCAATACCGCTAGCTTGGCTATTGGCCCCTACAGCCGTGCTGAAGTTGCCAGACCCCACAGCGGCTGTACCGCAAGCGAGACCATTGGTGCCTATAGAAGATGCGCCACCATTGCCAACACCACCGTTCAGATTACAGGTATCGCCAGCTTGCACTACCTGCACAGAAAGTGCCATCAATACCGCGGCGACTAGTTGTTGGCGAATGCCGGTTCGGCGTGGATTGAATTTTTGATTCTTCATGTTGTGCCCCTAGTTGTGGTCTGACGTGTTTCACAAATGCGCGGGCTATTAATGTACCGTTAATTGCCGTGCCGAGTAAATGCTTTAGAAGAGAATTGTTGTTATATCCATGCTAGGTGATCTTCCGTTGCATTTGTGTGACTAAACACCGGAAAACGCAGTTTGATAGTCGGCGTTGACCAGTGTCTGTCTGATAGCGCACATGTAATCAGGCAAATTCTTCAACATTTCTTCAACATTAACAAATATGAACTAAATTTCTACCGCGTAATGATTGGACTCTAATTTGTTAGTTTCCGGCCTGGGCTATTTGCATTATGGTGTCGTTCCAGTCCAATCAGAGTGATTCATCGACGTGACCACCGATCTTTGGCGACTAGCTAATGAGCAATTCATTGCCAAACAATTTGAAGCGGCTAAAAACAGTTGTGAACAGCTTTTGGCACAACAGCCAGAACATGCTATGGCCTTTTGCCTGCTTTCGTCCTGCTTTCTAGCGCTCAACAGACCTCGTTTAGCTACCTTTAATGCCTTTCAGGCTTGTAAATATGCAAGTCGCAATCTTGCTGCTCGCGACGTTCTGTTCATTAGCAACGCTTGCCTATCAGTTGGCGAGACGTTTTTGGGCCATAGCACGCTCGGTTATATCGATATCGATGATAAAAATAGCCGCGAAGCTCTGCTGGACGTGGGTCGGCAATACAGTTCGTTTGAAGACCAGCCGACGGCGTTGCGCTTTATTCAACGCGCGCATGCCGAAGGTTTTAACGGCTGGTTTGCCAACCATATTCTCAGTATTGTTTTCAGTTTTACCGGTCCGGTTGAAAACGCGATTTCGGCCAGTGAATCTTCAATTTCAAAAAATCGTTTACATGGCCATGCCCACTGGATGCGCGCGCAGTTTGGCAGCAAAGACGGCAATGTCTTGCGCATCGCCCGCATGCGCGAAGTACTAACGCAGCCCGGCCTGACGGTAGATGACACCACGTATCTGCAATACGGTCTTTTTAAAGAACTCGACGCTATCAATGATACTGAAGCGGCATGGTCTGCTTTGGTTGACGGCATGAAACATCGTCGCGGCGTACTGAAATTTACCAGTGATTGCGAAAATTTAAGCTTCGATAATTTAATTGCCGCTACCAATAACAACTTTCTGGAAGTGCCGACCAAAGTACCCCACGAAGTCACACCCATTTTTGTAGTCGGTATGCCCCGCACTGGTACCACCTTGCTGGAACGCATTATTGGCAATCATCCGCAAATTACCGCTTGCGGTGAATTAAGCGATTTTAAAATGCAGCTGCAATGGGCTGCCGACGTGCCGCTTCCGGTTCAACTACATCCGGAGTTTGCTGAGCTAATTTCGAAAATCGATTTTCATCTGGTTGGTAATCGTTATCTGGAAAAAACCCATCGCCTGATTGAAGGCCGAAAGTTTTTCAGCGACAAATTACCCTTGAACTATCTGTATGCCGGTTTGATTTTGAAAGCCATTCCGCATGCAAAGATTATTAATCTTCGGCGTCATCCGATGGACGCTTGTTTCTCGAATATGAAAGAGCTCTTTGCCCATCATCACTACGCTTATAGTTATGACATGTTGGAAGTCGCAAACCATTACCGCAATTATTCCCGACTCATGAAACACTGGCATAAAATTGCACCGGGTCGAATTATCGATGTTCATTACGAACATTTGGTCACGCAACCCGAGCACGAGGCGAGACGCGTACAGGAATATTTAGGTTTGCCGGAAGTAGAAGGCGTTACCGACATTCTGGCCAATAAACGCATCACTACTACGGCCAGCACTTTGCAATTACGGCAACCGATTCACAGCAAAAACATGGGCGGCTGGAAACGCTATGAAACCCCATTGGAGCCCATGCGCTTGGCCTTGTTGGATGTTATTGAAGAATATGAAGCGCTGTTGTGAATTAAACTTTATCGAGGTTTTCTGATTTTTTGGGCTTGAAAACGGTCGGGCCTAGAAGGCCCTCCTACGTAATTACGCTGTGGTAGGAGGGCCTTCTAGGCCCGACTCTCACTAGGCCCAACCTCTTCCAAAAATCAACCAAGATCGAGCAATGATCCGTCCCAGTTTAAAATATTCCAATACGAATATTG
>JAYUUM010000224.1:0-2774 GCA_043754555.1 Arenimonas sp. | reverse complement strand
AGCTCGCGATCGATTTCCTGAAAAATCCAAGCCAGGTTCAAGTGTCGGCACAAAATGCCGTTGCTTCCTCGGTCAGCCATCGCGCGCATCCGGTGGATACTGGTCGCAAACGCGACTTGTTGACGCAAATGCTGGCCGAACGTTATCAGGAACAAATCCTGGTATTCGGTAAAACCAAGCATGGTTGCAATCGTCTTGCCGAACATCTGGAAAAAGCCGGTATTCGTTCCGTGGCAATTCACGGCAACAAATCGCAGGCTCAGCGTTTGAAAGCGTTGAATGATTTCAAATCCGGCAAAGCTCGCGTTCTCGTTGCTACCGACGTTGCCGCCCGTGGTCTGGATATTCCGCAACTTCCAGTCGTGATCAATTACGACTTGCCGATGGTCGCCGAAGATTACATTCACCGGATTGGCCGTACCGGCCGCGCCGGTGCCAGCGGCGAAGCGATTTCTTTGGTCGCTCCGGAAGAAGCACAATTGTTGCGTGCGATTCATCGCGTGCTGAAAGCCGATATCGAAATGATTACCGTGCCGGGCTTCGAAGCCAGCCGTGCGATTCGCATGGGTAATGATTCCGGTCGTCCTGCGAACAGCAGCCCACGTCCAAGTGGTGACCGCGCTCCGCAGAAACGCGGACGTCGTCCACACGCTGCACCGGGTAAAACCGGCCAGCCTTCATCGCATGCGCACGCCGGCCCGAAAAAGCACGGCACCAGCAATGGTCCGAAGCGTCGTGATCCGGCGGCACAACGCGGTTGATGATGTAGGGGCGCTTGCTTGCTGCGCCCTTGCCTGAAAACAACATAAAGTTTAGTGCCTATGCACTCGAGGCCAGCTTGAATTAAGCTGGCCTTTTTTGATTGTTGTGAAGAATTCACCGGGTCGGTGGAGCGTGATACGTGCTACTTCTGCGTGCAAAGATTTCGATATTTTGAATGATGGGCGCAGCAAGCAAGCGCCCCTACGTTCATGTGCTAGATTGCACCACATGCAAAAAATAATCATTGAAAAACCCGGCCATTACGATGTACTCAAACTGGTCGAGTTTGAAAAGCCCGAACTGAAATCCAATCAAGTGTTAATCAAGGTACACGCCGCCGGCTTGAATTATGCCGATGGAATTATTCGCATGGGTTTGTATGAATCGGCCAAGCGTTTGCATGGTTATCCGATTACGCCCGGATTTGAAATTGCCGGCGAAGTGATCGAAGTTCATCCCGATGTCAGCGAATATCGAATCGGCGACAAAGTTATCGGCGTCACTTTGTTTGGTGGCTATACCAGCCATATTGCTCTGGACGCGACACGATTGTTTCGATTGCCGGAAAATCTTTCTTTCGATCAAGCGGCCGCATTGCCCACGGTATTTTTAACCGCGTGGTTTATGGTGCATCGGCAAGTTAATCCCAATGCCGGCGATGTTTGGTTGATTCATTCCGCAGCAGGCGGCGTGGGTTCCGCGTTAGTGCAATTGGGAAAACTCGCGGGGGTTCGCGTGATCGGCGTTGTTGGCTCTGCCCATAAACGAGAGACCTGTCTGGCTATGGGCGCCGATGCGGTGGTCGTGAAAAGCGAACAGGACTTATGGAAAGAAGCCGAAAGATTGGTACCTGAAGGTTTCAATGCAATCTTCGACGCCAACGGCATCAGTACACTTGGCGAAAGCTATGAACATCTAGCACCGATGGGCAAACTTTGCGTTTACGGTTTTGCCAGCATGCTGCCGAACAATGGCCGCTTAAATTGGTTCAAACTCGCCTGGGATTGGTTGCGAACACCGCGATTCAACCCAATGAAAATGACCCAGGAAAATCGCAGCATACTGGCTGCCAATTTAAGTTTTCTATCCGAACACGCCACCATGCTGGGCGAAGGCATGCTCTGGTGTTTGGAACGCTTCGCAAATGGGCGATTAAAACCACTGCCGATCGAAACATTCGATTTGGCCGATGCCGGAAAAGCACAGGCACGGATTGAATCCGGCAAGACTGTTGGCAAAATTGTATTGGTACCAAAGCTGTAGCTCGGGTCACGCTCTATCGACCCGGGAATGCTCTGCGATTGTGTCTATACAAAAAAACAACTCGAAAACTACGAAGATAAAACCGTAGGGGCGCATGCTCGCTGCGCCCAAAGATTGTTAAGGTTTCAGGGCGCAGCAAGCAGCGCCCCTACAAAATCAAAACGGTTTAGCAATCACTAGGTATATCGCACCGAGTGCAAGAAAAATCGGCAATTCGTTATACCAGCGAAGTTTGGCATTCGACATCAACTTGCCCCCTGCGGCCGATTTTTTCAGCATCACGCCGGTCGCGATGAAATACGCAAACAACAATCCGACCAATAAAAGTTTGGCGTGTAACCAGCCGCCTTTCATGCCGAAATGCATCCAAAGCGCCATGCCGAATACAAGGGCGATAGCAAACATGATGTGGCCAAAACGATACAGGCGCATGCCCATTAACACCAGACGCTCCTGTACTGTTGCCTGACCTGCGCATTCATTGATATTGAGCAGTATGCGTGGCAGGTAAAACACCGATGCCAACCATGCGATTACAAATAGCAAATGCAACGATTTAACCCAGAAATACGCCATCTAAAGCTCTCCGACACGATTAATTACATAGTTACATGATGCCACAAGCCTAAATGGAGCCACGACTCCACCGATAAGAGAGTAAACTATGCCCCGCGTTCTATCGCATTGGGCGACTCGAACGAAACTGTGAGTACACCATGTCTGAAGCGCCAATATCCTTATTTTCCGAT
>JAYUUM010000223.1:0-25242 GCA_043754555.1 Arenimonas sp. | reverse complement strand
GGAGGCCTATGCGCTGATGCGATTTTCGATGAAAGATCCGCCGAGATTATTGCTGGCAGGAGCGGGTGGACCGAGCCCTACTTTTTGGGATCGTGTACGCGAGCTGGACCTTGAAGATTCTGTGAGTTTCCATTTGCGACCCACCCGTGAACAGCTAGTCAGGTATTACCAGCAAGCATTGTGTTTCGCGTTATCATCGGATGAGGAAGGCTTTGGTGTGGTGTTGGCAGAAGCCATGGCCTGCGCGATTCCCGTCGTTGCCACGCGTTGTGGCGGGCCAGAAGGCATTATTACAGATACCGTGAATGGATTTCTTGTGCCGATGGGCAATGCGTTAATGCTCGCCAATCGCCTCCAATTATTGGCGCAAAATATGGCATTGAATGAACGGATGGGCCAGGCTGGTCGACAGACTGTTGAGAACCGATTCACTTTGGAAATAGCGGGTGAAGCATTTCTCGATACTTACCGAAACTTACTGCAAAACCATACCGGAAAGGTGAATTGATATGTGCGGCATTGCAGGTGCTATACGGATTTCAGGCGAAGCGGGTGCCCTGAAAAATGGCATAGTCGAGCGTATGTGTGATGCGATGCGTACACGTGGTCCGGACGCGGTAGGCTATTGGCAAAATCCCTATGCCAATGTCAGTCTTGGGCATCGACGCTTGTCGATTATCGATCTGGATGAGCGCGCCAATCAACCCATGCATTCGCAAGACAACCGCTATGTCATCATTTTTAATGGTGAGATATATAATTTTCGCGATCTGCGGGCTGAACTCGAAAAAGCTGGCGAAACATTTCGCACGCAAAGTGATACGGAAGTACTGCTGAAATTATTTATTCGCGAAGGCGAAGCCATGCTGATGAAATTACGCGGCATGTTTGCATTTGCTATTTGGGATCAGCAAACGCGCAGCCTTTTTCTAGCGCGTGACCCCTATGGAATCAAGCCACTATATTTGGCGCCCTTTGTTGATGGTTGGTGTTTTGCTTCGCAGGCAAAAGCTTTGCTTGCGTCGGGCTTGGTGTCGCATGAACCCGATGCCATTGGTCGGGCAGGCTACTGGTTAACCGGAAGCGTTCCCGCACCCCATACTTTTTATAGGGATATTCGTGTTTTGCCGGCCGGTAGTTGGTGTCGTATTTCTCCCGACACGCCAGATTTTAATCCGGTGGTTTATTGGGATATCGGCGACAGTTGGCGAAATGCACCCGCATGTAATTTGACGGAAAAAGAAATTCGCCAAACGGTGCGTGATGCAGTATTAAATTCGGTGCAAAACCACCTGGTCGCCGATGTTCCAGTGGGTATATTTCTATCTGGTGGTATTGACTCGGGTAGTCTGGCCGGATTAATGAAGGATGCCGGCGCGCGCGACATTCAGGGCATAACCATTGCGTTTAGTGAATTTTCCGGCAAGCCGCAAGACGAGGCACCGATGGCAGAGTTGCTGGCTCAGCATTATGGTATTCGCCACCACATACGAGTAGTGACCCGTAAGGAGTTTACGCAAGACCTTCCGCGAATTATTGCTGCGATGGATTGCCCGAGTATTGATGGCATTAACACGTGGTATGCCAGTAAAGCCGTTGCCGAGCTTGGCTTGAAAGTTGTGCTGTCGGGCGTTGGCGGCGATGAACTATTTTGTGGTTATCCAAGTTTTCAACAAGTGCCAACATTATTTACACGCTGGAAAAAAATTACTGCAGTTCCAGGCTTGGCTGGTTTAATGAATGTCGCATTCAAGGCAAAAGCTTGGCAAAGTGACAACTCACGTTGGCTCTGGATGGCAAGACAGGCAGATAGTTTGTATGGCGGTTACTGGTTGCGTCGCGGTTTGTTTACGCCCGATCAATTGCCTGGCTTGATGCAAGAAACCTATGCCCACGCCGCCATGCAGGAACTCAGTCCCGGCTCATTGATTGAAATGATGAGTGGCCAATTACCTAACGATTACTCACTGGCTGTCGGACAGATGGAATCAATGTGTTACATGCGCAATCAACTTTTGCGCGACAGCGATTGGGCAAGCATGGGTCATAGTGTTGAGCTACGCACACCGTTGGTCGATGCATGGCTTTTGCGGGATTTAATGCCGGTGATGCAAGCGTTCTGCCAATACCCTGATAAAAATTTGCTTTCAAATTCTCCCAGCATCCCGTTACCAGCTGCATTAATGCAACGCAAAAAAACCGGATTTACCACGCCGATAGAGCAGTGGTTGGCGGAATTAATGCCGGAAATGCGAGTCGATGGCGGAAGTCGCGGTTGGGCACGGCAAGTGAACGCACGCTATTTGCAAGGAGCCGGTTGATGCGTGTGTTGCACGTCATTCCATCGGTGTCCGAATCCAGTGGCGGCCCAAGCAAAGCTATCGTACAAATAGAGCAGTCTTTGCTGGCTCGGGGCGTTGAAGTGGTGACAGTGACAACCAATGATGATGGCAACGGTAAATTACTGCCTGTGGAATTAGAAAAAACACATCCCCATAATGGTGTAAACCGAATTTATTTTCCGATGCAAGTTAACGCCTATAAAATTTCGATGCCCCTGCGTCGCTGGCTATTGAAAGAAATAAAAAACTTTGATTTGGTACACGTACATGCTGTTTTTTCATTCGCACCGGTGATGGCGGCATTGATCGCTAGAAAAAATAAGATCCCCTATGTCATCAGGCCGCTTGGAGTTTTAAATCATTACGGGATGACAAAGCGACGCAGTCTATTCAAGAAAATATCGCTAAGCCTTTTTGAAGCTAAATTATTGCGTGATGCCGCCGCCATACATTTCACTTCTGAACAAGAACGTATTGAAGCGGAAAGCCTTGGCGTCAAGTTACGTTCGGTGGTTTTACCATTAGGCATTGAGCCTGCGAATGTACAGTCAAGTGATTTGATGCTTACAGAATTTCCGATGTTGAAGAATCGTCGATGCCTGTTGTATCTGTCACGCATTGATCCAAAGAAGAATATTGAGGCTTTGCTTGAGGCACTGCTGCTATGTAAAAAAGAAGTGCCCAGCATTGCCTTGATAATTTGTGGTGATGGCGATAAAAATTATATTTCGGAATTAAAAATACTAGCGGCAAAATTAAATATTGACGATTGCGTGGTTTGGCCAGGACATGTGAGCGGGCCAATGAAAGCCAGCGCGTTTGGTGCAGTCGAACTTTTTGTGTTGCCGTCCTATTCGGAAAATTTCGGAATTGCACCTGTTGAAGCTTTGTCGGTCGGGCTGCCATGTGTGCTGGGCGAAGGCGTCGCCGTCGCCTCGCGCGTGGCGGAAGTGGGCGCGGGCTTATCGGTCGCTCCTACATCTGTTGCCGTTGCTCAAGGAATTTTATCCTTTATGCTCAATCCCGAGGCTCTGGCAAAAGCAGCGACTCAGGCAAAAAAACTGGCACTAAGCGACTATGGTGTAGATACAATGGGTGAGCGATTATTCGATTTGTATAGTTGTTTATTGCCAACGCGCGTAGTCGCCGGGAAAACCGCAATATGAAATTGTCTATTCTAGTGGTGGGTGGTGCCGGTTATATCGGGTCCCATATGTGTCAAATGCTTTTAGAGCACGGGCACAAGGTAACGGTATTTGATAACTTTTCGCGTGGACATCGTGATGCGACATTATCGGCTGCGGTAGTGGAAGGCGATATTCGCTCGGATGAAGATTTAACGCGATGTTTCTCCCGACATAAATTTGATGTTGTGATGCACTTTGCAGCATTAGCCTATGTGGGCGAGTCGGTGAAAGAGCCTGCACTTTATTACGAGAATAATGTTCTCGGAACTTTTCGGCTTCTAAATGCCATGCAAAATGCGGGTATCAACAAGCTTGTCTTTTCATCTACGTGCGCCACATACGGCGAGCCATTGGAAAGGCCAATCACCGAGCAGCATTCACAGCTTCCTGTGAATCCATACGGAAAAACAAAACTGATGGTAGAGCAGGTTTTATCTGATTATGCAGTGGCCTATGATTTGAATAGCATAAGCTTGAGATATTTCAATGCCGCTGGTTGCGACCCGTCAGGACATTTAGGTGAGCGACACGAACCCGAGACACATCTGATTCCTTTGATACTCGATGAAGCGCTCCGCATAATTAGCGGTGGCGAGCAGGCTGACACGAAGTTAATGGTATTTGGCGATGACTTTCCAACAATCGATGGCACATGTATTCGTGATTACATCCACGTTCAAGATCTTTGTTCGGCGCATTTAAATGCAGTTCAACGATTAATGACAACGAAAAATATTCGGGCAGAAGCCTATAATTTGGGAAATGGTAAAGGCTATTCCGTTTTAGAAGTTATCGAAGCCTGTCGCCGAGTAACGGGTGTCGATATTCGATACAATATTTCGCCACGGCGGCCCGGAGATCCTGCGTGGCTGGTGGGTAGTGCCGAGAAGGCTAAATCCGATCTTGGTTGGCAGCCAAAAATTTCCAATATTGACGATATAGTCAGTACGGCGTGGAATTGGGTTCAGGCGCGAGAAGCGAGCAGGGCACAATAATGACGCTTGATATTGAATCTGCCAGGTCCGCAAAACCTTATTCCACTAAAGAGTATGTTGGAAGACTAGCTTGGTCATTTGCGTTGCCGTTGTTTTATCTTAGCCCACGAACATTCTTTGGTTGGCGGCGATTTCTATTGCGAATTTTTGGCGCCACAGTAGGTAGGTCGGTCAATATTTATCCCAGTGCCCGAATTACAATGCCCTGGAATCTTAAAATTGATGATTACGCCAGCATAGGGGAAGAGGCATTAATTTATAACTTGGGTATGGTCTCCATTGGTGCAAGAACCACCGTGTCGCATCGAGCCCATATTTGTGCAGGTACACATGATTATCGTCATGCGCATCTACCATTGTTGAGGCAACCAATTAATGTCGGTGTCGACGCATGGATTTGTGCACAAAGTTTCATTGGACCCAATATAACAATTGGTGATGGCGCAATAGTCGGTGCTGGCGCTGTCGTGATGAAGTCTGTTGCACCCTGGTCTATTGTGGCTGGAAATCCTGCAGAGTTTATAAAAATGCGCGAGATGAACGAAGAGACGAAGGATCGGCAACCATGATCTCCATCGTCATTTTAACGTTCAACGAAGCACAGAACATTCAGCGCTGTCTTGATAGTGTGAAGTGGTCAAATGATATTGTGTTGATGGATTCCGGAAGCACCGACGCGACCGTACAAACAGCAGAAAATTTTGGTGCAAGAATTCTAACGCGGAAATTCGATACTTTTGCCAATCAGCGTAACTATGCGATGCAGCGTGGTGATTTTCGCAATAATTGGGTATTACATTTAGATGCCGATGAAGTCGTAACCGATGCATTGCGAATTGAAATGCAAAGCATAGTAGAAAAAAGCTCTGCTGAGTTTCCCGTTTACAAGGTGCCATCAAGAATTATTTTCATGGATAAATGGCTAAAACATGCCGGCTTGTATCCGTCCTATCAGGTAAGGTTTGGACGTTCCGAAGAGTTACGATTTGTAGATTACGGTCATGGGCAGCGTGAAACCCAACCGGCGGATAAAGTGGGCACTTTAGATGCACCTTTAGATCATTATAATTTTTCGAAAGGTGTGAATGATTGGTTCTTACGCCATTTGCGTTATGCAAAATCGGAAGCTGAGCAATCTTTCGTACAGCAAGCAGCCTCGATCGAATTCACTCACTTAATAAGTGTCAATAGCACACAACGCCGACGTTCGTTGAAACAATTAGCCTCTTATCTGCCATTTCGGCCGACTCTGCGATTTATCTATGTCTATTTTTTTCGTGGTGGTTTTTTAGACGGACGAGCCGGTCTTCACTATGCTTTTATGATGGCGATTTATCAATATTTTGTTGACGTAAACCAGCGGGAAATACGATCAGGTCAGAAAAATAAATGACACAACAACATCCAACTTCAAGATACGAATATAGCGATGCAAACTTGGCACACACGCATGCGTATTTATTGCCGGAGTTAAAAGCTTTTCTGGATTTGATTAAACCGGAAAAGATTTTCGAGCTTGGTTGTGGCAATGGAGCCGTAGCGGGCTGGATGTCGAAACTTGATATTGAGGTAACGGCAATTGACTATAGTGATTCGGGCATCTTGGAGGCCAACCGCGCTCACCCGGAACTTCGGATTGAGGTAGGCTCGGCTTATGACGATCTAGCTTTGAAGTATGGCCAGTTTCCAGCAGTGATCAGCTTGGAGGTTGTTGAACACCTGTACGATCCACGAAAACTCGCAGCCAACGTATTTGCTTTGTTGCAGCCTGGCGGACACGCTTTTATATCAACGCCTTATCATGGCTATATGAAAAATTTAGCGCTGGCATTGACAGGAAAAATGGAAGCTCATTTCACCGCGCTCTGGGATGGAGGGCATATCAAATTTTTTTCAATTGCCTCGTTAAAAACTTTGTTGCAGGAAGCTGGATTCGTTGATATCAAATTTTTACGTGTCGGCAGAGTGCCTTGGTTGGCGAAGTCGATGATTGCAATTGCGCGAAAGCCAGATTAAAGAAAAAAACCAGGCAACTCTCTTGAATGCGCAAAAAAAAATATTAATTCTCTGCGATTGGCTGCCACCCGATTTTGGTGCGGTGGGTCAATATGCCGTTGGTTTTGCAAACGCGCTCGCGGAGCAAGGACATAAAGTCAGTCTGTTTGGCTTTTCGTCAAAAATATCCAGCGAAACCGAAGAAGTCATTGGCACGGGAAGTCTTTTAACGTGCCGAATCCATCGCAATCAGTACGATCGTGGAAATTTTATCAAACGAGCGTTGTGGACCTTTGGGGCAAATATTGCTTTGCTATTTGCTGCGCGACGTCAATTCTTCGCGGCAGACGAAATTCGCTTTACTGGCTCACCGCCGTATTTAATTCACTTCGTAATGCCACTTGCTTTTTTGTTTCGCAAAAAAACCCGTTATCGCATTACTGATTTTCATCCTGAATGTTTGATGGCGACATATGAAAAAGTACCGTTTTGGATGAAACTTCTACATCGATTAACACTGGCTTGGCGTCGTCAGGTCAGCGTGATTGAAGTATTAGGTGAGGATCAAAAACGCCATATCATGGCAGCCGGAATTCCTGCCCATCGCGTTGAGTTGCTACGTGATCCATCACCAATAAGTTTCAGGCTCGACCATGTTGCCGCCACGATTCCGGCATCATTACTGGGCCGAAAAATTATTCTGTATTCCGGTAATTGGGGTGTAGCGCACGACCATCTCACCTTTGTCGATGGCTTCGAAATGTTCTGCCGGCAATATCCTGATAAAGCAGGTGTTTGGCTAAACGCGACCGGCGGGCGAGCTGATCAAGTTGAGGCGGAATTGAGTGAGCGAGGGCTGCCTTTTGTCCGGACCCGACCCGTGCCGTTGGAGCAGCTACCGGCAGTATTGCTGGCCGCCGATGTGCATCTTATTTCACTTGTGGACCGTTTTGTTGGCTATGTGTTGCCTTCAAAAGTGTATGCCTGCATTGCTTCAAATAAACCGATTTTATTTATTGGTAGCCGCGACTCCGATGTCCATCTATTGTCTGAACGAGCGCGTAACGTAAATAGTTACCAGCAAGTTTCTGTCGGCGATAAAAAACAAGTGCAGACCGCTTTGGAAACGCTATTAAACGTCGCGAACTATCGCTAGAAAAGGTATGCTGTCATCCAGCAATATCAGGAGAAATACGTGGGTAGAGTTTTAGTACTGGGCGCCGGTGGGTTTATTGGTAGCCACTTGGTTAAACGCCTCAAATCCGAAGGCCATTGGGTGCGCGGTGTTGACTTGAAACAACCACGTTATGCCGCTTCGCTTGCTGATGAATTTCAGGTGGCTGATCTGCGCATTTACGACAATGTAGTCGCTGCATTGGACGGTGGCTTTGATGAGATTTATCAGCTGGCTGCCGATATGGGTGGCGCTGGTTTTGTCTTCACTGGCGAACATGACGCTGACATTATGCATAACTCGGCACAAATCAATATTCATGTATTGGATGTCGCCAGGAAAAACAGAATTGGCCGAATTTTTTATTCGTCATCTGCCTGCATGTATCCGGAATACAATCAGCTTGATCCGGACAATCCCAAGTGCAATGAAGAATCTGCCTATCCGGCTGCACCCGATTCCGAATATGGCTGGGAAAAATTATTTAGCGAGCGTCTCTATTTTGCCTATGCCCGCAACTATGGCATGACGGTACGTGTCGCCCGGTACCATAATATTTTTGGGCCAGAAGGTTCTTGGCATGATGGCCGGGAAAAAGCACCCGCTGCGCTTTGTCGCAAAGTCGCCATGACTAAAGAAGGCGAAGCGATTGAAATGTGGGGTGACGGAAAACAAACCCGTTCGTTCCTGTATGTCGATGAATGTGTTGAAGCCACCCTGCGCTTGATGCGTTCTGATTTTACCGGCCCGGTAAATATTGGCTCGGAAGAAATGGTTTCTATTAACCACTTCGCCGATATGATTATGGCTATCGCCGGTAAAAAATTAAGTGTTAATCATGTCTCTGGCCCGACCGGTGTGCGTGGTAGAAATTCGG
Source organism: Arenimonas sp. (assembly GCA_043754555.1). Taxonomy (GTDB): domain Bacteria; phylum Pseudomonadota; class Gammaproteobacteria; order Xanthomonadales; family Xanthomonadaceae; genus Arenimonas. The sequence goes on along the minus strand of JAYUUM010000223.1, from coordinate 16,672 downwards.
ATAATCATCTCATTCGCGAAAAACTGGGCTGGGCGCCATCACTGCCTTTGAATGAAGGCTTAGAAAAAACTTATGCCTGGATTGCAGAGCAGGTTGCAAAGGGCGCTAGCGATATTGAATAGGTAACCTGGGTTGCGCTTCAGCGACCCAGGGTCTAATGCGATAAATCAAAAAGAAACGTAAGCATGAATATCCTTGTCACTGGTGGTGCAGGTTATATCGGATCGCATACCGTCTTGGCGTTGATCCAGCGTGGCCATCACGTCGTGGTGCTCGACAATTTCAGTAATAGCTCACCCAAAGTGCTTGTTCGATTAGAGTCATTGGCCAGTGAGTGTATTCCACTATGCCACGTTGATCTTCGTCATGGTCCCGAAGTTTTGGACGTAATAAAAGCGAATAATATTGAAGCGGTTATTCATTTTGCTGCCTTGAAAGCGGTAGGCGAGTCTTGCAAACAACCACTGCAATACTTCGACAATAATATTGCAGGCACCATTTCGCTGCTAAGCGCGATGCAAGCTTCAGGCGTGAATCGTTTGGTATTTAGTTCTTCTGCAACGGTATATGGCGATACTGATCAAAATCCGATTTCAGAAAGCACAATAAGATTGGCAACAAATCCTTATGGTCGCAGTAAGGTGATTATCGAAGATATGTTGCAAGATGTCTGTGCAGCACATACGGATTTTAAGGCTGCTATCTTGCGTTACTTCAATCCTGTTGGCGCACACCCGAGCGGCATGATTGGTGAAGATCCGCATGGCACACCGAATAACCTGATGCCGTATTTATGTCAGGTGGCCGTTGGTAAGCGAGCTAAACTTTCGGTATTTGGTGATGACTATGCGACGCCTGACGGCACCGGCTTGCGTGATTATTTGCATGTGATGGACTTAGCACGTGCGCATGTCGATGCGCTCGATTATCTGCAATCACGCAACGAAAATATTACGGTTAATCTAGGTACCGGCCATGCTTACAGCGTGCTTGAAATGATACGCACTTTTGAACAGGCCAATGCTGTCGACATACCTTATGAAATCGTTAGTCGCCGCGAAGGCGATGTTGCGAAACTATATGCTGATTCGGGTTTGGCCAAAGAATTATTAAACTGGCAAACCCAATACGATTTAACACAAATGTGCGTCGATGCATGGCGTTGGCAATCGAAAAATCCGCAAGGATATGAAACATAATTTATTGTTTGATATTCCCAGTGTGAGCATGTTCTCGAGCACATTTTCGAATAAGTAACAAACGTAGCAGGGCCCCCGATTTTCATCGGGGCAAGCTCTTGGGCCCGAAAGCCAATCGCCCGGCCGGAAAATGCTCCTGCATTTCCGGCACTCCCGCCATCCATGGCGCCCGCAAGCGGCCTCCTACGGTATCTCATCCAGTCGCCGGCCGGAAAAATGCACCTGCATTTCCGGCACTCCCGCCATCCATGGCGGTCGCAAGCGGTCTCCTACAGATCCTATTCTTAAACCTTCGACGGTAAACCTTCCAGTAAATCTGCGAGCTCATCGGCATGTTCTTCCTCGACGGCTAAAATTTCTTTCAACATTTTGCTCGTGGTCGGGTCTTGGTCACCAAGGTACTGGATAAGTTCGCGATAGCTATCAATGGCAATACGCTCGGCAACTAAATCTTCCTTTATCATTTCAACCAATGTTTTACCTTCTACATACTCAGCATGGCTACGGCTGGTGAGCCCGTCGGGTGCAAAATCGGGTTCGCCGCCGAGCTGCACAATGCGGCCGGCAAGTTGGTCAGCATGTCCTTGTTCTTCGTTTGAATGCACGAGAAATTCGTCTGCGATACTTTTTGCCACAATACCGCGTGCCATAAAATGGTGGCGACGATAACGCAAGACGCAAACAATTTCCGTTGCCAGCGAATCATTAAGCAGTTTAATGACTTCGGCACGATCTGCTGAGTAACCGGCAGTCACGGCACCTTGTTCAATATGTACGCGCGCTTGTTCACGTAAAGTTTTTACATCCGTCAATGTTGATTTCGTATTCATTAGGTATGCCATTTAGTCGTTGTTGATCACACATTCAGCTTGATACCCGCAATCCATTGAGTCGGTGCGCAAGCGCACACATGTTAGGTTGGTTAGCGCACAGACCTTAACAATGCTTCGGCGCAGGCTAAAGATCCAATCAACAAGCAGGTAAAGAATTTATGAATATTATTAAGAGCGCTATGTTTTGTTCGGTCACCAGCTTGATGCTAATGACTGCGTGTACTTCCACCGAGCCACGTAATAATTCGGTTCGCTCAGCACCTAACGATATGCGTAACGAAAGTCGTATGGGCAATGTCAGCAATATCGAAACGTTCGCGACCTCCACACGTACATCCGGTGGCGGTGCCATTTTGGGTGCGATTGTTGGCGGTGCGCTGGGTAATCAAGTCGGCAAAGGCGACGGCCGTAAAGCCGCGACTGTTGTTGGTGCAGTCGGTGGTGCAGTAGCGGGTAACGCCATTGAAAGACGCAATAAGCGTGATGATGAGTTCTTTCGTGTGAGCGTGCGCTTTGATAATGGCAGCTCGGCACAGTACGACTACAATAATATCGAGGATTTGCGTGTTGGCGACCGTGTAAAAGTGACCAACGGTCAAATAAATCGCATGTAATTGCGGTCGTAGCGACGCTCGAGTGCAAAGCTCGAGCGTTTTCAAGAAGAAAATATTCAAGGTACTCGTATTTGACTATGAGATCTTGGCTGCGGCTATGGGGTCTACCGCACAGACGTTTTTGTAACAAAATTTAACAATCTAAGTCCGCGCCTGTACTTAGCTAAAGTCCTCTCCAGAGCGTCGTAATGCTACGGCGTTCTTTTGTTTCCGACCAGGCACTCGGTTCATGTTTTGAACCCACGTAGTTTCACACGGAAACAGTAATGCAAAGCCTGGAAAATAGTTTCATAGTCGCCGACGTTTTCGCTGAAGAGCGACGTCAGGCGATCTTGCTCAAAACCGGCGCATTACAGAATGCCATCCTTACGAGCGAAAATTTTTCGATTATCGCCACTGACGAGAAAGGCATCATTCAATTATTTAATGTGGGTGCCGAGCGTATGCTTGGATACCTTGCACATGAAGTTGTTAATAGAATAAACCCGAGCGATATTCACGACCCGCAAGAAGTGATGGCACGTGCCCAGGCCCTAAGCCTTGAATTGGGAACGCCGATTTTGCCCGGCTTTGAAGCTCTGGCGTTTAAAGCCTCGCGCGGTATCGAAGATATTTACGAACTTACTTATATTTGCAAGAACGGCAGTCGTTTTCCGGCCATCGTATCGATCACCGCGCTACGTGATGATTACGGCGATATTATCGGCTACTTGTTGATTGGTACCGACAATTCTGTACGACATCAAATCGAACTTGATTTGCAATCAGCCATGGCGGATGCAAAAAAAGCCAATCTCGCCAAATCCGATTTTTTGTCGAGTATGAGCCATGAATTGCGCACGCCGCTGAGCGCGATTCTCGGGTTTGCCCAGCTGATCGAGTCGGGCTCACCGCAGTTAACGCCAACGCAAAAGCGTAGTGTTGATCAGATTATGAAAGCCGGTTGGTATTTGCTGGATTTGATAAATGAAATTCTCGACCTTGCCTTGATTGAGTCCGGTAAACTTATATTATCGCTTGAGCCGATATCTCTAAGCGAGGTAGTGCGCGAGTGCAAAGCCATGATTTTGCCGCAGGCGCAAAAGCGCGGTATCACGGTAAGCTTTCCGTTGATGGAATCTCCTTATACCGTTAAAGCCGATCGCACTCGAGTAAAGCAGGTTTTAATTAATCTGCTTTCAAACGCGATTAAATATAACCGTGAAAATGGCAATGTTTTGGTTGATTTTGTCGCGAGCGACAATGGGCGTATTCGTATTTGTGTCAAAGACAATGGTGAAGGTTTGTCATCGGAAAAGATGGCGCAGTTATTTCAGCCTTTCAATCGATTGGGCCAGGAATTTAATGATGAAGAAGGCACCGGCATCGGACTAGTCGTATCCAAACGATTAATCGAATTGATGGGAGGTGTTATTGGGGTCGATAGTACGGTCGGCGAGGGCAGCGTGTTTTGGTTTGAATTAAATTTAACTTCTGAGTTGAGCATTGATGCGTATAGCTCTGACGCGGTGGAACTCACTAATACTCATATTAATGCCGATGCACTTTGCCATACCTTGTTATATGTCGAAGACAATCCGGCCAATCTGATGTTGGTAGAAGACTTAATGGCGCGTCGGCCAGATATCCGTTTGCTAACCGCCAGAGACGCGGCTCGTGGTATTGAAATTGCTCGTTCTGCTTTGCCTGACGTTATTTTGATGGATATTAACCTGCCTGGCATCAGCGGAATGAAAGCTCTAAAGATTTTGTCGGAAGATCCGGCTACTGCATCAATTCCGGTGGTTGCGCTGAGTGCCAATGCCATTCCACGCGATATTGAAAATGGTCTGGAAGCGGGCTTCTTCCGTTATCTTACCAAGCCCATAAAAGTAAACGAATTCATGAACACGCTCGACGTGGCGCTGAACTTTGCCAAAGCCGAGGCCGCTTGCGAGCATAGAGAGAAAAAGAGTGATTAGTTCTCGAGAAATTCTTAACGCCCATATTTTGATCGTGGATGATCAGGAAACCAATGTGCAACTGCTGGAGCAATTTTTAAGCGAGGCGGGTTATGGCAATGTGACTTCAACGATGAAGCCGCAGGAAGTTTGTTCGCTGCATCGAAAAAATAGTTACGATTTGATTTTACTCGACTTGCAAATGCCGGAGATGGACGGCTTTCAGGTAATGAGTGAGTTGCAATGCAACGATACCGACAGCTATCTGCCCGTGATCGTGCTTACCGCGCAACCCAATCACAAACTACGCGCACTGGAGGCCGGTGCAAAAGATTTCATCAGCAAACCCTTTGATTTGCTGGAAGTAAAAACCCGTATTCACAATATGCTCGAAGTACGTTTGCTTTATAAAAAACTCGCCAGCCATAATCGTATGCTTGAACATGTGGTCGAAGAACGCACCGCAGAATTGCGTGCGAGTGAAGCGCGTTACCGCAGTTTGACCGAGCTAGCCTCCGACTGGTACTGGGAACAGGACGAGCTTGGTAATTTTAGTAAAGTGTCCGGCCCCGTGCTAGAAATACTGGGGTTTCAAGCAGAAGAGTTACCGAGCGACTCCGTAGCAAAATGGAACGAGTCCGAGCTTGCTTTGCTGCAAGCGGCGATTGCGGCACGACAACCTTTTATTGATTTTCTATTCAATCGCACAAATGCCAATGGCTCGCAACAACAGTTTCGCGTTAGTGGCGAACCGATGTTCGACCCGACTTGCCGCTTTATTGGTTATCGTGGCATTGGTGTGGAATGTACTCCGCTCAAAAGCCCGGGATTTCCCGAGGCATCGTAATGACGGCACTTCACAGTCCGAATCAAAACCATCTGATCGCTGCACTACCTGTAGCGGAGCGCGAGCAATTATCAAGCCAATTAGAACTCGTCCAGATGCAGTTGGGCGACATGCTTTACGAGCCCGGCAGTCAATTGCAGTATGCGTATTTCCCAACGACTTCCATTGTGTCATTGCACTACGTGATGGCTTCGGGAGCATCGGCCGAAGCGGCTGGCGTTGGCAATGAGGGCATGCTGGGTGTTTCTTTGTTTATGGGTGGCAACACCACACCCAGTTCTGCTGTGGTGCATACGGCAGGTTACGCTTACCGCCTTGAACGGAGCTTGCTAAAAGCAGAATTTGATCGCGCCGGTGTTATGCAGCGTTTGTTATTGCGTTATGCCCAGGCGTTGATGACACAGATGATGCAAACCGCTGTATGTAATCGACATCATTCGGTCGAACAACAATTAAGTCGCTGGTTATTATTGACCTTTAATCGCGTCCCGACCCACGAGTTAATCATGACGCAAGAATTAGTAGCGAGCATGCTGGGGGTACGCCGCGAAGGCATTACCGAGGCAGCAGGAAAGTTGCAACATGCCGGTTTTATCAGCTACCGACGCGGACATATTTCAGTACTTAATCCTTCGGGACTAGAGGCTCATGCCTGCGAATGTTATGCGGTAGTCAAAGATGAGTTGTCCCGCCTGCTGTCGGATGTGCATTAAAGTAGGGTGGATCCCACCGCTTTTTGCTGGTATCCACCAACCCAACGCTGTCGCAGCGTATGGTGGAATCGCCAAGAGCGGGCGGTTTCACCCTACAGATCAAGCATTCATCCTGATGTCGTCCGCATGCGGTGGATAGGGCGCGGCGCACAACCTGTCTGGCGGCAACCCGGCGAGTTTATTTGAAAAGCCATGGTTTATATCGCGATGATGAGCTTCGTCGGCACGTACGACCAAAATGACATCGCGTAATGTGGCGTCGGCAGGCAGCTTCCAGTAATGTTTTGCAATATCCGGTGCAGCGACATCCGGGGAGCGGCCGTCATCGAGTTCCTGAAGATAGAACGTGTAACTAATGACCGCTTCTTCTTCGAAATAGCCGACGACGCGGTGTGCGGTGCGAGACGAAGCCAGGTACAAGAAGAAAAAGCCGATAAAGAAAATCCATTGTACGAACAAGATCACCATGCGTTCAAAAAATGATGGTTTAGCAATTTCAACAAAAGTCATCAAATGCATGCGTTCGTTTTCGGCTTCTTCCATCAGGGTGCGAATCCAGCCTTCATCATCGACCATACGGCGCAGACATTTTAGATGGGTAATCATACCGCCGACCATTCCAGGTACCGCCGCCACTGTTTCCAGCACAATGGCACGATGGCCATAGCGTTTGGCAAAAAAAGTATCGGCACAAAAACGCAGTAGTTTGGTAAAGCCGAACGCAAAGCGATCAGAGAAATCTTTCGGTGCATGATGCCGTTCGTGATACAGGTGCTTGCTTATTTGTATTTCTGTATCACGTTTTTCGGTGCGGGGAACAGGATTTGGATTATTGCCTGAGTGTGGCGTGCTCAAGGTTTTTCCAGTGCTGAAATCTGAAATGGCGATTGGTGAGTACCATTTCTGCCCAACTTTTTGCCATTGATCGCGCTTACTCGCCAAATGATATTCCCGACATCGTCTGCTGCCAGCAATGCGCCGCTTTTATCCAGCGCGACTCCTACCGGACGGCCATAGGCATTACCATTTTTACTCAGGAAATCAGTCAGGACATCGATTGGTTGACCAACGGGTTTGCCGTTCTCAAAAGCGACAAAAATAACTTTATAGCCGCTATGTGGCTTACGATTCCAAGACCCGTGTTGACCAATGAACATGCCGTTGGCAAACGTTTTGGGCAGCGATGTGCCGGCAGAGGAAGTTAATCCCAATGATGCTGTGTGCGGGCCCAATGCATAATCAGGCGCAATGGCTTTCGCCACTAAATCTAGTCGCCCCGGTTTTACACGGGTGTCAACATGTTGTCCGTAATAGCTATAGGGCCAGCCATAAAAACCCTCATCGCGGACCGATGTCATATAGTCCGGCACCAAGTCACTACCGAGCTCGTCGCGCTCATTGACGGCTGTCCATAATGCTCCCGTTTGCGGTTCCCATGCCAAACCCACAGGATTGCGTAAACCGGATGCGAAAATACGATGTGATCCAGTCTTGATATCAACTTCCCAAATCGCCGCGCGTCCTGCTTCTACTTCCATGCCGCGCTCGGCGACATTACTGTTGGAGCCGACGGTGACATAAAGTTTATTGCCGTCGGCACTAGCAATAATATTTTTGGTCCAATGATGATTGATCGGCCCGGCCGGTAGTGCAACGACTTCAATGCCGCTCGCGGTAATACGGGTATCACCCTTGGCATAAGGAAATTTAACGACTGCATCGGAATTAGCGACGTATAAATAGTCGCCCACTAATGCCATGCCAAAAGGAGAGTTTAAATTCTCCAATAATATCGAGCGTAAATTTGCGATGCCATCGCCATCGGTATCACGCAGTAATGTTATGCGATTAGCGCTGGGAACAGCTGCGCCGGCTTTTTTCATTACCGATTTCATCACGGCACCCTTAATACCTTTGCCAGCTTCTGGCTTGGGCGGGGCATTGGTCTCTGCAACTAAAACATCACCGTTGGGCAACACATAAAGCCAACGTGGATGGTCTAAATCGCGCGCGAACGCAGTAACTTGTGTGCCTGATATAGGTGTCGGCATTACACCGCTTGGCCAGCCTTTGGCTGGCGCAATATTAACCGTGGGAATCAATGTTTTTTGTGGTGCCAGCAGCACGGGTTGTGAACCCGTGCCAGCCGAAACAGGTTGCTTCGCCATTTCACTGCAAGCAGCTAAAGACAAGGACATCACGCCGAGGAACCAAGCGCTAGATCGTAAGTTCTTTTGCTGCAAGCCAGTGAAATGGCGGAAAATCATATGCGACCCATTAATACCAAAATAACCACAATGATCAACACCAAACCCAAGCCACCACTGGGTCCGTATCCCCAGCTTTTGCTGTGACCCCAGCTTGGTAGTACACCCACCAATGCCAACACTAAAACGATGAGTAATATCGTGCCTAAGCTCATGTGTATCTCCTTGATAGTTCAATCAGCAACTTGAACATTGATTAATTCGGTTGACGGTCTTCGCCATCAACGCCGTCGTTACCCTGGTTACCTTGATTGCCTTGTTCACCTTGAACGCCTTCAGTACCTTGGACACCCTCATTACCCTGGTTGCCTTGGTCGCCTTGTACGCCTTCGTTGCCCTGGTTTCCTTGAGTACCCTGGTCACCGGTGTTACCAGTATCACCTTTCTCACCGGCAGGACCTTGAACCACCACAGGTGGCGGTGAGCTAGGAACGGTCACTACATCTGGTTGATCACAAGCGCTCAGTCCAGCAACAGCCGCAAATAAAATAGGAATCAGCATTAAATTTTTCATATTAGGATCCTTTAAAAATAGAGAACACGGGCGGTGAGCTTTGGCTCGCCGATAAGTCATGCACATTGAATATCTCTCATTGCCAAAATAGCGTAGGCGCATACGTAATGGAGTTCGGTGCGCTTGCGAACAGAGCGAGAAATATTTATCCCAACGCCGACTTGCGGGGCGCCATCGATAACTCAGTAATGATTTCATGCTCTCCCATTGCAATGGGCTTTCCAGCAACGACAGAGGCCATCAGAGCCAGCATTCGTACCATTTTGCAATGTGATGAATCCCAATATTCGGCAATTTCGGGCACAAATTTCAGGAGACCCAGTTGGTCCGAATCGGGGCCGTCTGGAAACCAGGGCTTGGCGAATGGAGTCCATAAGCGGTCGATATAACTACGTTCGGTAATAATCTCGCCGCTTCCCGAGAGTGACACATACGTCGCTCGGGTCGAATCGATGAAATTCAGATTCATGGCGTCAATTTGTTTTACTTTGCCAGAGCGCAAGTCGGTAAAAAACCACAGAGCACAGCTGCCATCGAGTAGAAGTGGCGACATCGGACGACTAATCAAGGTACCGTTATCGTCTACCGTGGTGAGCATGGCGACGGTCATATGTTGAATCAATTGACACAGGTGCGTGCGCTCTGGACTTGTTTGCTTTTCAGTTTTCACGGAGCCCATTACCGTCGGAGATTTACATAGGTAAATTGTTCCTCTGCCACGCTGTAGCGGTCGGTGCGGTAGCGCTCATAGCCTGCAATTAAGTGATCGGCGTTGATCTATGAACGTCACGCACGCCATTACCAACCTATATTTTCGGGTAACGCTGACGAAGCTTTTATCGGGTTTTACCTTGGTTAATGTTGAATGACTATTGCTTTTTATCTCGTAGGTTTGTTTTTTTATTAGCTTTCACATTCGCCCAACGTTTTGGTGGTTACCATCGAACGTGGTACTAAATTCCGGGCTGAAAAATGATCTTTTGAGCAAGTACAGTCATTAAAAAAGGTTCTAAATGACGAAGTTTCGACAAGCAATGGATCTGGTAACGGCAAGACCCGAAGGACTTTATTGCGCTGCTGGTGATTTTTATATCGATCCTTGGCGCCCAGTTGATCGCGCAGTCATTACCCATGCCCATAGTGATCACGCTCGCATGGGCAGTGGACATTATCTGGCTTCAACTTTGAGTGCATCCATTTTACGCAAAAGACTTGGATCTCAAATTCAACTTACAACGCTCGACTACGGCGAGTCGGTCAATCACCACGGGGTGAAATTAAGTTTGCATCCGGCAGGACATGTATTGGGTTCTTCGCAAGTTCGCCTGGAATATCGTGGCGAGGTCTGGGTTGCATCCGGTGATTACAAACTCGATAAGGACGGAACCTGTGAAGCATTCGAACATGTTCGCTGCCATACCTTTATCACGGAATCTACCTTTGGCCTGCCTATTTACCGCTGGCAAACAGAGCAGGAAATATTCGCCGAAATAAACCACTGGTGGCGACAAAATGCAGACAATGAACGTACCAGCGTGTTGTTCTGTTATGCCTTTGGAAAAGCGCAACGAATCTTGTCGGGACTTGATACCGATATCGGTTCGATTGTCGCGCATGGTGCGGTCGAACCGCTTAATGCACTGTATCGCGAAGCAGGAGTTCCTCTGCCGGCCACTCAATACGTGAGCGAAGTAAAAGACAGCGCACTGTTCAAACGAAGCATTGTGCTTGCTCCTCCTTCAGCGAGCGGAAGTCCTTGGATGAAACGATTTGGAAACTATTCCGATGCGTTTGCCAGCGGCTGGATGCAGGTACGAGGTGCACGCCGCCGTCGCGGCGTCGATCGTGGATTTGTGATGTCCGATCATGCCGATTGGAAAGGCTTGCAAACTGCGATTTTAGCAACCGGGGCAGAACGAATTTTCGTCACGCACGGCCAGGTAGAAGTAATGGTCCGTTGGCTCCGCGAACGCGGGCTGGATGCTCAAGGCTTTAAAACCGAATACGGTGACGAAGAATTGGAATCAACCGAAACTGACACCGCCGTGGTGTCATCATGAAAAACTTTGCCGGGCTTTTTGCACAACTAGACGCCAGCACGAGTAACAATTCCAAATTATTGGCTTTGCAGGAATATTTCCAACATGCCGAACCCGCCGATTCGGCATGGGCGGTTTATTTTCTTGCCGGAGGAAAACCACGGCGGCTAGTGCCAACTAAGGTATTACGTCAATTGATTCTTGATATCGATGCCGTGCCGGAATGGTTGTTCGAGGAATGTTACGAGGCGGTTGGCGATTTGGCCGAGACCATTAGTCTTTTGCTTCCTCAATCAAATCATCAATCGAACGAAGGTTTGGCACACTGGGTTAAAAATAAATTACTCCCTTTGCGCAACATGGGCGTTGATGAATTGTCGGCACAATTACTTTTATTGCTCAACGAGCTCGACCAGCAAAGCCAATTAGTTTTCATCAAATTAATTACCGGGAGTTTTCGAGTAGGGGTTTCCAAGCTTACCGTGATCAAAGCTTTAGCAGCCATTTCAGGCTGCGATTCCAAACGCATTGCCCAACGATTAGTCGGCTACACCGACCAAGCGGCGCGCGCTACCGCAGAAAATTATCGACGACTTATCGCGCCTGTTGTTGAAGGTAGTATTGACGAACGCGATTCTGGTCAACCCTATCCGTTTTTTCTTGCGCACCCGATTACGCTAACTGCCGACAATTTTGAAAGCCAGCTTGGGCCATCGTCAGATTGGATTATCGAATGGAAATGGGATGGTATTCGAGCACAGCTGGTCAAGCGTGATGGACAAATATGGATCTGGTCGCGTGGCGAAGAGTTGATCACGGACCGCTTTCCAGAACTCCGGGCGCTCGCAGAACATTTACCCGATGGGACAGTGCTGGATGGTGAAATCGTCGTATGGAAAGAAAATCGGGTGCAAGCGTTTGCCTTATTGCAACAGCGTATCGGACGCAAAACATTAAGTGCAGCGCTACTGTCAAAAATTCCGGTGGTGTTTTTGGTCTATGACCTGCTTGAATGGCAGGAATCGGATTTGCGTTTAAAAACGCAACTAATGCGACGCGTTCAGCTAGAGAAAATCGTCAGCGATTGTGCTCAGCCACAATTAATCATTTCGCCTTTGCTGGAAGGAAATAGCTGGCAGGATTTTGAAAAACATCGTGAAGATTCGCGCGATCTCGGTGTGGAAGGTTTGATGCTGAAAAACCGACAATCTTTTTATGGTGTCGGCCGCACAAAAAACGAGGGCGTTTGGTGGAAATGGAAAGTCGATCCTTTCACTGTCGATGCCGTACTTATCTACGCACAGCGTGGGCACGGTCGTCGGGCGAGCCTCTATACCGATTTTACCTTTGCGGTGTGGGACGACGACATTGATGTGGATAACCGTAAATTGGTTCCATTTGCGAAAGCCTATTCGGGGCTTACCGATGTCGAGATGCGACAGGTCGATGCCATCATCAGAAAAACCACAAAGGAAAAATTTGGTCCGGTGCGTAGCGTTACTCCAACGATGGTATTCGAATTAGGTTTTGAAGGAATCGCTCTTAGTTCACGCCACAAAAGTGGCATTGCGGTGCGATTTCCTCGCATATTGCGTTGGCGCCAAGACAAGCCTTTGGCAGAAGTCGATACCTTGGCCGGTCTACAAAAATTGCTTTCGCAAACTACTCAGTTGCCAATGGATATTGCGCAATGAGCATTGCAGAAATCAAGGTAAAAAAACCTTTACGAAAAAAAACCACGTTAGCCGAAAAATGGTTTACCGCTTTAGGCTGGAAATCATTTCCGTTTCAACGCGAAGTCTGGGAAGCCGTGGCCAGAGCAGAATCGGGATTGCTGCATGCCACTACCGGTGCTGGTAAAACCTATGCAGTTTGGCTAGCTGCCTTGAATCAATTTGCATTGTTGCCCGTTAAAACCAAAACACCGTTAACTGCATTAGGTCGAAAACGCGCTCCCGTCGCTGCACCGCTTACGGTGTTGTGGATTACGCCGATGCGCGCACTGGCAGCCGACACAGAGCGTTCATTAAAATTACCGTTGGAACAACTTGAGTTGAATTGGACCGTGGGCATGCGAACCGGCGATACCAGCGCGGCCCAAAGGGCGAAACAATCCCGAAGGTTGCCTTCAGCGCTAATCACTACGCCGGAAAGTTTAAGCCTTTTGCTTTCGCGTGCCGACGCCAAAGAAATTTTTGCCACATTAAAGATGGTGGCAGTCGATGAATGGCATGAATTGATCGGCAATAAACGTGGGGTGCAGCTTCAGCTGGCATTGGCAAGATTGCGTCACTGGCAGCCGGAATTAATCACCTGGGGATTGTCCGCAACGCTGGGCAATTTACACCATGCTTGCGAAGTATTATTGCCGCAGCAAGACGTAAATATCGTGCAGGGAAAATTGGGCAAGGATTTGATTGTTGATACTTTGCTGCCATCCACCACTGATAGATTTCCCTGGGCGGGACATCTCGGCTTACGCATGCTGCCGCAAGTAGTGTCTGAAATCGAGCAATGTTCATCGTCACTGGTTTTCACCAATACCCGCTCGCAGTCTGAGCTCTGGTATCAAGCCATTTTGGAAGCCAGGCCCGACTGGGCTGGATTGATCGCATTGCATCATGGTTCGCTTGATCGGAGTGTGCGCGAATGGGTGGAACTGGCGATTAAAGATGGACGATTAAAATCGGTGGTGTGCACATCAAGTCTTGATCTCGGCGTAGATTTTTTGCCGGTGCAACGTGTTTTTCAAATCGGCTCACCGAAAGGCGTAGCACGTTTGATGCAGCGGGCAGGACGTTCCGGGCATGCACCAGGAAGACCGTCACGAGTTACGATCGTTCCTACGCATAGTCTTGAGTTAGTCGAGTCTATTGCGGCGCAGGATGCCATTGCAGCAAGACGAATCGAACCACGGCATTCACCCTCAAAGCCATTGGACGTTTTGGTACAGCATCTTGTGACCGTGGCCTTGGGGGGCGGTTTTGTCGAGCAACAATTATTTCAAGAGGTCCGTACGACTTTTGCTTACCGCGATTTGACCGTTGAACAATGGCGGTGGGCGCTGGATTTTGTAAAACATGGCGGCAGCTCTCTGACGGCTTATCCCGATTATCGTCGTGCTATTCCCGATGAGAATGGCGTCTGGCATGTGCCCGATGCCCATCTTGCGCGACGGCATCGTATGAGTATTGGAACTATTGTTAGCGACGCCAGCATGTCGCTTAAATTTTGGAGCAAAGGTGGCAGCGGCAAATCATTGGGCACGGTGGAAGAGAGTTTTATTGCAAGAATGAAACCTGGCGATCACCTTTTATTTGGCGGACGTCTGCTGGAATTGGTGCGCGTGGATCAAATGGTGGCGTATGTTCGCCCCGCGAAGGGGAAAAAAGCGACGGTGCCACGCTGGAACGGTGGTCGAATGCCGCTTTCTTCCGAACTTGCGAATGCATTTGTTGACCGCATGGTAGCGGCGGCGGAAGGAAAATTTGACGGTCCAGAAATGCAATGGGTGAAGCCGCTGCTCGACGTGCAAATAAAATGGTCCGCATTGCCCACTCGCGATAGTTTATTGGCCGAGTACATGCAATCCCGTGAGGGCTGGCATTTTTTTATCTATCCTTACGCCGGGCGAAATGTGCACCTGGGCTTGGCAAGTTTGTTAGCGTGGCGACTCGGAAGAATTCAGCCAAATACCTTTTCGATTGCGGTCAACGATTACGGACTCGAATTATTGTCTGCAACACCCATCGATTGGATCAAGCATGTCAAACCTGATTTATTCAGCGAAAATAATTTGTTGGCTGACGTCATACAAAGCTTGAATGTTGGCGAATTGGCCCAACGTCGATTCCGTGAAATAGCCCGTGTCTCGGGGCTGGTATTTTCGGGCGGTCCGCATGCGCCAAAAAGCACACGGCAATTACAGGCTTCATCGAAATTATTCTATGACGTATTTCAGAGTTATGACCCAAAAAATTTGTTGTTAATTCAAGCACAACAAGAAGTGCTGCGGCAGGAGTTGGATATCATTCGACTTACCGAAACTTTATCACTAATGCGAGCGAAGCAATTGAATTTGCAATGCATCAAGCACCCAACGCCATTTGCATTTCCATTGCTCGTTGAACGCTTTCGCGAAAGTGTTAGTTCTGAAAAACTGGCGGACCGAATTTCACGAATTGTAGCGGATCTTGAAAAAGTAGCTGGACAGGGCGGTCATGGAGCTAATCAAGATAGGCAGGCAGAAGTCCAATTCGGGGTGTCGGAACCCGAGCGAGTTAAAAGAAAACGTGTGAGCAAAGACGGTAGCCCGATGATAAATCGGCCACACAGGAAGTCAGGATTTTGAGGGAATTTATCGAGCTTGAAATCGGTGCAGCAAAAGTCATGTTGCTCGCTGAAAAGGCAATGTATTGGCCTGAGCGAGAATTACTGTTTATAGCGGATATACACTTCGGTAAAGCAGCAGCCTATCGCACTTTGGGGCAGCCAGTCCCGGCAGGCACAACGGTGAAAAACCTGCAACGACTGGACGCTCTATTAAATAAATACCCGATAAAAGCGATCATATTTCTGGGCGATTTTTTGCATGCACCCGAATCACATGCACCTACAACGATAGACGTGATCCATAAATGGCGCAAAGCCCATCAGGAAACGGCTTGTATATTGATTCGCGGTAACCACGACAAGCGCGCCGGTGATCCACCGACAAAATTGCAGATCGAGGTAGTGAACGAGCCGTTTATCCTGGATGCTCTCGCATTTCAACACAGCCCGGTGACGCTCGAAAACTATCATGTGGTAGCCGGGCATAGCCATCCATCGTTTCAATTGCGCGGAAGAGGCCATCAGAAGATTACGATGCCATGCTTTCACCACACCGCTGGTCTTATCGTACTTCCTTCGTTTGGCGAATTTACCGGAGGGCATCCCATTGAAGTGTTGTCGGACAGTCGAGTTTTTGTAACCGATGGAAGCGGTATTTGGGAGCCAAATATCAAAAAACTTTCATAAACTCTATAAGTTAATGTTGTGTATTTTATCTATGAATTGTCCATACTTTAACGATCGATTTATTTATAGCTAGTTTTTTAAATAATCCTTACCCGTAGGAGCGCTCACGAGCGCGACAGGTCTGCGACGCGAATAAACAGTGCGTCATCTACGCTCAGCATCATAATGTTTTATATTTTTTTACTGACACCGCAGATTTAAGATCTATCGCGCTCGTGAGCGCTCCTACGCAGGGTCACTGGGTCCCCGATAAAAACATTCGGGGATGACGATTTATTATTTCAATAATGCCGGAGCTGGTTTGCCGTCATAGGATTATTAAAAGGCTAGCTAAACTTATTGAAACCGCTTATGTGGCGGTTGAATTGTCATCGGTTTTCATAGCTCCACGAATATTCATCGCAGCAAGACCAAGTTGCAAGGCGACCAAGGCCCATGCCTTGTCGTGAATTCCCCATAGAATCCATAGCGCATTACTCAGCAGGAAAAGCCAGAACCCAATATTGCGTCCTTTCTTTTGAGTCGACGCCACCAGCCAAGCGGCAATAACAGTAACGACCATGGCAGGCCATTGAATATGATCCATGCTATTTGCCTGCGTTTATCCGGCAGCGAATCGGTCCAATACAAATTTACCCGCAGCGGCAGAAAGCGTGCTGGCAAACGTGCCCCAGGCGACATCAATCA
>JAYUUM010000222.1:0-25380 GCA_043754555.1 Arenimonas sp. | reverse complement strand
ATCGTCGTGCGGTTTCCGGAGCTGCGGCCGATGCCACGGCAACATCCGGTATCACGCCGCGGTCTTCCCAGTTGGTTTTCGTAATCGGGTTGATCGGGCTGGCGAACGAGACGAATACCGTGAAGCCATTGCCCGCGTCGACCGGCGCGCCGGGATTGGCTGCACCCATGCTGGTTTCACCGACGATGGTCGCGCGTTTGGCGCTTTGCATCGTATACGCAAAAGCTTCGGCCGCCGACGCGGTGCGTGCGCTGATCAAGATAAAAAGCGGCGTGTCGAGACGCGGCTGCGGATGCCAGTCGAGTGGCGATTCGCTCATCGTGCGTCCGCGACCGTGGAAGGTGTTGAAGATATCCGCACCTTTTTTGACGAACGCACTGCTCAGGTAACCCACCATCTGCGGTGCACCGCCGCCGTTTTCACGAAGGTCGATAATCAGCGCGTTCGTTCCGGAGAGTAGCTGCAGCGCGGCATCCACTGCCTGGCGCGCCGGTTGGCCGGGTTCGCCAAACTCGAAGCCGGCAAATAGGCGAAGATCGAGGTAGCCGATATTGCCGGGCAGCACTTCGACATCGCGAACGCCGTAATTTTTGCGTTTCCCAGGATCATTCGAGGGGATGACGCGTTCTGGCAAAGTCGAATCGCGTGCGGCAGTCGATGCGGGTTTCGGCTCCTCCCAACTGACATCGAAATGGGTATCGAGCGGATCCAGCCACGCGCTTAGTTCGGAACTCAGCTCGCGTTCGTTTTGCAGGGCATCGAACTTGCCGGTCGCTGCTGCGCCGCGCAGATCAGCGGCGATTTTTTTGGCGCGGGCTTCGTCGAAATAGTGCTCCTCGATGACCGCCGCAATGCCGTCGACATGCACGCGCGGCGTTTCGCGTGCTTCCGTACTGAAAGCGAGAGACAGTAGAGCAAGTGCGAGTCCCTTGATCAGTGGTTTTTTTGACATAGCGTTCTCCTTGAACGGTTTGATTGCAGAAAAAAGGGGGCAGGTTCACATATTATTGGATGCGTCGATGGCGTGAATTGGATTCAAGGCCGTAAGCCATATTCAAAAATAATATTGCCGTAGGGTGGATCCCGCGCTTGATGCGGTATCCACCAAACACCATAGCAATCTGTGCTGGAACCACCCACGGTGTGCCACCTTGGTGGTTCAACCCTACGAACTAAATGCGATAAGCTGCGATCGAGCACGTCATGAACTACAGGGAAACAAGCCGAGCCGGAAAACGCGATCAGATTATTTTGCAAAACGACGGCGCGGCCTTTTCATTGCAGACATCGGGCTTGTTGCGGGTCGTTTTCCAATATTCCATCAGGCCAAGTTGCGTTGCTAAGGCCGGGAAGCCCGGATCGTACAAGCTTGTGCGCATGCTCGGATACCAGAATATCGATGGCTCGACGTAATGGTCGGTCGTTAACCGGGCCGCAAGCTGGAATGCCTCGTGGTTCGCACCGAGCTGCGCAAACAGCGATGCGACTTTATCGTTTTGCTGGTTCTGGGGTAATGCGACAAGTGTCCTGACGGCTTGTGCTTTCGCTTCGGGACTTCCAGACGCCACTGCGCGATACCCTTCAAGCATGGCTGCGCGCCGCTCCGCAGGAAGCGGTGAGTTAGGGTCGTGCAGTGGTTCGATGTCGCCGGTCATGATGCCTTTGTGCAACCCGATTCGTTTTGCGATGGCGGAGTTCGGGGCCAGTTCGATGGCGGTATCGAAATGCGGTTTTGCTTCATCAGGCTTGCCCGCGGCGACAAGCGCATCGGCCAGATGAAGCGGCGTATACAGATAAAGTGCGAGCATGTCGTTGGCTTGCTGCAGTTGTTCGACCGAGTCGCTAATCCGGCCCACGTTGGCCAGCATCCGCCCGTACTGATGATGCTCGCACCCGCAATCGAGGCCGCGCGCCGCAATGGCGCGCTTCAAAAGCGCTTCCCGACCCAACCAATCTTGCTGGTCGATCAGGAGGGATTTGATGTACAAAGCCTCGCTGTTCTTGCCGTCAATGGCGATGGCGCGATCTGCGGCTTCGCGTCCATTCGCGCGAGCGTCCTCGGCGGAATGAGGGGTTTCTGCAAGCAACGACACTTTCCAGTATGCGCCGGCAACGGCAGCCCAACCCCAGGAGAAATCCGGAACAGCTTCGACGACTCGCTGTGCGGGAACCAGGGCTTTGCGACCCTCAAACGTTTGGGGATCCCAATATCCCTGGCAAAATTGCATGTAATCCCTGAGCACGTTGTCAGGCAAAGGTTTGCGATAGGTGGAGGCGCCGAATAGCCCGCAGCGAACAACATTGCCGGCATCCACGGCAATACGGCGTGGGATTTTCGAGGTCTCGTTTCCGTCGTAATTGAAGTTGTACGACCAAAGCGCTGCGCCGGAACGCTCGTTGGTCAATCGAGTGATCATGCGTATCGTCTGACCGTCTCGCTGGAGGGTGCCGCCTATGGCATAGGCGGGTACCGAACCGGGCGCCGGGCTTGCTGCACTGGAAACGGCAACGACACCGTCTTCGTTGAACGCTGCGGTAATCTCGGCATCCACGGTATCGGGGATAGTAGCCGGCATGTCGGGGGAAAGTAGTTTGAAACCAGCCAAACGCACCGTCATGCTGTGCGGCGCCTCGCTATCGGGCTTAAACCACCAAGCTCTCGCAACTATTGCCAACAGAAGTAAACCGGCGGCGGCAAACGCCATTTTGCGTTGCGATGAAAAAGCCGTTCGGCGCAGCGCAGGCGAGGCTGCCTTTGCAGCGACGGCCTCGATGTTCGGGAGTTCTTCGATGCGGCTGACAAGCGAATCGATCGCTTCGTCCCAACCTTCCAACGCATCGATCCACTGCCGTGTCGATAGCTCGTAGGCAAAAGCATCGCTTGGCTCGATGTTGTCGATCCTGAGCGTGATGACGGGTACGCGGAAACGGCTTGCAAGCGAGAGCTCCTTCTTGATCTCGTCGCTTTTGTTGGCTGCCTCGGAAAATACCAGCACCATCGCCCGGGCGTGACGGATCGAACGTACGATCGCTTCCTGGTAATTTTCGCCCGGAGCGACGTCGCGAGTGGAAATCCAACAGCTCGAGCCACGACTTTCGATCTCTTTGCAGATCGACAGTGCGTGCTTTCGGTCCTCGGTGGCATAGCTGACGAAGACGTGGCTCGAAATCCGTTCAGCTATTTTGGTGGTTGTTTCCAGCTCATTCACAGAGTGCCCTCTCAACGAGCTATGAGCGATGAGCTTAAGGGAGTTCGAAATTGATGACAAGCAAACCGGGAAGGTGAAAATGCCGTGGAAAAAACGAATAAAAAATAACTAAGAGTAAGAGAGCCTGAGCTTTTTTCCCTTACCCATTTCCCAACGCTGTAAGTCGGGCAAACTTTGTAGGTCGTGCCTCGGCCCAACGCTTTTAGCCACTTGCGAAAATATGCGTTTCTAAATGTGAGTCCCGCGCTTCAATACATATCGTGATATTGCACAAGTCGGGCCGGGGCCCGACCTACGCGGCCCGGTTTAGTTTTTAGAGATTTTCTTGTGGGTGTCGTTCACCTGCATCAATGCGGCCGACGCATACAGGGTGTGATACTCGGCTACCATTTCACCGTTGGTAATCACCGGGTCGGTCGCGACCAGGGCTTGCGCGGCCTCGAAAGTATCCACCGCAAGGATGAACATGCCGCGCCATTCGTTTTTATCGCCGAACGGCCCAGCAAGCACCAGTTTTCCTTCCTCTGCCAGGCGCTGGATATTGGCAAAATGTCCCTTGAACATGGTGGTACGTGCTTCACCGTCGGGGACGCGTTGGGGTCCGGTTTTCAGGATGACCATGACGTAACTGCGCAT
Source organism: Arenimonas sp. (assembly GCA_043754555.1). Lineage (GTDB taxonomy): Bacteria > Pseudomonadota > Gammaproteobacteria > Xanthomonadales > Xanthomonadaceae > Arenimonas. The sequence continues at coordinate 21,535 of JAYUUM010000222.1, read as the reverse complement.
GCCGTTTTCATTCCCGCCCATCTGTTTTGCCAGGGCGGGATCGTAAGTAGATGAGGCAGGCGTTGTGCTTGGTTGCGCGAATGTTGAAAGGGATAATCCTGACAAAGCCAGAAGCATAACGATCGGAATTTTTCTCATGGCGAAGCCTCCTACGGGTTGGATGAATTTATAACATGGTAAGTCGAGCGCCGGTCTGACGCTTTTGACAGATTGCGACATTGCCATGAGCGCACCCGAAGGCTCAATTGCGACTTGTGCGTTTCACAGCTGGCTTCTTGGCTACCTTCTTCACTGGCGCGTTTTTCTTCTCTGATGCGATACGAATCAATTCCGCCGGCAAGCGCGCTTGCAGCAAACCGAGCAGCTCGATCGCCGGGGCGCTGCTGTTAGGCTTGCCGTCCTGTAGTGCAACGCGAACCTCGGTGGTGAGGGTCTTGATCTCGCTGCTCAACCAGAGCGCTTTCGTGAGAATCAGAAACTTCTCGCCCCGGTATTCCACGGCGTATAGGCCCAGTTTCTGCGCTCGGCCTTCATAGGTGACGCCGTCCATGCGCACAAGCAGCTGGCCCACTGCGTTCCATGTATCCAGCTCACTGGCGTGAAGCGTGAAGTTGGAAGGAGGCGCGGGTGCTTCAATCACCACCGTTGGTGGTGCAACTTTGGTGCGGGGCACTGAGCTGCAGCCAGCTAAAAGGGAAATGGCAGCAACAAGCCACATCAGGCGGGAGAGGGTAAACATTGCGTTCCTTGAGTGAGTATGTCGTTTGTGGTGATAGGTTGCTTGCTCACGATGCCACGGGATGTGTGAACGATGCCTTGCGGATTTGAACACGGTAAGTCGGACAAAAAAATTCTTCGTAGGCTGAGCCCCGGCCCGACGCTTTTAGCCGATGGCGAAGATCTTCGTTTCAACCTGTTAAGCCGACGTTTCTGGCAGTTGGCGATATCGCCATTGTCGGTCAGGGCCCGACCTACGAGTCTACGGATTCTGATATTGAAGTTTAGAACTTTATGAAAAGGCTTCAGCTTCATTTTTATTAAAGTCCATCATGGTTAAAATGAATCTGATCCCTTTTCGTTTTTTGAACAACATGAGGAGCGCTTCATGAAAATTACCGTTGAAACTTTCGTCAATGCGCCCATCGCCACGGTGTGGAGTGCTTATACGACACCAGACGATATCAAGCAGTGGAGTGCCGCTTCCGACGATTGGCACACGACCAGTTCCTCGGTGGATTTACGCGACGGTGGGGTGTTCTCGTCGCGCATGGAAGCCAAGGACGGCAGTTTCGGTTTTGACTTTTCCGGAACCTATACCCGCATTGTGCGGGAGCAATTGATCGAATATTCGTTCGGTGACCGAACAGGTCTGGTCGAATTTGTTCCTGACCAAAAAGGTGTCACCGTTCGCTCCACCTTCGACGCCGAATCGACACACCCGGCAGAAATGCAACGTCAGGGATGGCAGGCGATATTGGATAATTTTGCCAAGCATGTTGAAGCACAGTTAAGGGCATAAGGTGCGTTAGAAATGCGCCTTATGGGCTCGGCCATATTGATTTCAAGACTCCTCGCGCCAAAGGAAACGACACAATGCATCCTTCCCGTCTTCCCATTCTGAGTGTTGTCTTTGTATTGGCCGTTTCTTCTGCGCTGTCTGTCTCATGCAGCGAACGACAGTCCGTTGTCACACAGCCGCAGCTAGCAATTGATTCTGCGGCTCCTTCGCTTGCGGTGGGCTATTCACAAGAAGTGCCGCTATGGCCGGAAGACTCTAAAGTTCTACAGGACGGAATAAAGGAGCTCGCCGACGAAAAATGGCCCATTACACATCCGAGCTTTCTGCTGTATTCACCGCGAGTCAATTCGGCTCGATCAGCTGTTCTTGTGTTTGCCGGGGGCGGATACAAAGGCTTGGCGATTGGACCGAAAAGTACGATCGGGTTAAACGGTGCCGATGTATGCAAATGGCTGACCGATGTTGGTATCACCTGCATTCTGGTGAAATATCGAGTTCCCAATACCGGATGCAATTGGAATAAAGTAACCCGTAGGCATGACACGCCTGATATTCCAATGGCCTTGCAAGACGCTCAAAGGGCGATGTCCATCGTTCGGTACAACGCGAATAAATACAACCTAGATCCGAACAAGATTGGCGTGATGGGATTTTCAGCCGGAGGAAACCTGGCAGTGCTTACGAGTACGGCTTTCAAAAAGCGAGCTTATGATCCCATTGATGAAATTGATCAAGTAAGCAGTCGTCCCGATTTCGCGATTCCTGTTTATCCAGGCCACATGACGATGGAGCACAAGAACAAAACGCCAAAGGCCATCGCAGCACAAGAGCTCAATACTGACATTGTGATCTCAACGCAAATACCACCAACCCTTCTCATACACGCAAAAGATGACCCGATTGATCCAGTTTATTTTTCAGAAGTATATGAAAGAGAATTGAAGAAGGCTGGCATCAACGTGGAGCTCATCATTTATGAAACCGGTGGCCATGCTTTTGGGGTAAGGAAGCAAGGCAAAGACACTGATCGTTGGACCGATGATGCACTTCGGTGGCTAAGGAAAATCAAGATCATCTAAATAAAAAAGTGTCAGGTTCATTACGGACCGACTAAGTCACCATTGTTTCGAATTACGAGATGCTCTTATGTATCGTTATTTGAATCTGGGCGCGACTTCAATGTAGAAGCTTATGAAACTGGAGAAGGTCCAATCTCTGTGCAATTTAATGGCGAAGATTTAGGTTTACACTTACTCAAGCGCCTTGCATATGAATGTTGAGCAGATGAAGAAATTAACGGTGGCTGGGCAAGGTCTTAATTCTTTCATTAACAAGCATGTAAAAAAGCTCTATAGATCCAAACTAACGCGGTAAGTCAGGCCTCGGCGGTGCTTCATATGAATTGCGATATCGTTTAAGTCGGGCATAAGCCCTGCAAGTCATCGAACACCTAACGATAGCCATGACCGCACTGTTAATCACAAAATATATTCGTGAACTTCATTGAATGCACCCACGCAAAACGGATGGTTTTGGCCAGGTTATGCTATGCGCTGAACAGGTGAATTTTGATCGTTTGCTTGCGTGCGTTGCATCGCCATAACTTGTGCCTGCTCTGTTTGTTGCCGATGTATCACATCCATTTGTTTTAAAGACTGTTCGGCCGGCATATTGATCGCTACTTCCGTTTTCATATGCGCACGATCATGGGCGGGGTCGTTTAAACCTCCTTGCACAACAATGACGTTTTCACCGGCTTTTAATCCGCGCGCTTTGTCTTCAACACTAAACAGCATGTGATCGATTCTTGTCATCCGGCTATCGGCCGCAAGTGCGGTGGCTGCCAATGCCAGACGTTCACTTTTTTCATCCGGAGTGCGTCCGAGTCTTTCATCTTCTTTATTCACGAAAGCTGTGGCTTGGCTGTATAGGCTATGAAACGGATGCTCAGCACTGCCGGGGTGCCTAAGTTGCGATGTTTTCTTAAGTGTTTCTACTTCAGGCGTTTCATTGTTGTTTGCACCGGGTTTTGGAATGGATTGTGATGCAGGTAACGGTGCGGATAAAGGCGATGGAGAATCTGATTGCGGTGCTGCGGGATTGAACACAGGAACGGCTGAGGGCGAATCACGATTTGACTCAGGATTGCGAGCGTTGTGCATCGCTACAATATCTTCCCTAGTCGTCGTGGCGGCCACACGCACGACACTAGCCGAATCGTACTGTAGGTGTTGAATGGCGCTATCAGTAGTGAAATGACCGTTCATGTCTTTGGTCAGTGCAAGTGATGAATTAGCAGGACTCAGACCATGCTGCTCGCGGGTCTGCAGCACGGCGGCATACGCCGCTTCAAAACGCTCCGAACTCGGTACTACATGATTATCCGCGTACAAGCGGCTCAAACTTTCGCGATCCAGTTGTTCTTGTGTAAGCGCTTGCCACGCTGGCATTTGCGCCAGCGATTGCGCATGTTGCTGCAAGGCGGGTTGCAAACGCTCGTGAGTGAGTTCCAATTCCAGCGCACGATGTGGTGATGCAGCCACGCCTTCATGCATCCATTGGCCTTGTGCATCTCGTTGGTAGTGTTTGCCGTCCGAAGTTTGTAACAATTCTGGATTCAGCGCTGTGCTCACGGCGGCAGGCTCGCCACCGAAACTGTTCCATCCGTTACGTTGATGGGCAATCTGATACTGCGCAGCAATCAAAGCCGGGCCTTGGGCTACATTGTTGTCAATCATTTGCATGGCTTGCGCGCTTAATTGCGCTGCACGTTCGGGCTTAGCGTGGTGATATTCTGCTTTGCTCTGCAACTCACGATGATCTAATGCCGTCACCACCTCACGCGTCCATTTTCCGCTATCGGGCTGATACGCCCAATCGCGCGGTCTAAGACTGTAGGCGTCACTATCGCTTGCCGATTGCACGAAGGGATTGCGTGGCTCAGGTGTTTTACCCATTGCTTGCTGCACCGCTTCAACGCTCGCAAGATAACTCAACTCTCGCGCTGTCTCAGACGGTGCTGAAAACGCATGTTTGCGCGGCGCATCGATACCGTCACTCACCAAATCCGCACGCAAATCGTCACGCTGCCAACGACCCTGGTTGTACTCCCATGCCACGCCGCGATTGGTCTGGTTATAAATTTTTTCCTGCTGCCACTATGTCACTGTTTTATCAAACACCGCAGAAACGAAATACCCTTCAGCCGCCACCAGCGCAAGGGTACCGCCCGAACCCAGTCCAAGCGCGGATGCAGCACCAAAGCCCAATGCACCACCCACCGCACCGCCACCGGCTTGTGCACCATGACGAAGCAGCGTTTCATTCGCGGCAACCGGGTTATCAAGCGTATTACGTTGTGTATCTGCATGTTGTAGTGTTTGTTTGAAACTGTAAACTTCCAGTGCTAAACCAGTAAGTCCTAGCGCGCCGCCTGTTTGTAACCGTGCTGGCCGCACGCGGGTGGTTTGATCAATATCCACAGCTTCATTGGTGCCGCGTTCGACAGCATCGACTACCTTATTGGTGTTGCGCTCAGTGAGTAAATTCTCGCGCGTCATCGGCTCCACTTTCGGGTTGTGCGGCAGCGTTTTCGGCAACTCGCGATGCCAGGTTTGTTGCTCCTTCCAGCCATCACGCAAGCCGCGAGTAATATTTGGATCTTTCAATCGCGCTTCGCGTGCTTCTTCCAGAGCAACACCGGGCAAGCGTGTGTCTGTTCGGCTGTTGTAAAGCTCCGCACCTTCGCGGTTGAAGAGGCGGATGGGGATGCCGGTTTCTTTTTGAACTAGGTCGAGATTGTTGGGTAGTGCTGTGTAGACCTTGATGCGGACTTCTTCAGGTACATAGCGGCCATAGCCTTTTTCATCCAACGATTCAGCGAATCGTCCATTTACACCGAGCTCGCTTTCCAAGCGATGTGCGGCTACAGCGCGAATCTCGACGTCGTAGCCTTTACTTTGTAATTCCTTAATCATATCGACAGCGTTTTTACCCCCACCTAGTGTGGTGTCGATAATAATATTTTTCCTACCATCTACGGCAGCGGTGCGTAATTCCTGAGCCCACGCGCTAGCATCGGGATGCGTGTCGCCGGACCAAGTGTAGGGGTGAGCGTTTTGAAACTCTCTGACCTTTGGATGTGCATCGCGAAGTTCGTCGGGGTCAATCGATACGACATTGCCATCAAACTCGATTTCAGCGCGGCCTTTAAGACCGCCTTTACCCGCCCCAGGCTGTCCGGCCAACACAATCGCTTTAGGTCGGTCCTGTGGTGTCGCATCAACAAAATCTCGTTTCCTGAGAACTTGCTCACGCAATATCCGATCATGCTCTTCTTGTTGTAATAGCCCAGCATCATTCGACATGAGGAACTCCAGACTTCATCGCATCAAAATATTCCATCAATCCCTTAAGCTTCCATACGACAGAAGGCCTGCAATCGAACATGAGTCGGAACTTGGCATCCGCCTTTAAAATCGCCTCAGCATCCCCCGAGGCCTCGGCTGCTTTGAGTTCCTCACGAGCTTCGGAAATAAAAGCACCCAAAGCGCTTTCCAGTATCCAAATTGCTCGGTCAAAAGGGTCTATGCCCGGCGATCGCTTTGCTACAACTTTATTTAAGTCTTCTTGAAGTGTTTGAATGTGCTCAGGATAATCCTTGAGCAGCTCACGCAACCCCTGCGGTACGGGTGGCATCGGTAGTTGCGACATTAGATTTCCTTTTAATTAATGCGGTAATTCTGAACGGTTAGTCTAGCAAAATCATTTTGTGGAGTTGAATCTGTTTCGGAGATATTGGTACGAACTACTTCAGGCACGTAGCGGCCGAAGCCATCAATATTCAATTTATCTGCAAATCTTTTATCTACCCCAAGCTCGCTTTCCAAGCGATGTGCTGCGACGGCGCGAATCTCGACATCGTAACCTTTACTTTGTAACTCTTTGATCATTTCGGCAGCACTTTTTCAGCCGCCCAACGTGGTATCGATGATAATGTTTTTCTTGCTATCGACGGCAGCGGTGCGTAATTCCTGGGCCCACGCGCTAACATCGGGATGCGTGTCGCCGGACCAGGTGTTAGGGGTGAGCGTTTTGAAACTCTCTGACCTTTGGATGTGCATCGCGAAGTTCGTCGGGGTCGATGGGAACAACGTCATATTGCAATTCATTTTGAGCAGTGTATGCGAGGCCTCCCTTGCCAGCACCAGGTTGGCCAGCAAGGATAATGGCCTTAGGGGTAGATTGTTGCGTTACATTGGTGAACTCGGAGCGGTTAGTATTTTCTTCTTTAGGATTTCTTCATGTTTGGCGCTATCTAAAGGCTCTTGGTCTTGGCTCATAAGAGTTGCTCCTGATGAACTTTCAGATAGCTTCGCAATTCTCTCAGGTCATATTGAGAAACTGATCCGGCGTGAAGCATCAAGAGTTCTTTTTTTTCTGCCCGCGCAATAGCCGCCGGGTCGTCTGTAGCCACAGCGGCTTTGAGTTCTTGGCGAGCTTCGCTGATGAAAGCTTCCAATGCACTTTCCAGCATCCAAATCGCTCGATCAAAAGGGTCTATGCCAGGTGATCGCTTTGCCACGACCTTGTTCAAGTCATCCTGAAGTATTTGAATATGCTCGGGGTGATCTTTGAGCATTTCTCGCAGACCATTTGGGACGGGGGGCGGAGTGAGTTGAGACATGTTTTAGATCCTTTGAATGTTTTATCAAATTTTGTTTGAAGTATTAGAGCAAACTCAAATCTTCTTTATCCGGGCTCGGCGAATCATTCGCTGGATCAGCCTGCGTAGAAACAGGGCTAGACCAATATTGACTAGAGCCCCGATGCTAGGATAAATAACGAGACCAGGTGTAGGGATGTGCTTGGCGGAACGCATCAACGCCGGGATGATATCTGCGTAGTTCATCAGGGTCGATGGTCACAACATCTTTATTCAACTCACTTTTTGCAGCCCCCGACAATCCTCGTTTGCCGGCACCGGGCTGCCCAGCCAGGATGATCGCTCTCGTTTTCGTCTGTGAAGTGATTGTATCCGGCATATTTTCCGTAAGAACTTGTTCTGCAAAAAACACGGGCATGTGTTTCGTTGTCGAGTTGACCGCTGGGGGTGCTCATAGGAACCCCTCCTTATTTTTCTGAAAATAGCCCCAGAGATCGTCCAAATCGAGCATACCTCCATTGCTGGAGCAGGCTCGGCGCATCAAGCTTGCCTTCGCCTCAGCCAACGCAATCGCCTCCGCATCGCCCGAGGCCTCGGCGGTTTCGAGTTCTTGGCGGGCCTCGCTGATAAAAGCTTCCAGTGCGCCTTCTAGCAACCAAATTGCACCATCAAATGGCATCAAGCGAAACGGTTTCTCGACGTATCGATTCAAATCATCCTGAAGCGTCTGGATATGTTCGGGATAATCCTTGAGCATTCCCTGCAATTTTTTTGGAACCGGGGCGGGCGGAGTTGAGACAAGTTACGATCCTTTGATTCTAGTACGATGATAAATAGTACTGCGACTACAGTTGATGGTACGGATTCAAATCTGAGCGAGCCGTTGTGATTGCGGTATAAATCATGATGTTTTTCTTTGATGTAAGTAGCGTCAAGTTTGGCCCTCTTTAAAGGCTCTTAGTCTTGGCTCATAAGATTTGCTCCTGATGAACTTTCAGATAGCTTCGCAATTCACTCAGGTCATATTGAGAAACTGATCCGGCGTGAAGCATCAAAAGTTCTTTCTTTTCCGCTCGCGCAATTGCTACTGCGTCGCTGCTTGTCTCGGCAGCTTTCAGCTCTGCGCGGGCTTCGGAAATGAATGTTGCTAATGTCGCTTCGAGCTCCCAAATGGCGACTTCAAATGGCGGCGTTGATTTCGATGGACTCCTGGTGACGCGCATGAGGTCGCTTTGAAGCCTATGGATATATTCCGGATAGTCTTTGAGCATTTCCTGCAATTTTACTGGAACAGGGGGGCAGGGGGTTGATGCATGGTGCTGTCCTTCTGTGAAGTGGCTTAGAATAATTCAGTCTAGTAAAATCAGATGATCGGTTGCAGGCAATAATGGAGTAAATTTTGCTATTAATATTTTTTGTAAAGCCCTCAGAAAAATTCAGCACCATGAGTGTGCATACTTTAGAGCATGCATGTCGCGTACCGATACCGATTGTTACAATTCAAGAAGATGGTGTGTCACAGGTGATGTCCCGTGATTTTATAGTCTTATGATCTTCAGCGAGCTTAGTCATTTCTTGCGCTTGAACTGAACACGGATATCAAGTAAACGCCACAAATATCTTTAGCTACAAGGGACGAAATAAAATGATAAAAATAATTTCATACTCGAGAGTATTAGCTGTGTTTTTCGCTATATGCCTAGGCCCTGCGATTGGCGATGTTTCTGCGGCTGATACAGCTAAAAGCCGGCGGGCGAATGTCGAGAAACTGCTTCATGTCACCGGGGCAGTGGAAAATGGGCGGGCAATGTCGGAGCAGGTGATTAGCCAAGTGATCAGCTCGTTAAAGGCTAAAAGACCTAATGCGACAACAGAAGAGCTTGAAGAGGTTAGAGTTGCAGCCAATTCTGTAATTTCCGAAAGGTTCCCCGAGTTAGTTGATGCATTAATACCTATTTACGAAAAATATTACACAGAGGCAGAAGTAAAATTGCTCATTGAATTTTATTCAACCGATCTAGGCAAGAAAATCAATGACGTGAGCCCTAGGACAATGAAAGAAAGTTTTTCTGCCGGAATCGTATGGGGAGAGTCATTGGAATCAGACATTATCAAACGCCTAATCCAAAGCCAGTCATCTCTAAATGCACCGACTACAAACGAACCTCCAATCGTTGTGCATGATGATCGAGTGTATTCGAATAAGTCACCATCGAAAATGACGAGTCAAACACTGGCGGCAAAACGTCCTTATGATCTCTCAGGACTTATTAGCGATGGCAAGCGTGTAGTGATTCAAACACCTGCGATGCCACTACGCTCAAGTAATGTCGAGCCAAGAAAGCGCAGCGTTGTCATGGTACTAGAACAGGACGCCAGTGGCGGCCCGATTGCATATAGGCAATTTGTCACGGTGTGTAATTTTCAGGAACGAAAATCTGTTGTGTGCAAACAAAATGGGAGCGACAAACGATTCCAGTTTGAGCGAGATGTACATTACGAGTACAAAGCTCGAAAGCAGGCATTTATCTGTACGATGGGATGCGGACCTCACACCCCAGCCGCACTTACTGAAACAGCCGCAATCCCGATTGCTTTTCCGAATCTTTTCGAACCGTGAAACCCACAATCCTGGACACCAGAAATTTAAAAATATGTGACTTAATGGAGCCGAATAAGTGCATAGCGTGAGTTTTTCTCCAAAAAACTAAGGACGAAAAAACAAGGATAAAAAAAACAAGGGGCGGCCCAACCCTAACCTTGTCCTTGGCATGATTGTCATATTCGCCGCCTGCATTTGGATTGGTGAGCGGTACAATTTGAGTGAGGTGTCCTTGTGCCACCGCGTTATTTACTTGGTCGATTAATGCTGGGGAACTGTTAATAATCGACCGTAAATTATTGACTTGATCCTGTGTTACACCCGGCTGCTGGCCGAAGTTTGTGATAATAGTTTGTGATTGCGTGCTTAATGTGGGCATCGTAGGTTCCTTCGATTACCAAATTTCAATCATTTTTACGCAGGCATTTTCTGTTTCATTCGTGGCTGCTTTCGCTTTACCTTCCAGATAGACGTGGACACGCATTGTTGTATTATTTAATTCATCATAAATCCATCGGCCATGCTCGCCGTAATAGCGCTGGCGCTTAAAGCCCATGGACTCTAATTCTGCCGTAAATTTATCAAAGCTCATTGTGCAAATACTGTTGATGCCCGGATAAGCGCCGGGAATGTTCGGATTGAAACTGAAGTTGAATTGCGACCATTCTTTGCCTTTCAAGTCCTTCACTTTATTGTTGACCTCAAAGTTGTAACTCCATTCTGGCGAAATTGATTCACCAAACCCATATCTACCCGATCCATCATTTGCGAATTGCACTGTGGTTTGAAATGCCTGATTTAGTCGTTCAGGGGTAAAGTCACTAACCTGTTTGTGATTGCGAATTAGCCGTAATACGCTATCTAAAGCCTGCTCAGCATTCAAGTTAGGCAGTAAACCGTTGCCATGGTCTGAGTGATTAGTGCTATTCATGTTCGCGTCCTTTGAAGAATTTGATGACCTATCTAAATCAGCCTGCGTATGTGTGCACGCCGATAAAAAAGACAGCAATAGTACAGAGAATGCAATGCGCTTTGCTGTCATGTTGTTATCTACTTGTTTAGACATATCGAAAAATAACATTAAACCATGATTTTATAATGCATTCTGGACAATACATGTGGTCTGTAACAATGTCGCGAGTAAAGTGCTGATCGGACATTAAGCTCGTTTTCCAGTTTGTGGAAAGACTGAGCGGACTTTAACTTCATAAGATTTTGATTGAAGGTCTTTATCAACTTAACACCTCATTGTCCGTTGCTCAATGTGGTGTTGAAGATGAGTTTTTTCTTCGACGCGACGGTGGCATCAAGCAATTCGTTGGCCCATTGGCTTACATCATCGTGTGTTTGTCCAGACCAAGTTTAAGGGTGTCGGTTGCGGAGTTCTTCGACTTGAGGGTGGTATCTCAGCAATTCATCAGGGTCGTCGGTGACTCCGTCATGTTTGAGTTCATTCTGGCAGTCTCAGCAAGGCCACCCTTTCCGGTACCTGGTTGTCCTGCAGGGATAATGGCCTTAGGGCTAGATTGTTGCGTTGCATTTGTGAACTCTGGAACGGCAAGTACTTTCTTCTTTTGTCAACTTTTATTTAAAGTATTAGAGCAACCTCAAATCTTTTTTATTCGAGCTCGGCGAATCAGACGCAGGAATAGCCAGCGTAGCAATAGTGCTAGACCAATACCGACTAGTGCGCCAATGCAAGGGTAGATAAAATGATTCCAGGCCGATGCGGCAGCAGTAAAGTTGCCTACAGACTCATGCTGTTTTACTACACGCCAGGTATCGGCGAGACCGTAGGCAAAGAACAACAAGCCAACGATTAGCATTACAACGGTAGTCCTACGTTTTATTGTCTTCAAATCCGTGCCATCCGACGCATTGGCATTTTCATCATCTGCTTCAATCATGTTGCACTCCAAATTTATAAATAGAATAGCAAAACAGAGTGCTGATAAGTGTTCGTTCGTTCCTCTAACAATTGTTCTACGCAGAACAAGTAAGGCGGTAAGTCGGGCCTCGACCGAATGCTGTTGGCAGATTGCGATACTGCCCATGTCGAGCCAGGGCTCGACCTACGCGCTTCGCACTCCAAAGCTTATTTATGCGGTAAGCCATATGGTGCGTCGAATATGCTCCAGGTTATCGAGAATAGGGTGCGTTTCTAACGCATCAATGCTTGATGTTTGGATGGCGCGCATGCAAACAATCACGACAGGTTTATCAGAAAAGGGGTCAGGTTCATTTAATTGAGCTGAGTGTCAGGGCTTCAAGCACCTAGATCACTCTGAGCCTTTTTTGCCTTTGTCGATAACAAATAAAGATAATCATAAGTTGTAGTTGCTTCGTGAGTTACAACTCGCAAGGTGCGCTTGAGGCGCAAGCTATGAATCCAACGCGTCGTAAAATGCGTAGCCGTTGCGCCCTGCCTGTTTGGCGCGATACATAGCGCTGTCGGCATGTTCGAGCAACGCTGCAGGATCGATGCCGTGTTGCGGACAGGCGCTGATGCCGACACTAACGCTGACTACCAATTCTTTTCCGGCTATTTGCATTGGCCTTACAATCTCGGCAACCAGCTTGCGAGCGACCACCTGTGCGCCACCGGGATAATTGATATACGGTAACACCACAACAAACTCGTCACCGCCAAGCCGGGCTGCGGTGTCTGCTGGGCGCGTGCAAGCGCGCAAACGGTTAGCGACCTCCTGCAATACTTGGTCGCCGGCCGCGTGTCCAAGGCTGTCATTGATCTGTTTAAAGCCGTCTAGGTCGAGCATGGCCAGCGCCACTACATGGCCACGTATTTGCGTGTCTGTAATGGCTTCTTCCAGTGCCAATTCAAAGCCACTGCGGTTGGTCAAGCCGGTTAATGGATCGTGCATAGCCTGATGTCGGATCTTATTTGCAGCGTGTCGCTCGATCGTGATATCACGCATGGTTAAGCCGATGCCATCGCCCAGTTTCACCATTTGCAACTGATACCAACGCCCTTGGCGTACGATAGCGCTGCGCTCTTCGACAATGGGCTCACCGGTTTCCACCACGTGAACACAATTGGCCAGCATGCCGTCGCTACGGTACTGCGGAATCAGTTCGCACAACCCGCGCCCAACGACATCGTTGCGTGGTCGACCAATAACATATTCACCACGCTTATTGAGTAGTACATAACGTAAGTCCTGAATTTCACCCGTAGAATCACGCAAGCATTCGAGAATGTAGAACGCATCTAGATTACTTTCCACGGCTGCTTGGATGCGCGCACTATCGGCCCTCGCTGACGCACGGGACCCTTCAAGCGTGCGTAGCAGCGGCCTCAGTCGCAGGCGCAATAGCCATAAACCAAAGAGCACCAGAACGCCCAAAAAAACGACGATGCGTTGGAATTCTTCGCGAATCGGCGCGTAAATTTCAGCAATGTCGCGCTTGATAACGATGCCTAGCCCGGTGTTACCAACCGGGCCGTATGCAGCCAACACGCGATGTTGGCGATAATCGGAGGCAATAACTGCACCCACTTTGCCGCGTATGGCATAGTCCATTGGTAGCGGCTGCCCAGCAACAGTTCGAGGCACGTTGAATGGTTGCGCGCGACTGCGTAGCGGAAAACAATGCAGAGTGCTCGCATCGGCACCGCAGATGGCCATCTCACCGGTTTCCCCAATTTTATTACTCTCTGAACTCAGCGTGTTCAAGGCCACTAGCGGCTGCTCGGTAATCAAGCTGCCAACAACGCCGGTGTCGTCGCGCACCTGCAATTTTCGCTGCAGTACATATCCGTTTTGCCAGAGTAACCAGCCAGGACGATCACCACGTAATGCGACTGATAAAGTCGACTGTGCCGGCATGCCGTCTAACTGTATGTATTGTCCGTTGACCTTGGCCGCCACGGAAGAAAACCCTTTGCTACGCAATTTGCTTGCTCTGTTTCGTGCGGCACTCAACGCTAATTTATTCGACGTATCGGCTAACTGACGTAAATGTGGCGCAAAGTCATCGCTCGCCACTTCAGCGCGAAGGCTGCGATGTTCAAGGATCTGATCGAAAAAAAGTCTGCGGTCTGCTGCCATCTGCACTAAATGCTCGCGCGCTTGCTGTTCGACCTGAACCTGCAGAAAAGCAAAACCACCAATACATCCGCTGGCCGCTACCAGCAGTAATAGAAGTGAGGCAGTACGATACGCGGCGCTTACCTCAGTGCCATCGGTAATTTGCGATTTTTTTGTGTGGGTCCAGACCAGATTCCAGAGGCCAATGCCGAGCACCACCATGCCAAAGCCGGTATGCACGGCCATTCGGGTAACGCCGGCCCAACCATACAAAAACTCTAGTTGTAGTGCATAGCCGATCATGCCGATTAGCCCAATCGCCACTATGGCAAAAGCCGCCTTCTGTACCCATTTATCAATGGCCTGACGCTGCGATCGCATCAAAGCCCACAGTCCGAATCCAAAAATAAAGAAACACAAGGCAGTGTTGGGCGCCATTCGTCCAGGATGCGGATAGCCCGGCTGTAAACTGCGGTGCAAGTCCGGTAGCGAAAATGCGGGGCTAATATTGAACGCCAGCACGACCCATTCTTCCAACGCCAACAGCATGATCATTACGGCAAGCAGTGTTGCGATTCTTGTAGACCAGGGCCGGCATAATGAAGCCGCCAATAAAGCAATACCACTCAGCACAAAGCCAATCGCGGTGTTCACCACCATGGGGGTCCATTGCGACCGGATTTGGACTATTTGCGGTATCGCAAGTATCCAACCGGTCAGGATTGTCACGCCGAGCGCTAGTACGAACATCGCACAAAGGCGTGCAGTCATAACGTGACTAGTTTCGAGCTTCATTCTTTGGATTGGAATCGAATCATTCCTCATAATGCTACTCTGCGGCGACCCTGTAAATACAGTAAGCCAAGGTATTACTGGCCTTCTGTTACAAAATGATTTTGTAGGTCGGGTTGCGCATCGATGCAACGCTAGGTGTGCCCGTCTAACGCGAGGGTTAGGCAATTTTTTATAAGCTGTGCCAGATTCAGAGAGCGTAAGCTTGTGTGCGCGATTCGTGAGCCTTAAAAATATTTGTCAATCGTTGAAAACGGGGTGAAATCTTGTAGGGTGTACCTGTGGCGCACCATTCAATGCACGGCTAATATTGCGTGATGATGAATAACGACAATACGTGTTGTATTGTTGCGTAAATAAATCCGGCAAGGTGCGCTTGCACACCTTAAGTTCACGCTGATTCGAGAGAAACGGGCAGCAGTCGCTCGCTTTCTTTTTTGACCACACCGTAACATTCGCACGAACGTTTTTCGATGCCTGCCCGATCGAGCACGGTAATCTCGCCGTCGTCGTAATGAATTAAGCCTGCCTTCGTCAACACGCTCGTGGTTTTCTTGACCATGACACGATCAATACCGAGCATATTTCCAATGAGTTTCTCGCTCATTTTTATTTGACTGGAGGGCAGTCGGTCCAAACTTAGCAACATCCACCGGCACAATTGTTGATCAATCGGATGATGCCGGTTGCATGCGGCGGTTTGTACCATTTGCGTAATTAATACCGACGCGAACATTAACAGCAGACGGCTTAGCGCATTTCTGCTTGAGAATTCATCCTTAAGTACCTGCGCTTTCAGACGATAGGCAAAACCGGCATTTTGTACGATCGCTCGGCTCATCGTGGATTCTCCGCCCATAAATAGTGCAATCCCGACCATGCCTTCGTTGCCAACAATGGCGATTTCCGCTGACTCGCCATTTTTCATTACATAAAGCAGTGAAACGACGCAGTCTATCGGAAAATAAGCGTGACTCATGGTTTCGCCAGACTCATATAAAACTTGTCCCAGCGTCAGCGGAACCAATTCAAGATCTTCGGCGAGGCGTTTGCATTCAGCGACAGACAACGCACCGAGAAGCGAATTTTGCTGAGGGCTGTGCTGTTCTGCTGTAGAAGAATTGTTCATTGTATAGCCGAAAAAGTACGTATTCAAAAATACTATTTTTTTAATGATGATGTCTGTGCGCCTGCGTACACAAAAATATTGAATACTGTGTCGCAGGAGCTAGTGTAAGAATGTATCCATGATTATAAAGTTAATGGCAGGTTTGGTCGGAAACAGCGACACTGTCGTGTATTTATACTTAGGCCTAAAGTGACACCCATGCGCATCGTGTTGATCATCGTTGGAATGCTGTCACTGACGCTCGGCATTATCGGCATATTTCTACCGCTGTTGCCGACAGTACCTTTTGTGCTGTTGGCAGCAGCATGCTTTTCGCGCGGCTCCAAAAGAATGCATGGCTGGTTGGTCAGGATGCCGTTTGCCGGAAAGGTAATTGACGATTATGAAAAAGGACGCGGCGTGTCGCGGAAATCCAAGGCGACCGCGTTGCTGATGCTGTGGGGCGGCATGACGATTAGTGCGATTGCATTGAAGCCTGCGTCTTGGGTGTTAGTGTTGCTGGCATTAATTGCGATCAGCTCTACCGTCATCATCTTGCGGCTTCCCAAGAAAAAAACAGAATTGCCGTAGCGCGGGCCTTACCTTCATGCGGTACTTCCAAACGCATCGCAATTTGATTTGATAAGGTGTGCTAAACAGCTATGTCTTAAATGCGAAATTCGACAGCTTTTACGCAGCATTATTTGTGTTGAAGCGATATTATGAAATGAAACGGACGAAATATTTGCTAGTATTTGTTATTCCCGCGACATATTCATCAGGAGTTTAAATGTCTCTGCATTTCACCGCCACGGCAGTAAAATTTATCGCACTACTAAGTATTGCGCTTGTGCTCAATCAAACGGCGTATGCAAAAAAATCGCAAAAACCGGGCCCGCCTCCCTGGACAGCGAAGGCAATCAAGTCTGGCTCGATTCCAGAGGTTTATTACGCGCAATGGTATAAGGCAAAAAACCAGAATACCTGCGCGCTAATGGTTTTAAGTACTGCCAATAAAATGCGGGAAGCGAAACCGCGACGCGCCGACTTTTCAGGCGGCTGGGCCGTCGCCTATGACACACCGAAGACCAGGAGCATTTATGGTATTGCCGGCACCGGTTCCGTGGCTCTGTCCTTTGACCATGCCAAGGTATTTCCCAATATCCTACGTTGGTCCGATGGCAGCTACGCCAGCTACGGATTAGAAGGCGGCACAGGGCCCGGCTATCTCGCCTATGTCACAGTGGCTGGCCAGGGCTGTGCATACAATATTTGGTCGAAGGTAAGTCAAGAGCATTTGGAAGGCCTGCTAACAGGGCTGCGTTTTGCTCAACGGGCAGGCCGATAAGTAAAACGATGAGTTAGCGTTAGAAGCTGTAACGCGCGATGTCGGCAACTGACATCTAATCGCCACCACCACCACCGCCATCGCCACCATCACATGCCGAAGCGCTATCGGTACAGTCTGCTTGCTTCGATGACCCTGAATCATAACTTGTTGACGAGTCCGAAGTTGTGGACGCAGTTGTGCTGTCGTTATTGGCCTGACGCGATCGATTGTTCGTGTTGCTGCGTGAATAGAAAAGTGCAAATGCGACCAGACCAATAGCGACGCCTACTCCTGCAATAATTGAAAAATCCACGCTGACTCTCCCTTCAAGAATTAGCCATAACTTACGACAGTTTTGTTTCAATTAAATGATCTTTCAGCGCGATTTTAGCGCCTGTTTTTCTGAAACACTAAATACACTATTTATATGAGCTACAAACGGACGCATGCGATTCAGTTCAGCATGCCAGCTGACATTTGTTAACGTATCAAAATGAGCATTGCATGCTAAAGCCCGAGCTACATTGTTTATCCACCACAGCCACCGCAACACTCTGATGGCATGCCTTCAAAATTCGCGGAAGGAATCGGAAAGCCCGCATTTGTTATCAGGCTCCGCAACTCGGTGTCGTCAAGGCAGCTCGATACACGAAGCGAGGACGTTGCCTGGTCCAGGTCTATCATCGCTGCTGGATCAGCCCGCATGAGCGCTTGTTCAATGATGGAAATGTCAATTGCGTGTCCATCTGTTTTGATATTGAATTTCATGATGTTGTCCCTTGGTCAGTTCGGTTTCGCACCGGAAGTGACGTCATGATTAAACAATACCGTTTCTTGTGCCCTGATCCATGTCAAGCGGCACGATCATAGGTGCAATATGTACCTTACATTTGTTTTGATGATCGAGTTGATGGGTTTGGTGTAGAAACTTTGACCGGCGATACAGCTGTTCAAACCGCTTTCCGCTATCCATGGCGGTCCAAGACCGATTTAGTCAAAGCTGCGACGAAGTCTGTCCAAATCAAATAGCTCAAATTTATTTCTGGTGCTTTTTGTATGTGATTAGGCATTCCCGGGTCAATAGAGCGTGACCCGGGCTACGAGTCATTTAGGCCACTCTGTTTTAGCTTTATTCAGATGCTCGACAAAGTCGGGATTGTTCATGAGTTTTGCGAAGAGTTGTCCGGCAAGAATTTCTCCCGCTTTCGAGTCACTCGGGTAGTGCAGTCCAGCCACTTCTCTATTGCGAGCAATACGCTTTGCCGCTTGCAGATAATCGTCATGATGTGCCGGGTCGAGCTCACCCAAAACGTGAGCTCGCAAGTATGCCTGGGTGGCATGGCCACTTGGATAAGCAGGATGTGGCGGTACGTCGATGGCGGGTTGGAGTGTTGGGTCCAGGTATGAAGGCCGTACACGGTTGTAAATCTTCTTTTGTTTCATTATCTGTGGCGATTCGAGCTCGATGATTTCTTTCATTAGTTCAAAAGTAAGGGGGCGACTGCTCTCGTCAACAAGCTGGGCAAGGATTTTTTCGCCAAAAAATGCATCATAAACATTTATCTCTTGCTTGATTTCTTCTATGTCTTTTTCTGTGCGGGCGTCTTGATAGGCATGCATGACAGCCAGGTCTTTTTTTGTACTGTCGCTAGTGTTATTTGGCGCGGGTGGCAGCGCTATCTCGGGTAGGTCGACAGCGGTTTCTGCCCACTGCAAATAACGCGGCAACCAGGTTTGGGTGTTGGTAAAAGTAAGCGCTTCAATTTTTGCACTTTCTGCTCGAGAAATGGCGGCATGCGAAGACAGGAAAAAACCGGCGACACAAAGAAGGCAGGGAATGGTGATGCGTAGGTGTAAATTTTTCATGACATAGTGTATCTCACTTGGTGATTGACATGCCTCGGGTCACATTTCACGGGCTCTGTATTCTCAAGCACGCCATGAAATTTATTTGAATCAAATGTCTCGAATTTATTTCAGATGGATCCTTGTGCGTGGTTGGGCATTCCCGGGCCCTAGAGCCCGAGCCGGGCTACGATAATTGGTAAGTCGGGCCGGGCCTGATATTTTTGACAGATTGCGATGTGGTTTTTCGGGCCTAGACGGCTCACTTAAAAAACAAAAACCGTCGCTCGTTTAAACGGGGGGCTCGATATAAAGTGCGAAGCAAGGATTAAACTCTGCCTGTAGATGTTTCTGGGTCCAGACGTTCGCCGGGAAGACGGCAAAAACGCGATAAGTCAGGCAAAAAATCTTTGGTAATACGACATAAGCTATTGTGCGTAACATATGACACTATTTTTTTTACTTATCTACGGTCCGGTTTTTATACTGCTTTGGTTTTTGATCAAAGGGAGTATGAAACTAATACTTAAAGAAAAATATAAAAAGCAGTATGCGGTGATTGGCTTTTTATGTTTGCTACCTTTGGTTTTTATCATGCTCGGTTTTTTAGCCATTACAGTGATACCTTTTCCCGCTGATTAAAAAGCCATATGCCGCTCTAAAAATATTCGTCACTCCATTGAAAAACTAAGTCTGGAAGCAAAGTACGAAGCAAGAATTAAATTCTGCTTTGTCGATTTTTCTGAATCCCGGCGTGCGCCGGTAAGACGACAAAAGCCGAACAAGATGTCGGTTATCTAATTTATAAATTCAGCATAAGTATTCAACGTATGGCGATATGTTTATAGCGAACCACGCATCTGAGAATGTCGTGATGAAAATTGAATGTTGCGTTGCACAAGTATTTTTGAAATTTTTTTATGTGCGTTCGCACATCGCAAGATTATTTTTGAATGATGCAATGCACAAGTTTTTTATATGAGAAATCTGTCACAGATCTGTTGACCTTGTACTGTACTAGACGGTATGGTGAGGCTCGGCAAGGGGACGCCCGTACATCGGTTATTGCCGTTCAAGGTTGTTGTTATCGTTAGTCCGAAGCCCCTCGGCTTTTGCTCGTACACACCTAATTGAAGGAAGCAGTAATGACTATCCGTTTCGGTAAGATCGCGTGTTCTCTATTCCCAACCATCGCACTGCTCGCAGTAAGTTCGCAGGCCATGGCCAGCACACTCAACCAGAATGTTTCCTGGACCATTGATCGCTCGGGCACCACCGCTAAGTATCGCGTCGTGGCATATGGCGATTCAATTTATGCCGGTTACAACGGTTCTACCTCGAATGCTGCAAAGTATGCCGGGACCACCGTTGAATCCGAATACTTGTCGGCACTTTGGAACACCGATGTCGAGAATGTGCGGCGAGCAAAATCGGGTGCAGTAGCTTCCGATGTTTACAATAATAAAATCGTCGCAGAAAAATCCTATATGCAAGCGGCATCCACTCGTGTTGTCACATTTGAAATGTGTGGCAATGATGGCTTGCAGGCGCGCTCGAGTTTCAAGGGCCAGACCGGCACCTGCAATTACAATGTGATAACTACGGCAATCAATAATTGCAAGACCAATGTTGCGGCGGCGATGAATTTCATCAATGCGAACGCATACTCTGGCACCAAATTGAAGATTGTCGGCAACCTTCACTATCCCGGTTACAACGCCGACAATGTGCAGAGCTCGTGCAACGATCCAAGCACCGGCGCCAAGGTGAATTTGCGTGACAAGTTCTTGCCGGCTATTGCTACCATGAACTATTGGATGTGTACCTACGCCAGCCAGAAAGGTTTCAAGTGCGCAGATAATTTTGCCGAGTACATGGGCGCCGATTACGACAGTAATGGCGACGGTGCGATTGATTCGGATGCCTTGAAATATGTTGTCGGTGAAAGCGAAGCGAGTTACGTTAACCGCATTTCGTCAACGCTTCGTTCTACGGTGCGCGATGCCAACACCCACTTCGTATCATCAACGAGCAGCTATGATTACATTCAGTCTGACGACACCCATCCGACCTACACGGGCGGCACCGTTTCTGCAGGGCTCTGGGGCGGTACTACAGGAAGCGGCGCACCGCGTTACACGTCCTTCACCAATGGCAAGAGCCCGATCTGGAACCAGTACGGTCATGAGCGCATGGGTTGGTCATTGTCACAGTATGCTCCGGCCTCGCCTTAACTTTGATGCATTAAAACGAATCGATGAATGATTCCGAAAAAAAACACGCCTCGCCGTTTGATAAAAGCGGCGATGGCGTGCGAATTACCGAACACGAATCTCATGGTCCGCGTTTGGTGCTGTTCTATAAATTGTTGGCGCTGCTGTTGGTTGCTTGTTTTGCAGCGTATCTGGTGACAATGGCGATTGCGCAGGACGCATCGAAGGATGGCACCACGAATTCCGATTCGTCGGTTGTCGATCAATCCCAATTGCACGCAAATGATGAAAACAAGATCGCTTCTTTATCATCGTCAAAGGCAGGCGGTATGGGTCATCGCCAACTTGTGGCGCGGCCTGCACAAGCGCACGATAATAATGATTTATCCAACTATGTTGCCGCAGGACAGGC
>JAYUUM010000221.1:0-8278 GCA_043754555.1 Arenimonas sp. | reverse complement strand
ACCGCGATAGCCAGGTGATCCTGGCAAACGCCGAGCGCGACGCGCAGACCTTGCGAGGCGAAGGCGATGCCGTCGCATCAGAGGTTTCCGCTAACGCGTACAACCAGGACGCCGAGTTTTATGGTTTTTATCGCAGCATGGAGGCCTATCGCGCCACCATGTCGGACGGTAAAACCGTGATGGTGCTCGACCCGGATTCCGAGTTTCTAAAATACTTCGGTAACCAGCGTAAATAAGGATGCTATGGGCTGATTTACTGGCTGCGCTGGCATTTGTATTGATCTTGGAAGGGCTACTGCTGTTCGCAGCCCCAAAAGCCTGGAAGCAGATGGTCGCGCAGTTACTACCCCAGCCCGAGCGCCAACTAAGTGCCATTGGCGGGTTTATGTTGATCGCAGGCTTGATAGCGCTGTATTTCATACGCGGCGGTTGATCGTTAAAAATAAAACCTGCAAAAGCCGACAAATTAAAGGATAATTTCACAAAGCCGGGGGCCATCCATCGGCTTTTTTTATTGGGATTTTTGTAGGAGCGCCTTTAGGCGCGAAAGATCTGGCGGGGTATGTCGCGCCTGAAGGCGCTCCTACCGACGAATCATGTAAAGCACATCGGAGATTTTTATGGGTCAGTCAGTAGTGGTGTTGGGCGCTCAATGGGGCGATGAAGGCAAAGGCAAGATCGTCGATTTGCTTACCGAGAAAATTGGTGCAGTCGTGCGCTTTCAAGGTGGTCATAACGCCGGCCACACCTTGGTGATTGGCGGCAAGAAAACCGTGCTGCATTTGATTCCCTCCGGTATTTTGCGTGCCGATACACTCTGCTTGATTGGCAACGGCGTAGTGTTATCGCCAGCAGCCTTGAAAAAAGAAATCGCCGAACTCGAAGCCACTGGTATCGACGTGCGTTCGCGTTTAAAAATTAGTCCGGCTACTCCGCTGATCATGCCGTACCACATTGCTTTGGACCAGGCCCGTGAAAAAGCGGCCGGCGGTAAAGCCATCGGCACTACGGGCCGAGGCATTGGCCCCGCGTATGAAGACAAAGTGGCACGCCGCGGCGTGCGTATTTCGGATTTGAATTATCCCGTTGAGCTCGCAGAAAAATTACGCAGCGTGCTTGATTATCACAATTTTGTTTTGACCAAATATCTGGGTGTTGATGCAGTTGATTTTCAGCAAACGCTGGATGAAGCACTTGAATTCGGCACCTATGTAAAACCGATGGTAAGTGACGTTGCCGGAATGCTGCATCAATTGCGCAAAGAAGGTAAGCGGGTTTTATTTGAAGGCGCCCAAGGCTCCTTGCTCGATATCGATCACGGTACTTATCCCTACGTGACTTCGTCCAATACCACGGTGGGTGGCGCTTATGCCGGCACTGGCGTGGGAGCGAATGCTATCGATTACGTGTTGGGCATCGCCAAGGCTTATGCAACCCGCGTGGGTGGTGGTCCATTTCCGACCGAACTGCATGATGAAACCGGCGAAGACATTCGCAAACGCGGACAGGAATTCGGCGCAACTACCGGCCGCCCACGTCGTTGCGGCTGGATTGATATCGTGGCGCTTAAACGCGCTGTCGCGATTAATGGCATTTCGGGTCTATGCATCACTAAGCTCGACATTCTTGATGGTATGCCATCGTTGAAAATGTGCATCGCGTACAAATATCGCGGCAAAGAAACCGAATACGCACCGCTGGATGCCGATGGTTGGGAATCTTGCGAGCCGGTGTACCTGGAATTTCCGGGTTGGACCGAATCGACCGCAGGCATTACCGAATTTGCAAAGTTACCACCAGCGGCACGTGCCTATTTGCGTTCGCTAGAAGAATTGGTCGGCTGTCCACTGGCAATGGTATCGACCGGCCCAGACCGCGATGCCAATATTATTTTACAAGATCCGTTTGCCTGATCTTGTTCGGCAATCAAAAAAAAAGCCGGAGCGATCCGGCTTTTTTATTGGGTGTTGTAGGAGCGGTGTGAGCCGCGAATGCTTAACGATTTTCGCAGCTTACACCGCTCCTACGCGAACATTTATTAAGCAGCTTCTGCTTTATCCAGCACCTTGCGTGGGCCGTTCAATAGTGCAAAGCGCACATGTTCGATCACTAAATCAATTTCAGCCGATGTAATACCAAAATGCGGAGTGAAGCGCAGAGAGTTAACGCCGCCATGAATCACGCCGATCCCACGTTCACGCATAAATTCTTCTGTGGAGTTCACGCCATAGCATTTATAACTTGGATCCAATTCGCAACTAAACAACAAACCGGTGCCCTGTACCTTGGTAATCAAACCACCGAGTTCGTCTTTGAGCTTGTTGAGTTTTTCCAATACTTCCAGGCCTTTGCCGCGAATATTGGCACGAATTTCAGGCGTGAGAGATCCCAGCACGGTCGAAGCAATATCCATCGCACGCGGATTACTGGTCATCGTATTGCCGTAAATACCTTTGCGATATAAACCGGCAGCACGCTCATTAACACCAAGAATGGAGAGCGGATACTGGCCGCCGTTCAATGCTTTGGAATAGGTTTCCATATCCGGTGCTTCCAAACCTTCAAAGCCTGGATAATCAACAATTGACAACACGCCGTGTGCCCGCAGACCGGCTTGGATCGAATCGATCAATAATAAAGTTCCGTGAGCTTTGGTTAGCTCCCGGGCCGCGGCATAAAACGCTGGCGGTAGCGAACGACCTGGGTCGCCTTCGCCCATTACCGGTTCTAAAAACATCGCTTCGATGTACCAGCCATTGCTGTTGGCATCGGCGAATGCTTGTTTTAGCGCATCGATGGAATAAGGTTCGATCGTAATGAGCTGGCTTTCGTGATGTTTCCAGCTAGCAAGGTTCTCGGCATAGGCCTTGCGAGAAGAATCGGAATACAACATAGGTAATTCTGTGCGGCCGTGAAATGCACCCTTCATGGCGATACGTTTGACGCGTTTACCGGCATGGCGACCGCCCGCATCTGTATGGAGTTTTGTGTTCACGTCAGCAATTCGCCCAGCCAGCGATACAGATTCAGAGCCCGAGTTTAGTGCCAAAAATTTCACGAAAGGGCAGGCGCCGCGGGTGTGGCCGATTTCTTTGCGCAGTGCGCGCGCAACGCGCAAATGCGACAGACTTGGTGACATTACATTGGCCATGACTTGAGGCTTGCTCATGGTGTCGATTACGTTCGCTGGCGCATGACCAAAACCGAGCATGCCGTAGCCGCCGGAATCATGCAGTACACGACCTTTCAGGGTAATAACCCAAGGGCCACGTGCTGCCACCGCCACATAAGGGCTAACGGCGTCATCATTATAAAAATTTACGAAACCTGCTTGAGTGGCATTAATTTGTTCCTGTTCGTCGGCATCAATGAGTTCGGCGAATTCCGATTGGAATTCGACAAATAAATCAGCCGCTGCTTGTGCTGCTTCAGCAATCTGGGGGAATTGTGAGCTCAAACGAAGCAAGGTGGCGTCATCCAGGCCATTCGTACGAACGGCACCGGCACGGGCGCGTAGGGGTTTGAGAATATCGAGAACGTTCATGAGTTACTCCAGCGGCGACGATGGATTTACTGAAAAAAGAAAAATGCGCAGGGGCTGCCCGCGCAAATATTTCCAAGCAAATCAATAAGTAGAAGGCCATTTTAGCATGCCAAAATGGCCGATATAACCCCCTTGTAGGAGGGCCCTTGGGCCCGATAAGTCGCCCGCAAGCGGTCTCCTACGCAGAAGTCGCTACAATACGCGACCCCGACGAGACCCCTGATGAAAAAAACGGACTTCTATTTCGATTTGCCACCCGAGCTTATTGCACAGTTCCCGCTGGCACAGCGTTCTGCTAGCCGCTTGTTGGTGGCGCCGAACGATCAGGACGCCTTCATCGATAAAACGGTGCGCGACTTGCCTGAGTTTCTGCGTTCGGGAGATTTATTGATATTCAATGATACCCGGGTGATTCCGGCGCGCTTGTACGGACAAAAAGAGTCGGGCGGTCGTGTCGAAATATTGCTCGAGCGAATCACCAGTGGTCATGAAGTTCGCGCGCAGGTTGGCGCAAGTAAATCACCGAAACCAGATTCGAAAATTATATTGGATGAAGGTACTGTAATTACCGTGCTCGGACGCGACGGTGAATTTTATCGTCTGCGTTTTGAGACCACCGAACCCCCCGAAAAAGTATTATTGCGTGCCGGGCGCATGCCTTTGCCGCCGTATATTCAACGCGATGCCGACATTACCGACGATGTGCGTTATCAAACCGTATTTGCCAAACAACCCGGCGCCGTTGCTGCGCCAACAGCGGGCTTGCATTTTGATGAAGACCTGTTGGCAAGTATGAAAGCGATGGGGGTGGAGTTCGGTCATATTACTTTGCATGTCGGTGCTGGTACCTTTCAGCCCATGCGCGCCGAAACCATTGCTGAGCACACCATGCATCGCGAATGGCTGAATGTTGGCGCGGAACTATGTTCGCAGATTGCAAAGACGCGCACGCGGGGCGGTAGAGTTATCGCCGTTGGCACCACCGTGGTTCGTGCGTTGGAAACCGCGTATCGCGACGGCGAAGTAAGGCCCTATGCCGATGACACCCAAATTTTTATTTTCCCCGGCGTCAAGGTTAAATCGGTCGACGCGATGATCACCAATTTTCATTTGCCGGAAAGCACTTTAATGATGCTGGTATCGGCCTTTAGCGGTCGCGAACGTATTTTGGCGGCGTACCAACACGCTATCGAGCAGCGCTATCGATTTTTTTCTTATGGCGACGCCATGTTGTTATACCCACAAACCACGAAAAATAATAACGAGATTGAGCCATGAGTCGCATGCGCTTTGAAAAATTTTCCAGCAACGGAAAAGCACGGCGCGGCCGTTTGCATTTTCCGCGAGGCACTGTTGAAACACCTGCTTTTATGCCAGTCGGCACCTATGGCACGGTGAAAGCCATGTTGCCGGAAACACTAAAAGAAATTGGCGCCGAAATCATTCTGGGCAACACTTTTCATTTGTATTTACGGCCAGGTCTGGAAGTTATTGCAGCTCATGAAGGCCTGCATGATTTTTGTAAGTGGGATAAGCCCATTCTTACAGACTCCGGTGGCTTCCAGGTTTTTTCACTGGCCAAGCGGCGCAAAATTACCGAACAGGGCGTGACTTTTGCATCGCCCACTGACGGCGCCAAAGTATTTCTTGGTCCTGAAGAAAGCATGCATATTCAAAAAGTGTTGAACTCGGACATCGTGATGATTTTCGATGAATGCACGCCGTATCCGGCGACCGAAATTGTCGCGAAAAAATCGATGGAGCTGAGTTTGCGTTGGGCCGAGCGTTCAAAAAAAGCCCATGAAGGTAATGATGCTGCCTTATTCGGCATTGTGCAGGGCGGCGTGTATCCTCAATTACGCACCCAGTCTGCCGATGGTTTAAAGCAGCTGGATTTCGATGGGTATGCTGTTGGTGGGTTGGCGGTCGGTGAGCCGGCGGATGAACGTGAACGTACACTTGAAGCCATTTGTCCGCAATTGCCGGATGACAAACCCCGTTATTTAATGGGAGTTGGCAAGCCCGAAGATATCGTCGAAGCGGTCGCTCGCGGTATCGACATGTTCGATTGCGTCATGCCGACACGCAACGCGCGTAATGGCCATTACTTCACGCATTTCGGTCAGGTACGCATTCGCAACGCCCAGTATGAAAAAGACGTGCAACCGATTGAACCCGGCTGCACCTGTTACACCTGCCGTACCGGCTATACACGCGCGTATTTGCGACATTTAGACCGCTGCAATGAAATTCTAGCTTCCATGCTCGCCACTATTCACAACTTGCATTACTACCAGCAATTAATGAGAGAAATACGTGCAGCGATAGAATTAGGCCGTTTTGACGAGTTCCGGAACGAATTTTATGCCCTTAGGCGGCTTGAAAACCGTTAATAGGGAGCCCAAATCCCCTAAACCAATGTGTTATCGATGCGCTAACCCGGTCGCTCTGGCATAATTGCCCGCTTTGATACGAATTACCAACGAGAAAAACTATGTCCTTGCTTGATTTCTTTATTTCCCCTGCCGCCGCACAATCAGCTGCAGCGCCTGCCGGCGGTGGTTTTGGTCCATTGATCATGATTGCCGTCATGTTTGTCGTAATGTGGTTCTTGATGATCCGACCACAAATGAAGCGCCAAAAAGAACATAAAGAACTGATTACCAAATTAAGCAAGGGTGACGAAGTGATCACCAGTGGTGGCATTGCCGGCCGTGTTGATGATATTGGCGACAATTTCATCACTGTAGAAATCGCTGAAAACACCAAAATCAAATTACAAAAAAATGCGATTAGTGCCGTGTTGCCGAAAGGCACGCTGAAGTCTGCTTAATTTCCCCATTCGTTCTACTGCTGGCCTAATGGCCTTTATGGTGTTCCATGCTTGAATTTGCCCGTTGGAAATACACACTGATCGTTATTGTGTTGTTGCTCAGTACTTTGTATGCCTTGCCGAATATTTTTCCACAAGACCCTTCAGTTCAGGTGGCAGCGGCAGGAAAAACACCGGTCGATGCTGCCCTGGTAACTCGTGTGCAAACACTTTTGAAAGCACAAAATGTGACTTACAAAAGTGTTGCGCTCGAAGGCGACAATGTGATGGTGCGCCTGGGTGACAACGATACCCAGCTCAAGGCTGCGGATATTTTGCGGCCTGAATTGGGCGCTGAATATAACTCGGCTATGAATTTGTCTTCGACTGCTCCAGCCTGGTTAGCCAAGATTGGTGCAAAGCCAATGACACTGGGACTCGATTTACGTGGCGGTGTGCATTTTCTGCTGCAGGTAGACCAAGCTGCCGCCAAAGAAAAACGTATTGGAATATACGCCGAAGAAATTGGCACTGCTTTAAAAGACAATAAAATTGCCTACTCGGATGTTTCCAATACCGCTAACGAGATAAGAGTTGTTTTTAATGACGAGCCGGCTAAGAACAAAGCTCTCAATCTGCTGAAGTCTACTTTCCAGGTACTGTCTATCAAAGCTGGCGACGATGCCTTAAGTATTAGCGCTACCGTTACCCCGGCGGAAATTAGTAACATTGCGACTGATGCGATTGATAAAAACATTATCACCATCAGAAATCGCATGGCGACTCTGGGCGAGCCTATTATTCAGCGTCAAGGCAATGACCGTATTATCGTGCAGTTACCAGGCATTCAAGACACAGCGCGCGCCAAAGAATTACTGGGTGCGACAGCGACACTGGAGTACCGCGCGGTTGTTGAAGGCGACGCCTTCGGTGCGATGAATGACGATGTTGTTCCACCATTGGGTTCGCGTGTTTATTACATGCGCAAACAAAATCCGTCTGATCCGAATATTCCGGTTTTGTTGTCCAAACGGGTGATTGTTTCCGGCGATCAGTTAGTCAATGCTGCACCCACTACCGATCCAAAATCGGGCACGCCGGCGGTTGAAATCAAACTCAATGCAGCAGGCGGCAAGCGTATGTTCGCCCACACCCAGCGCAATGTAGGTAAGCCGATGGCGGTGGTGTATATCGAGCGCAAACCTACCACTCGTATTATCGACGGCAAAGCTGTACGCGGTTCGGTGACAGAAGAGTTCGTGATCAATACTGCCACCATTAACGGTACTTTTAGCAATGCGTTTATTACAAGCGGCTTAGACCCGGTCGAAGCCAAAAAACTATCCGAACAATTAAAATCTGGCTCACTCGCGGCACCCGTGGACATTGTGGCAGAACGCATTGTCGGTCCTAGTCTTGGCGCTGAAAACGTGAAGCGGGGTGTGCAAGCGGTAGTGTTCTCCTTTGTGTTTGTGTTGGTGTTTTTCATTATTTATTACAAGACATTTGGCGTTATTACCAACTTGGCATTGCTGCTGAACTTGTTGATGGTAGTGGCGATACTGTCGGTCTTTGAAGCAACCATGACCTTGCCGGGCTTTGCTGGTATCGCATTGACCGTGGGTATGTCGGTGGATGCCAACGTACTAATCAACGAACGTATTCGAGAGGAATTACGCCTCGGCAATACGCCACTGGCCAGTATTGCGGCGGGCTATGACAAAGCAACTGGCACTATTGCCGATGCCAACCTCACCGCATTGTTAGCAGGCATCGCAATGGCGGTATTTGGTTCGGGTCCGATCAGTGGTTTTGGTATCACACTCATCATTGGTATTTTGACCTCGATGTACACCGCTGTTGCGGTATCACGCGGTATCGCCACTTTGATTTATAGCCGGAAACGCAAGTTGACTGGCTTG
>JAYUUM010000220.1:0-8292 GCA_043754555.1 Arenimonas sp. | reverse complement strand
CTGCTGGCACCAAGTTGGGGCGGCATGATCAACGGCATGATGACGCTGTCGGGTGTCTGGCACAAATTGCGTACCGATCCGATTCTGAAGTTCTTAATTGTGTCGTTGTCCTTCTACGGCATGAGTACCTTTGAAGGTCCGATGATGTCAATAAAAACGGTGAATGCACTTAGTCATTACACCGACTGGACCATTGGTCATGTCCATTCCGGCGCGCTTGGCTGGGTTGCGATGATTTCAATTGGCTCGATTTATATGTTGATACCGTTTTGTTTGGGGCTGAAAGAAATGGCATCGACAAAATTGATGGACTATCACTTTTGGACCCATACCATGGGCGTGGTGCTGTACACCGTATCGATGTGGATTTCAGGTATTGGCCAAGGCTTGATGAGCCGCGCTACCAATGAAGACGGCACGCTCACTTACGCATTCGTCGAAATTCTCAAATTCACCTATCCCTATTATTTCATTCGTTTTTGTGGCGGCTTGCTGGTAATCATCGGCATGGTGTTGATGGTGATCAATATGATCAAGACCTTCCGAATGGCGAAAACCCCGTATGCCAACCCGGTGTTGATTCCACCTGCCGAAATTCAGCACGCCTAAGAGAACACTATGAGCCATGAAAAAATAGAAACCAATGTGGGCTTGATGGCGGTTTTGATTGCGATCGTTATTTCGTTTGGCGGCTTGATTGAAATTGTCCCTTTGATGTATCAAGCCGAAACGATCAAACCTCTGCCGGGTGTGAAGCCCTACCCTGCGCTTGAATTGGCAGGTCGAGATATTTATATACGCGAAGGTTGTTACAACTGTCATTCACAAATGATTCGGACATTGCGTTTTGAAACCGAGCGCTATGGTCATTATTCGTTGGCAGGCGAGTCAGTATATGACCGGCCATTTCAATGGGGCAGCAAACGTACCGGTCCGGATTTAGCGCGTGTCGGCGGCCGCTATTCCGATGATTGGCATCGCGTGCATTTGGATAATCCCCGTGATGTGGTTCCAGAATCGAATATGCCGGGTTATCCGTGGTTGGCGAAAAACACGGTGAATGCGGAAGAAATTATTGGCCGCATGCAGGCACTCAAAACTTTGGGTGATCCTTATTCCAAGGCAGACATCGAAACCGCTGCCGAGCAAGTGTCAAATAAAACCGAACAAGACGCTGTTGTCGCCTATTTACAGGGCTTGGGTAAACACGCGCCAAAGGGAGAATAAGATGATTTCCGGGATTGTAAGTTTGGTTTTACTGCTTGCCTTTATTGCAGGAACCGCGTGGGCCTATAGCAGCAAACGTAAAAACGAATTTCAGGACGCCGCCAATATTCCGCTCGAAAATGACAACGAGGTCGTGCCATGAGCGTTGCCTGGTCTGTCTACATTATTGGTTTTGTAGTATTCAATATTATCGCTTGCTTATGGCTTCTGTGGTGGACCGCCAAGCGTAAGCCTAGCGATAGCACCGCTACTCACACAACCGGTCATGTATGGGATGGTGATCTAACGGAATATAACAACCCACTGCCGCGTTGGTGGATCAATTTGTTCTACCTGACCATTTTGTTTGCGATTCCCTACTTGTTTTGGTTTCCGGGGTTGGGTTCGTTTGAAGGCAAAGGTCAGTGGAGCTCAAGAAAGCAACATGATATCGAGAAAAAAGCGGCCGACCTGAAGTTGGCGAAAAGCTTTGCCAAATTTCAAAATGAACCAATCAATGTCATCGCGCAAGACACCAAGGCACTGACCACTGGCAAGCGAATTTTTATCAATAATTGTGCAATGTGTCATGGTTCGGACGCGCGTGGTGCGCGCGGCTTTCCCAACCTGACGGACAACGATTGGCAATGGCCGAATACTCCGGAAGACATCTTGACCACTTTACGTGGAGGCCGCCAAGCCGCCATGCCGGCACTCGGAAATGTGATGGAAAGCGAAACCGGCATTTCTGAAGTCGTGGTGTATGTGCAAAGTCTTTCTGGCATGCAGGTAAGTGACACACTCGCGGCAGCGGGAAAGAAACGCTTCGATGGTATTTGCGCTGCCTGTCATGGCGTTGAAGGCAAAGGCAATCCAGCGATTGGCGCACCCAATTTAACCGATGATATCTGGTTATACGGCAATGAATTCGAGACGCTAAAACATTCCGTTCGTGAGGGCCGAAATGGCCACATGCCGGCGCATAAAGGCATTTTATCGGATACACAAATTCGTCTGGTCGGTGCATACGTATGGTCGGTTTCGCATGATCAGAAAAAACTGGCTGAAAGTACCGTAGCTGAGAAAGCGCATTGATCATGAGCATTTCTGAAGGCGTGGACCATCCGCCTCGCCCCATGATTCAACTAGTGGGTGCGATCTTGTGGCCGTCTTTTTTCGCCGCCGGTGTGGCAACCATGGTGTTCTTTGCCTTTATTGACCCCCTGCAACTTCGTGATATTAGCTTTATCAATTTCCATATCAATCGCGAAGCCGGCTACACGATTGGCTTTTTCATGTTCTGGCTTGCGACGGCTAGCGCTAGTTTATTTACCTGGATTTTGCTCAGGCCCGCGAGTCGTTTCAATAAGCCGTTGCCCAAGGAACCTTAGTGAATAAGCAGATCGCTGCGCATTTGCTGGATGACGGTCCGTTGTACGTGTCGGAAAAGAAAATTTATCCGCGTGAAATAAAAGGCCGTTATCAACGTTTGCAAAGGCTGGCATTGCTGGTACTGCTGGGACTTTATTATGGCGTGGCTTGGTTGTCCTGGGATGATCGACAAGCGGTGCTGTGGGATTTGCCGGCACGCAAGTTTTATATTTTTGATCTGGTGTTTTGGCCACAGGATTTTATTTTTTTAGCCTTGCTACTCATCATGGCAGGCTTGGCATTGTTTTTCTTTACTGCTTTAGCGGGCCGCTTATGGTGTGGTTATGCCTGCCCGCAAACGGTATGGACAGAAGCCTTTCTTTGGATCGAACAAAAACTCGAGGGGGATCGCAACCAGCGTATGAAGCTCGATGCGAGCAACTGGAACTTAAATAAAGTTTTTCGCAAATTCGGCAAGCACGGCTTATGGCTGATATTAGCGTTGTGGACCGGCTTTACCTTTGTCGGCTACTTCACGCCGATAAAAGAATTGGCAGATCGCGTATTTCCGTACGCATGGAGCGGTTGGGAATTATTCTGGGTGCTGTTTTACTCGCTTGCTACCTGGGGCAATGCCGGCTTTTTGCGCGAGCAAGTTTGTAAATACATGTGTCCGTATGCTCGCTTTCAAGGTGCAATGTTTGATCGCAACACCCTGATTATTGCCTATGACAGTTTGCGTGGCGAAACCCGCGGGTCGCGTCGCAAAGGCAGCCTTGCCAGTGTATTGGAGCGTGCGCGTGGCTTGCTACCGGTTAGCAAACTCAACGAAAAGGGATTTGTACCGTTTATCGCCGATGATACAAAGCCTGTAATGGAAGAGTTAGGGGATTGCATCGATTGCACGCTATGCGTTCAAGTTTGCCCAACCGGCATTGATATTCGTGAGGGTCTGCAATACGAATGCATCGCCTGCGGCGCCTGCATTGATGCCTGCAATTCGATCATGGATAAACTTGATTATCCGCACGGATTAATTCGTTACACCACGCAACATCAGTTAGAAGGAAAACCGGGTCGCGTACTGCGTCCGCGCATTTTCATATATGGCTTCCTCTTATTAGGCATGCTTGTCACCTTCGCTGTTGGGATCG
This sequence comes from Arenimonas sp., assembly GCA_043754555.1. GTDB lineage: Bacteria > Pseudomonadota > Gammaproteobacteria > Xanthomonadales > Xanthomonadaceae > Arenimonas. The sequence goes on along the minus strand of JAYUUM010000220.1, from coordinate 4,561 downwards.
CACAACGCAGCCCGCTAATTGTTGATGTTATGCGTGACAAGCAGCTCTATCGCATTAATAGCCAAGGCGATATCGAAAACTCTTATACCCTGCGATTGATAAATAAAGCGGTTGATTCGCAAGTTTATAAATTTCGTATTGAGTCCGATGCTGCCGTTTCAATCGATAATCACGTACGCGAGTTTTCACTGGCCGCTGAAGAAGTGCAAACACTGGCTGTAACGCTGGTCGCCAAACAAGGCGAGATCAAAGGACGCGCGGATGTTCGCTTTGTACTGGAACGTGCCGACGGCAGCGTTACGGTGATCGAAGAAAGCCGCTTTCTTGCACCTGTAGATTCACCATGACTATCAGGAGTGCCAGCAAGGAACCCATGGTATGGCTAATGCTCGGCATCCCTTTCTTGACCGTGATTGCCGGCATTTACACCTTGCATATTGCGGGCCTCGCAAACGCCACCGACGTGGTGAATATGCCAGTTACCCGCATGGCGCAAGTGCAGCAGAGTGACCTTAGCGCAGATGAAACTGCTGCACGTGCGATGTTGACGGCACGCTTGAATATTGCTGATGGCTATTGGGTGATTTCAAGCAAGAAACAATTAAGCAATAAAGCATTGATTCTCGATCTACAGCATCCGATTGATAAAACACAAGACATTCGACTAACGCTGCGCAAACAAGGTGATAATTTTGTCAGCAATGCCGCGGTCAATAAAAATAATGACTGGCTATTACAACTTTCCGATTCAAACACGCAATGGCGCTTAGTTGGACGACTTCACAGGCAATCGAATACCGCTGAATTACGTGCATCGGTGCAGCTACCATGAATGCGATTTTTAATCATCTTGAATCCCCTGTTCAACGCAAGGTAAATTGTCTGTGCTTTCATTGCGGCCAGGCAATCAAGGGCGATCTTGTACAAGAAACGATTCATGGAAAACTGCAGGCATTTTGCTGTGCCGGCTGCAGTGCGGCCACGCAATGGATCAGCGACGCCGGGCTATCGGATTATTACGATCTACGCACGCAACAAGCACCGCAAGCTAGTGCTGACGCCGTTGATTTAAGCGCATGGGATCATCCAGACACGCTCGCGCTCCATTCTCGTGATAGCGACCAGCCGGATGGCAGTCAGGACATTATTATCTCCGTACAAGGCATGCATTGCGCTGCCTGCGCCTGGTTAATTGATCGAGCTTTAAGCAAACAAGCAGGAGTCAGCGAAGTCAGTGTCAATGCCGTCACTGGACGATTGCATCTACGTTGGCAGCAAACGACAACACCGCTTTCTCAGCTTATTACTTGTCTGCAACGTTTGGGTTATCGTGCTTTTTTGACGCGTGGCAGTCAATTGGAACAATCACGGAGTACGGAGAGAAAACAGCTTTTACTGCGCATCGGTTTGGCAGCTTTAGTCGCCATGCAAACCATGATGTTTGCCGAAGCTTTGTATCTCGACACGGCGAATGCCATGTCAATAGGAACCCGTGATTTGTTTCGCTGGCTGTGTTTTGTGACGGCTACGCCGGTGGTTTTTTACAGCGGCATGCCTTTTATCAAGGGAATGTTGAATGAGCTCAAACAAAACACATTGGGAATGGACGTGCTCGCTGCCAGTTCAATTCTCTTGGCCTATTTCGGTAGTTTTTATCAAACGCTAATTGGTGGCGAACATGTCTGGTATGACGCCGCGGTCATGTTTGTCCTGTTTTTATTGATCGCACGTTTTCTGGAATATCGCACACGGCAAGTGGCTTCAGAACAGTCTGATGCTTTAGCAAGAGCACAACCTTATCTGGCGCAAGTTATCCGTGATGAAAAACAATTCGCAATTCCCGCTGACCAAATCAAACAAACCGATACTTTATTGATCAGCCCTGGTGAGTCGGTCGCTGCCGATGGCTATTTGATAAGTGACATGGCGTCATTCGATGAAAGCTTATTGACCGGTGAGGCCCAGCCTGTCCTAAAAAATAAAGGTGATTTTGTATTCGCTGGCAGCATCGGTAGTTTGCAGTCCTGCCGTATGCAGGTAAGTCAAATCGGCCGCGACACCCAGCTATCTCAATTGCTATATCGAGTCGAATTGGCGCAATTGAAAAAATCCGGTGTCAGCCATTACGCCGAACGCATCGCGCGATATTTTGTGCTTGGCATTTTGTTAATCGCCACGATGGTGTATTTCTATTGGCAGCAGCAGGGTTCGTTGCGCGCCTTTGAAATTGCTCTCGCTGTGCTGGTTGTAAGCTGTCCCTGTGCCCTCGCCCTCGCCTTGCCTGCCGCTTTTGCCAGCGCGCAAAGTGCCTTGGCGAAAATTGGCATATTGAGTTTTAACAACGATAGCTTAATAAAACTCGCCAAAGTCGATACCGTTGTGTTTGATAAAACTGGCACCCTGACGCAAGGAAAAATCATCCGTAGTGATGAACAATATTATGTTGAGGATGCCGCCGGTGCATTGGCTATTGCCTGTGCATTGGAAAATAACAGTCTGCACCCTCTCACTTCGGCATTTCCCGAGCAAACTAAGTTGCAGGCAGAAAACGTACAACTGATTCCAAGCAAAGGCGTTCAAGGTCTTATCAATCATCGACAATATCGCATTGGCCGGGCCGATTTCGTTGCAGACAAAATCGATGATGGCCGTCTTTGGCTCGGCGACGGCGAGCATGCCTTCGCAAGTTTTTCATTAAAGGATAATACCCGCACAGACGCAAAGGAAACCGTTGCTGCTTTGCAGGATGCCGGCCTGCAAGTGCACATAATCAGTGGTGATGCAGAATCCAAAGTGTCTGAGCTTGCTCACGAGCTAGGCATAGTCTATTCATTGGCAAGGCAAAGTCCCGAACAAAAACAGGACTATGTTAAAAAATTGCAATCGGAAAACCATACCGTCGCCATGGTCGGTGATGGCATCAATGACGCTTTGGTGCTGGCAAGCGCTGATGTGTCGATTGCTATGAGTGGCGGTGCGGCTATTGCACAACGCTCGGCCGATATGATTATTTGTGGTGAAAAACTGGATCGAATTTTATACGCACGCAATATTGCTCTTAAAACACAGCACATCATCAAGCAAAATTTGACTTGGGCATTACTCTACAACGCCATTAGCATTCCCGTTACAGCCATGGGTTTGATCCACCCGGGTCTCGCAGCTCTGGGCATGGTGAGCTCGTCTCTGCTGGTTTCACTGAATGCACTCCGATTACGAAAGATCTCGGTGCTCTGATGACCATTCTGCTCATTCTTATTCCGATTTCATTTATTTTTCTATTAATTGCGATTGGTGTTTTTGTCTGGGCAATTCGCAGCAATCAATTTGAAAATCTTGAATCCGCAGCACTTGATATTCTGGCATCGGAGACCGAGGTCGGCAATCAAACGAGCAAGAACGATGCCGATTGATCTCATTCTACTCAGCGCAGCGTTTCTGAGCGGATTGCTCGGCAGTACCCATTGCGTATTGATGTGCGGCGGCATCGCAACGGCGGTTCCAGCACAAGTAAAAACCAATCCATTTAGGAATGCACTGATATTGAATTCATCGCGTGTGCTTGCTTACGCATTCGCAGGTCTAGTGGTGGGCTGTATCAGTACCGGTTTCATTCAATTATTACCGATTGAAACCTTGAGCATTATGGCGCGTGCGGCCGTTGGCGTAGTGTTGCTACTGGTGGCATTGCGTTTATTGGACACGAAAGCAAAATTTGCCTGGCTAAACAAACCCAATCAATGGCTCTGGCGTTTTATACAACCCTTGCAGCAGCATCTTCCAAAAAATCCCAGCCTGCGTATGCTGTCGCAAGGTTTTCTTTGGGGGTTTTTACCCTGTGGACTCAGTGGCACCATGCTAATCGCTGCCTGGTTAAGCGCCAGTCCGTTACAAGGCAGTTTGATCATGTTTTTTTTCGGATTGGGTACCTTACCTGCCATGACTACTTTGAGTTGGAGCGGCGTGCGTTTGGGTGGACTATTGGTGAAACCTAAAAATCGAATGCTCGGCAGTGCTGTCATTGCCAGTGCCGGGCTTGTGACTTTATTCGCGCCGTGGTTGAGTGCTATTCCACTCTTGCATCGCAGCCTCACGGTTTTGGGTTGCAGCTCGCTTATCCCGTAGGAGCGCCTTCAGGCGCGAGCTGTCATCGCGTAGTAGCGTCCGTTAGCGCGACTGACATGGCGGTATTTTTCGTGCCTAAAGGCGCTCCTACAAAAGCATGTCAACTTGATTCAAGTCATAGCGGCAATTTCCAAGGCGTTCAAACTATCTCAAGTCCTTCAGGGAGTTTGAAATGTTTAGGAAATTACTAATCGTCAATGCTGTTAGTCTTGCAATGCTCACGGCACCTTTGCTGGCGGCAGAAACTCTGGCCAAACCAGCTTCTGAAGGAAAACTATACTTCGATGCCCGTTGGCGAATCGAGACAGTCGATGATGCGGCCTTCGTTGAAAATGCACAGGCCAATACGCTGAGAGTTCGTTTGGGTTATCGCACTGCCGTACACGATGGCTGGAGTGCACTGATTGAAGCTGAGCACACCTCGCATTTGTTTGGC
>JAYUUM010000219.1:0-25516 GCA_043754555.1 Arenimonas sp. | reverse complement strand
GTTCAAGCAAACGACATGGATCTTGCGGGTCAGGCGTTTTTGCAAGATCAGCCGCGGCGAGATCGGCGGAGTCCGTCATTCCATCGGTGCTGATGGCAGTGCTTTCACCCGATGAGGTGCCTTTGTCATTACATGCACTAATCGTTGCAAGCATTAGTGCGGCCGCTAAAATTTTTAGCATAGTATTTTTCATGATAATGACCTTCATTGTTGAATAAGTTAGGGGCAAGTACGAGCCAGCTCGACGCGACGATTGGCTGCGCGCCCCTCCAGCGTGTCGTTTTTTGCAACAGGTTTAGTAGCGCCGAAACCATTGGCATTCAGTCGGGTTGCTTGTAATTTGTATTGCGTCGTTAATGCAGCAGTGACAGCAGCTGCACGACGCTTCGATAAATCCAGGTTGTAGCTTGCGCTACCGACATTGTCGGTATGGCCTTCAATACGTAAGTTCCAGCCCGGGTTTTTCGTCATCAAGTCAGCCACCGCACGTAAAGCCGGTGCAGATTGCGGAAGTAAGGTGGCTTTAGCGAAATCAAAATAAATGCCGTTCAATTCTGCGCGACAAGCACCACTGGCTAGCGCGATTTGTAAAGCAGCCGCTTGCGGCTGTTTGCTTGGGTAATCGATGCGAATTGTATGCCTATTGCCACCATCTCCACCGATACGCAAAATCATCGGATTTGAAGCATCGTCCAGCACCCAAATTTCAACATTGGTGCTATCTCCCGCTACGGTAAATAAACCCTTTGCATGCACGGTGGGCAAACTCACCGATTTCCCATTGAGTAAAATCCTGATCGGTACCGTTGTTTTACCTACACGCTCGAAGTTGCCGCGAAAATATTTTCTACCCGATGCGATACTACTAAATGCAGGGAAATCATCTGCCAATTCATCAAATGCTGTCATGTTGTCATCACGAATAAGGGTGCCGATCACCATCGGCACTTTCGTCTGAGTTTTCAGTTGATTCAATGTGACTGCCGAAACATGAGATAAAGTCGCGCCAGGAAACATGAGTGCATCACCCGGTTGAAAGACCCAGTTCATTTTATTGGAGGCAGCTAGGTCAACGCGTCGCACACGACGGACTCGAGTTTCTATCTTCTGCTTGCCGTCTTTTGACTCACGAAATCGATCACTGAAATCCACATATTCTTGCGTGGCATCGGTAATCGTCATGATTTGTTCTATATCGCCTTTTTTTGTGTAGTTGGCTGCAACTTCAACCATACCTTTTACTATTGGAATTCGAACCGGCTCAGCAGCGCTGGCGGGAAGCACCGCCAGCAGCATCAAGAGCATGAAAGATGGTCGCAACATGATGTTGTACTCAGTAAGCCACAAGTTCGACACGGCGATTTTTTGCTCGCCCTGCTTCACTGACATTCGTGGCCACCGGCGCTGCGAACGATGCGCCAAAACTTTGCAGACGTTTCGCATCGGCACCATATTGGGTAGTTAGTGCCAACACGACAGCTTTCGCACGACGCGTTGAAAGATCGCGATTGGCTTCAAACAAACCTTGGGTATCGGTATGGCCAACAACCATCAAGCGCAATTTAGGATCAGCCTTCATCAACTTGGCAATCTCCACGAGAGACGCTTTTGATTCTGGCTTTACATCCGCTTTTGCGGTGTCAAAAAGAATGCCATAAAGTGCTATGCGACCATTCTTGGTCAGCTCTGTCGACATTTCTGTCGATGTGACCGTGACCATGCGTGCAACGCGGGGTTTGGGTTCGATGATGTCAAGCCGAACCGCAACGCGTTCTTCAGGAACGGTGTAGTAATCACCGCCCGAGGTTCTGGCATTCATGCCGGCATAAATAGTGACAAACATATCGCCTTCCGGGCGCTTGACTTGCAATGCGGCGTAACGATATTCCTTGTTCCAGGACATCCATTTGCTACCCTTGCTTTCCTGTCCGTAGGTATTTTTCATGAAGTCGTCGATAAAATTATCCAGCTCCTGACGAGAACCCGAATTCACCCCTTGGAACAGGACTTGCACGGTTCCTAATTTCGCCAACTCCTCTTGATAACCACGAATGGCTTCCAACGTGGATACGTCCTTGGGCATCACATACACCAGCGTGGTGCTGACGCCTTCCACCGTGCGAGTTTTTGGATTGTCGATTCGGGCATTACTTAATGCGATTAACAATTCCGAAAACGCTTTCTTTTCCATAAAGCGAATACTGGAACCCTTGAAGCGCTGGATTAAGGGATGGTCGCTGCTACCTTTTACATCGGTACCGTCTGGCAAGTCGGCTGCATCAACGGCCGCATAAACAGGCGACACCAGTGCGGCAAGCAAAAACATCGTAAGACAAATAAAACGAGTGAGTGATGACATATAAATTCTCCGGTTTGCGAGCTACAACAGCCCTATGAAAGATGTATCGGAAGACGAGCAAAAAACCGGACAGTAGTAAAAGACAATATCCAACTGTGGGAGCGCCCGTTAGGCGCGAAGGTCAATAAGTGCGAATGACTACTAGTTGACGAGATTCGACGCGACTCAAGCGCTGGCGAACCAGCTCGCACAAGAGAATAAGCACGTATAGGGTGTATCACCGCAGGGGCGAGCCTCGAATTATCTGACCGTTTTCGGGGCTTACGCCCCTCCCATGATCGAATGCCATCACCATTGTGCGGAACTTTTTGCGAGCTCGGCGACGGCGAGTTCAATGAGGGCGCGTATGGCCTGATCAACGCTTTCACGTTGGGTTTTGCTACTGGAATGTTCCGGGGTCATTACTCCTAAGCCGCTTTTTCCGCTGAATGACAATGCGCTATCAATCAAATTACCTACGCCGGAAACCGACGAGCCTTTGGTCTGTAATTTTTTTCGCACGTTAATGGCATCCACAATTTCACCAGTGGATGCATCAATCACGCGAATATCCATGCCGATAACATCGGTAATTTTTCCACTGCCAACATTCATGCCACCAATGCCGGTGTTGCTTTCGGATTCTTCAGCGCCAAGATTGGCTTCCGATATTGCCGCCTCAAAAATATAACCGGCTCCTGCCAGCTTGTAGCCGCCAGCATCTCCCGTAGTAATGCCGTCTTCATTCAACTCACGTTCCTTGCCTACGCCAGCAGCGAGTCGGCTACGCTCCATCACGCGAAAGCGACGTGACTTTATCAGCGCCGTAGTGAACATATCGGTGGCGGCCCGCACATTGATCTCGGCCACTTCCGAACGTACTTCATACACCGTGACCGAGTGTTTGCGGGCTTTGGCAGAAACGCCTTGGGCTTCAAGATCGCGGGTGGTTTCCGAACGATCGACGTAAGGCTTGCTGCCATCGGCATAAGCGGTGGATGCAAAAGGCAAAAGCATTAACGCAGACAGTAGAATAAATTTTTGAAAATCAGGGCAATTCATGGCGATGTTTCCTTCAAAATTAATATTGGTTTGAAAATCAATCTTTCGATACAAGTTTGCAGGTAACGCTGCTGTCGCGCTTCACCACGACCAAACAGTTGTCGAAAGCAGTAGTATTTCTGCAGCCGTAGTAACGTGAGCTCTCGGTTCTACTCAACACGTAACAACCCGGCAAATCGGCATCGGTAACAGGTGCGACTACCGGTACCACCACATCTCTACTTACTGCACCGGTACCAACACTCTGATCGCGCGCTGCACGTGCGTCAGCAGCGGCTCTTCGTCTTGCTTCTACCGCTGCGCTATCTGCGGTAGGTATTTGATCTTGACGCATAGACTCACGTGCTCGGCGTAATTCTTCTCGTGATAGTTGACGACGCGATTCGCTGGTTGGCTCGGCAGTGAGAACCCGATCGTCAATGCGCTGGATCGGTTCGCGATTAGTCAGAGGTTCACGCGAGAAGCGTGGTTCATCGTTTGCAGTGCCACGACGCGACTCTGTTGAGCTCTCTGTCCTTGGAACGCGCTCATCAAGACCTTTCAGCGGGTCGCGTTGGCTCAAAGGCTCACGCGATGAAGCTTCCTTGCGGCGACGTAATTCCGCTGCCGTTTCTGTCTTTGGAACTCGCTCGTCCCGACGCTGAATCGGTTCGCGTTCACGCAAGCGTTCGCTTGAATCGATTAGTCCGCCATCCCGGGCATTTGGAACTTCGACAGTGCCAGGTCTTTTCGCAGACGAGTCATTGATGGTCAAACGACAAGACTTGAATGTATTCTTCGCCGCATCAAGGCAGGCATCATTAAAACCCTTCCATCCTTCGTTTATTTTTCCCACATATTCCTGAGTGAATTTTCCATCTATTGGGCGGTTTTTTTCATACCAGGTTTCCTCTGCGGCAGCACAAGTCGCATAGTCTTTTTCCAGTTTTTCTTTCGGAACGGACTTTGTGCATTGGTCCACCATGCTTTCCACCGCTTTGGCATTTTTTTCAGTTGCCAGGGTATGTTCTGCTTCCGAAAGACAAACGCCTTCGCGAACAGGGGCTTCACTTTGCAACAAAGATTTGTTGTAGGAATATTCGGTGGATATGAGCGAACTCTTGTTTTCTTTATGCCACGTTTCAAAATCACTGCGGCAGACCTGGTAGTCGCTTCTTATTGTGTCTTTGCAACTTTGTGTCGGGCACTGGCTAAGCAGGCTGTTAAGCTTCGCTTGGTTTTTGTCAGTGGTAGCGATGCAAACCGAGCCTTTGCGGTAGTAATCCTGGACCAGATCTTTGAGCTTTGCGCGTACTTTTTCCTCGGCGTTGAAATCGGCCAATGCCAGCTGCACTGCTTTTGCTGCATCAGCGTGAAATTGGCCTGCATCCACTTCGGGGAAATAGGTGAATACATAAGCGCCAAAGGTATCGGCAGCCCATAATGCTGGCGGAGAATTGGGCAACACTTTAAGACCGTTATGGCTCTTTTCTTTTTTCGGAATGCCGAAGACGGCATCGATGGCCTGTTTTCTCATCGCTGGCAGCAATGAATGGAGTTTTGTGGCTTGGTCGGCGTAGCACAGACTATCGGTAATATCTTTCGGCATAGCACCCGACTTTATATCGGCAAATTCCGCATAGGCTTTTTCACGCTCGGCATTCACCAGCACCGAAGCTTCATATTCGAAAACTCGTTGAAATAACTCATGGCCGAAATATTTTTTTGGAAACAAATGGCCGCCTGAACGCATATTGTCGCAAGTCACTTGGGCGGTATCTTCCGATTGCGTATGCTTATCGAAATATTTGACGCAGGGTTCCCAGACTTGCATCCATACTTTATTACCATGCCATGCGTTCGGGTTATTGAATTCATGTGTTGCATAAAACTCCACCTTAGGCGCCCATTCGTTGTTGTAATAGGTCAGGTAAGGCACGTGCTTGGTTTGCCCAGCGATGGCATCACCCAGATTGGACACCTGGCGAATACCTTCTTCCGCTGCATCACCGGCAAAATTCACCACTGCTCCGGCAACTTCTTTGGCCGCATCCCAAACTGGGCCACCACATTTATCGCCTATGTTGTCGGCGGTATTCAATACTTTTTCGATGGTCTCGGTACTCAGCCCGGCATCGACTAAATCGCAGCCGCAGGTCAATGAACCGGCTACAAAATCCATGCCGGGAATTTCTGCCAGCAATGCACCAGCCGTCCCATCGGAAGCAATTTTCACCAACATCGCTTTTGCATCACCCTCCAATACCCCAAGCTCGCCCAATGTTGCATCGAGCGCCATTGCGACAGGTTTTGCCGCGGTGCCATAAAGCTTGCCACTGCAACTAGGTTGAGATTTCGGTAGCACTCCGATATTGGCTAGGCCTACCACGACACCAATCGGCGCGGCAGTGGCTGGAGTTCCCAAACGGGTGACACAATCGGGTTTGGTAGCAATAAACTTAAGCGCCTTGCCGCCGATGATCGCGGCATCGACCGTTCCTTCTTTCACTGCAACCGCACAAGCCCAGGCGTCATCGAATACATCGGCATGCGCCACCGGTGAACCTAATGCCAGCGCTATGAAGGCGTACACTAGATTTTTACGGCGTTTAAGACGAGTCAGGGGTTTCATTGCATAGCTCCGGTACGCAGGCTTTATTGCCCATTTGCAGGCTTATCGTGCAAGGGCAAAAAATCCGGACATTGATGGCAGAAAAAGTGCTTAAATTTGTTAGACTCGGCCCATGACGGCCGCTGACCTACCACGACGAGAGTCTTCAAACACGCTAGTGCAGGAGCTTTATGCCGAGCTCAAAAAAGTAGCGAGTCTTGAACGCTGGCGTTTAGGTAACGCCCCCACCCTGCAAACCACCGCGCTCATTAATGAAACCTGGTTGAAACTGCATAAAGTGGAGGGCTGGAACGACCGCCAACATTTTCTGCGTGCCGCCGCCATAGCGATGCGGCAAGTTCTGGTGGATTCAGCACGTGAACACTACGCAGAAAAACGCGGCGGTGGCATGACACCTGACACCCTATCGGCCGCTGAACGGGTACCGGCCGGTTCCGATGACGAAGTGATTCTTGTCGATGAAGCCCTCACTCGCCTTCAAGCGCTTGATCCACGTCTGGCACAAGTTGTCGAATGCCGTTTTTTTGCCGGCTATAACGAAGAAGAAACCGCACAGGCCTTGGGCATTAGTGACCGCACCGTACGCCGTGATTGGTTGAAAGCAAAAGCCTGGTTGTATGTCGAGATGGCGCCAAATTAGTTTTTTATTGCAGACCCACGATAGTAGATATAGTTTTACTTTGTGAACGCCATCTCACATCTCATCGATCGGCTCGTGATTTTCTGCATCCTTACATGCTTGTGGAAGCTTATCGGCATGCGCCAAATACCAAAGCCATAGCACGTACGCCACTAGGCTAAAAGCGCCTGCGGCAAGTGCCAGATGCAGTCCGTTATCGCTCAAGATGGGCGACAGTACACCGGCGATAATGGCGTTCGACAGCAAGCCGACAAAGGCCTGCATGGACGATGCGGTACCTCGTTGATGAGGATACATATCCAGAATGACGATGGTCAGAATAGGGAAAACCAACGCGACACCAAACGCACTTAATACCATCGGAATCACGGCCCATGGCAAAGTGATATCCGTAACAAAAAAATTATAGGCGATATTGAATGCGGCGGAAATTCCACAAAACAGGAAACCGATATTTGCCAAGCGAACACCCGACATTTTTCCGGCGGCGCGACCACTGAAGAATGCTCCTAACACCATCCCTGCAATCGTCGGCACAAAGAAATAACCAAATTGCTGTTCGTTGAGTTTCAACATGTCGAGCACGAATGCGGGTGCCGAGGTTATGTAAAGAAACAAGGCGCCAAAGTTTGCCGTGCCCGCCAAGGCCAGTAAGCGGAAACGACGATTCACGATAATGCTTTTATAAGCTTGAGTAAGCGCTTTTACATTTAACGGCAAACGTTTTTCGACCGGATGACTCTCGGGCAAGGTAAACGCCGTGGCAAATAATAAAATCAAACTAAAGGCCGACAAGAACCAGAAAATTGCCTGCCAATTACTCCAACCTAAAATCCAGCCGCCTATAATCGGAGCAATGGCAGGTGCGACACCAAATATCATCGAGATATTACTCATTAGGCGTTGTGCGTCATCACCATCAAGCGCATCGCGCACAATGGCACGGCCCACAATCAGGCCAACACCGGCAGACAAGCCTTGAATGACCCGGAAGATCAGCATTTGCGTCATCGAAGTCGAAAGCGCGCAAGCGATCGATGCCAATGTAAAAATAACAATACCAGCCAGAATAACTGGCTTGCGGCCCAATGCATCGGACAAAGGCCCATGAAACAGCGACATCGCCGCATAACCCAGCAAGTACATGCTGATGGTTTGCTGCATCACGACTTTATCGACATGAAGTGCATTTTCCATAACCGCAAATGCCGGAAAAATCGTGTCGATCGAAAACGGCCCCAACATGGCCAATGCGCCTAGAATTAAAGCAAGCCTTCTGCGCGAAATGTTTAAATGCTCGATAATCATTACTTGAGTTTACCAGCCCACGCCCCATATCTTAAAAAAAGTCGTTGCCGCCAATGAGTGCCACCCCCGAAATTGCTCCCAACAATGCTTTTAAAGAACGCAATATTTCTGCGGTATTAAAAAGTCTGCTGCCCTTCTTGAAACCCTATTCGCTGCGTATTGGGTTAGCATTGTTCTGCCTGGTTCTTGCCAAGCTGGCGAACCTGAGTTTGCCCTGGGTAATGAAACATATCGTTGATGATATGAACATCCAGAAAAGCGTATTGGTTTTTCCGGTCGCCTTATTAATGGCGTATGGCTTGGCGCGGATTTCAATCACCATATTTACCGAACTGCGGCAAATTGTATTTGCCCGGGTCATGGCGCGCAGTGCCCGTACGGTTATGCTGCAAGTATTTCGCCACTTGCATAATTTATCTTTGCGTTTCCATTTGAATCGTAAAACTGGTGGTGTGTCACGTGACGTTGAACGTGGTGGCAGCGCAATTTCCGACTTATTGGATTGGACGCTTTACACGATTTTCCCGACTATTCTTGAAGTTGCCATGGTAACTATCGTGTTGGTAATTGCCTACGATATTGGCTTTGCAATTATTACGTTGATCACCTTGGCTGCCTACGTTATCTGGACGATTAAAGTTACCGAATGGCGCACACGTTTTTATCGCGCCGCAATGGAAGCTGACACCCAAGCCAGTTCACGTGCAGTCGATTCACTACTGAATTTTGAAACCGTCAAATATTTCAACAATGAAAAACTCGAAGCCGCAAGGTATGACGTTAGCTTGCAGCAAATGGAAGAAGCGACTGTCAAGAGCTTGAAGACGCTTGCCGTGTTGAATGTCAGCCAAAGTGCGATTGTTGCCTTGGGTGTGACGGCTATGATGTGGCGCGCGGCACAAGGCGTTGTTGACGGCAGCATGAGTATCGGCGATTTGGTGCTGGTGAATGCTTATCTTTTGCAGCTATCGGCCCCCCTGAATTATTTGGGCATGATGTATCGTGAAGTAAAACAAGCCTTGACCAATATTGATCGTTTGTTTGGATTACTGGATGAAGACCAGGAAGTGAAAGATTCGCCAAACGCAATAGCTCTCAACACAAATCAAGCGAGTGTTGAATTTGATAATGTACGTTTTTCTTATGACCCACGCCGTGAAATTTTGCATGGCATCAGTTTCAAGATTGACCCCGGAAAAACTTTAGCCATTGTTGGACATTCCGGTAGCGGAAAATCCACACTCTCGCGTTTGCTCTATCGTTTCTATGATGTTGGCGAAGGTGCCATTCGCATAAATGGTAAAGACGTTCGCGAACTTACCCAGGATTCGGTCCGTGCCTGCATTGGCATCGTGCCTCAGGACACCGTGCTGTTTAATGACGATATTCGCTACAACATTCGTTACGGCAAACCCGCATCTAGCGATGAAGAAGTGGAGTCCGCAGCCAAAGCGGCACAACTGCACAAATTTATTACCACCCTGCCCGATGGCTATGAAAGCTCGGTAGGTGAGCGTGGCTTGAAATTATCAGGTGGCGAGAAACAACGCGTCGCCATTGCGCGTGCCTTATTGAAAAATCCGCCGATCATGATTTTTGATGAGGCCACTTCGGCGTTGGATTCGGCGAGCGAACGTGCTATCCAAACCGAGCTTGATCGAATTGCCGTCGGTCGCACGACTTTGATGATTGCCCATCGTCTTTCAACGATTATGGATGCCGATGAAATTATCGTGCTCGATGCCGGCAAGATTATCGAACGCGGCACCCATGCAAATTTATTAGCCGCCAATTCCCATTACGCCACTATGTGGTCGCTGCAACAGCAACAGGAAGAAGTTCTTTTGTAGGGCGTAGGCACTGCCCACTTAATCGAACGCTACGTAGGGTGGGCACCGCCCACCGAAACCCCACCATGTTATCGCCAGTACAACTTGATATGAACTTCAACCCAACTCACCAAAATTTTGGCGATTAAATTCATTTTCACTTACGCCCCAATCCGCAGCATAAATACCCTCCCTTAAACAGCGTTGAAAAGAAGAATATGGCCAATCTATAGCGCGTTTGACCAACCCATGTTTCATCGGATTCCAATGTATGTAATCAATATGACAATTAAAATCTTCTTGGTCACGGATCCGATGCTCCCAAAAACGTCTTTGCCACACGGTCGATTCTCTACGTTTTTCACGAGATGCGCTTCTGATTACAGGCCCATTAGAAAACGTGTTTATCTGTTTAGAAAAGCCAGCTTTAATAAGCCCCCATCGCTTTGAGTAATCAGCGTCCCCTGCTGGCAAAGTCCACATGCAGTGCATATGGTCTGGCATCAAAACCCAAGCATCAATAGCGAATGGATATTCGGATTGCACTTGCTTGATAGCAATCCGTAAAAACTCTCTGCTCGGGGCTTCAGTCAATATCCTTTGCCGCTGATGAGTGACGACCGTAAAGAAATAACAAGCGCCTGGTGAATAAGCACGAATATATTTAGACATTATTAATTTCGTTTTGGTGGCGGTGCCCACCCTACGCTTGGAGTATGAATTTTTCAGTCAAAGAAAAATGTAGGGCTTATCTGACAAACGTGTCAGTATTTTCTGAGAAGTAAGCATGGTGAGCTGTGCCCACATTACGACTGAAATATAGATATGGTGGGCAGTGCCCACCCTACGGCTGAGATTCGAATACGCTGGACGGTGTCCACCATACTCAAAAAGTCGGCACTGGCAAGCCGAAATAAGGGCCCAAGAAAAAATACACGCCTGCCAGCAAGACCAGAAACATCAGGGATTTGAACATAAATCCAACGATTTTTTTGAGAAGTAATGCGGCAATGACAATCAGTACGATGCCGACAATGCTAATTGATTCCATTTGCCAGTACTCCACTTTATTCGATGGCCATAGCTTAGCGTTTTTTTTGCCGCTTTTGGGTTCATAGGCCTTAATTACAGATTATTTGAACCCTTTTGGCTCTAGGCTAGCTCTTTAAGTCTGAAAGCTAGGTTCAGGAGCAGGCTATGTCATGCTGCTCACAACAAATTAATAAAGGTTTATCTAATGGCATCAGGGAAAAATCATGCGAAATTAGGACTTGGAATTATTTTCCTAGCAGTCTTTATTGCCTTTTTCTATTTTGGCTTGGACAAGTACCTCACCTTTGATTATCTGAAATCGCAACAGGCAAATCTGACCGGAATCGTCACTGAGCACTTCTGGCTATCGATTGCGATATTTTTTGTGATCTACGTTGTCGCTGCTGCCTTGTCCATTCCTGGTGCAGGAATACTCACCATTGCGGGCGGTGCAATCTTCGGATTAGTCAATGGCACTGTGGTGGCTTCGTTTGCTAGCAGCATCGGAGCCTATTTCGCATTCTTGGGTGCACGTTTCATGTTTCGCGATGCTGTCACCAGAAAATTTGGAGCACAGCTCGAGTCAATAGAAAAAGGTATTCAAAAAGACGGTATTTTTTATCTATTAACTCTGCGCCTGGTACCCGCCGTACCTTTTTTCATCGTCAATTTATTGATGGGTCTGACAAGCCTGAAAGGTCGCACTTTTTACGGCGTCAGCCAACTTGGCATGTTTCCGGGTACGGTCGCTTATGTCTATGTTGGCACGCAGTTGGCTAGTATAAAGAGCCCAAGCGACATTATTTCGCCAGGCATTATCGGTGCCTTTTTTGTGCTCAGCGTGCTTCCCTTGACTATGCGCAAATTCAGCAGCTGGCTGGTATCGCGCAAGGTCTATCGTGCTTACAAAAGGCCGGCCAAATTCGAGTACAACGTGATCGCCATTGGTGCAGGTTCAGCCGGATTGGTGACCACTTATATTGGTGCTGCCATAAAAGCCAAAGTAGCCTTGATTGAAAAACATAAAATGGGCGGCGACTGCTTGAATACCGGCTGCGTGCCCTCTAAAGCATTTATTCGTTCGGCCAAATTATTGCATGAGGCAAGCAATAGCAAAAAATATGGCATCGAAAAGTGTAAGGCACAATTTACTTTTTCGGATGTAATGGAACGCGTTCAAAACGTCGTCAACAAAATAGAGCCGCATGATTCAGTAGCGCGCTACACCGAACTGGGTGTTGATTGTATTCAGGGCGAAGCAAAAATTGTATCTCCCTGGGAAGTTGAAGTGAACGGAAAGCGTCTGACGACGCGCAGTATTGTTTTGGCCACCGGCGCCCGACCTTTAGTTCCTAAAATTCCTGGATTGGCTGAAGTCGATTATTTAACCAGTGACAATGTCTGGAATCTTCGTGAGTTACCTAAGCGTTTGGTGGTGCTTGGCGGCGGTCCAATTGGTTGTGAGCTAGCACAATGCTTCGCCCGCTTTGGCTCGCAAGTCACACAGGTTGAAATGGCACCGCGACTAATGCCGCGCGAAGACGCCGATGCCGCCAATGAAGTCATGCAGCAATTTGCAGATGAAGGCATAAGCATTGCAGTTTCTCACAAAGCGCTTCGCGTTGAGAAAGAAGCGGATGGCGGAGTGCTTGTCTGTGAGTTTGATGGCAAAGAAGTACGTATTAGCTTCGATAAGATATTGCTGGCGCTAGGTCGCGTCGCCAATACCGAAGGCTTTGGCTTACAGGAACTGGGCATTACATTAAATAAAAACGGAACTATCGAAGCCAACGAATTAATGCAAACCAATTATCCCAATATCTATGTTTGTGGCGATGCCACCGGTCCTTATCAGTTTACCCATGTTGCCGCACATCAGGCATGGTACGCCTCGGTTAATGCCTTGCTGGCGCCATTTTGGAGCTTTAAGGCCGATTACCGGGTAATTCCCTGGGCGACCTTTACTGACCCCGAAGTAGCAAGAGTTGGGCTGTCGGAAGATGAAGCCAAACAGAAGAACATCACCGTAGAAGTGACGCGTTACGGCATTGACGATCTTGATCGTGCGATTGCCGATGGCAACGATCATGGCTTTGTAAAAGTATTGACCGCCCCGGGCAAAGACAAAATTCTAGGCGCCACAATTGTCGGCGCCCATGCCGGCGATTTACTGGCCGAATTCGTACTCGCAATGAAATGGAATATCGGACTGAATAAATTGCTTGGCACCATTCATATCTATCCCACCATGGCTGAAGCCAATAAATATGTGGCTGGTAACTGGAAACGAGCCAATGCGCCACAAGCGTTATTGCGTCGGGCCCAAAAATTCTTTGCTTGGCGCAGGGCTTAATTGTGAAACGACTACTGATGTTATTCCTGCTTGCAATGGTTAGCGCCAATGCAAATGCACAATTCGCCTTTGACCATAAACACGTAGCTTGGAATGCATTACTCGCCAAGCATGTTGCATGGAATTCAACGGGGACTACATCGACCGTAGATTACGCGGGCTTCAAAAACGATAAAGCTGAACTCAAAACCTACCTCGCTAAAACTTCCGCCGTTAGCGAATCCGAGTTCAAAGCGTGGACAATCAACGAACAACGAGCCTTCCTGCTCAATGCCTATAACGCCTATACCGTTGATCTTATTCTCACCAAGTATCCAGACATAAAATCCATCAAGGATCTTGGCAGTCTATTCGGCTCACCCTGGTCAAAACCTTTTTTCAATCTGTTGGGAAAGAAAAGAAGCCTGGATGATGTCGAGCATAAATTGTTACGCGGCAGCAAAAATTTCGATGAGCCAAGAATTCATTTTGCCGCCAATTGCGCCTCTATAGGTTGCCCCGCCCTGCGACCAGAGGCCTTCAAGTCGAACAATCTGGATGCCCAGCTGGAAGATCAAACAAAACGATTTTTATCGGATCGTACCCGCAATCGCTTCGACAAATCCAAGGATACGCTTCTGCTGTCGAGTATTTTCAAGTGGTATGGCGAAGACTTCGAAAAAGGCAAAAGTGCAAAGAGTCAGCATGAGTTCCTGGCACGTTATGCAGGGTCCTTAGGCATGACGCAGTCGGAAAAAACCAGACTCGCCAACAAGCAAATCAATATTGAATTTCTTGAATACGATTGGTTATTAAACAGGACTCGATGATGCTATTTGCAATCGCCATTTTTTTCAGCCTTGCTCTCGCCTTCGTCAACGGCGGAAATGACAATCTAAAAGGTGTTGCCACCCTGCTGGGCTCGAAGGTATTGGATTACCGCAAGGCCCTTTGGCTGGCGAGTATCAGCACGGCTCTCGGCGCACTCGCATCCATATTTCTTGCAGGGGCATTGATCACTGCTTTCGGTGGTAAAGGTCTGGTCCCCGATACCATTGTGCAATCGAGTTTATTCATTACCGCCGTTAGTGCTGGCGCTGCAATTACCATCGCGTTGGCAACTCGCTTCGGACTTCCGGTTTCGACAACACATGCGTTAGTGGGCGGTTTATTGGGGGCGGGATTTGCCCTTGCTCCCGAAGCGCTGAATGTTTCAGTTTTGGGAAAAACTTTTTTTCTGCCGCTCATGCTATCGCCACTGATCGCTATTGTGCTTTGTCTTTTTTTGGCGCCTTTAATGCGCAGACTGGATAAGCCTGCCGTCGCAAAACAGGAACTGTGTGTATGCGAAACCGAGATTTTACCCACGGGAAATTCATTGGCAAGCACTTCCGTTGCACTTAACATTGGCACCCAGGCAAGCTGTCCGCCGATTACTCACAATGCCGTTGTCCGTTTGCCGACATCAAAGGTTTTCGATTTTATTCACTGCTTGAGTGGCGCTAGCGTCTGTTTTGCGCGCGGCTTGAATGACACACCTAAAATGGCTGCCATTTTAATCGTTAGTGGCTTGGCAGGTTTTTCTTCTGCTATTGCCATTGGTATGGCGATGGTCGTTGGCGGCATTCTTACTGCTCGACGGGTCGCAAAGACCATGTCTGAAGACATTACAGGGATGACCCACAACGAAGGCTTGTCAGCTAATATTGTGACTTCGAGCTTGGTTATTTTAGCTTCAAAATATGGTCTTCCAGTATCCACTACTCATGTCAGTTGCGGAGCACTTTTTGGTCTGGCGGCAGGCAATGGCCGCGGCCAGCTGAAGACTATCTTCACTATCCTGCTCTCGTGGATTAGTACACTACCACTTGCTGCAGCATTGGCTTTCCTTGCCGCCAACCTACTTCTTGTTTCAGGAGACATCTGATGTCAAATCCATCATCCGAACTGGATTCGATCCAAAATTATTATGGCGAAGTCTTGTCATCCAGCAAAGATCTGAAAACTTCCGCTTGCTGCCCTACCGAGGCCATGCCAGTTTATCTCCGTCCGCTGGTAATGGATATTCATGAAGAAATTCGCGATCGCTTTTATGGTTGTGGCTCGCCAATCCCCCACGCATTGAATGGCTGCACCGTGCTCGATTTGGGCTGCGGCACTGGCCGTGACGTTTATCTACTTTCGCGTCTTGTTGGCGAAACCGGCCGTGTGATTGGCGTTGATATGACGGCAGAACAATTAGCACTTGCCAGAAAACATCAGGTTTGGCACGCAGAGCGTTACGGCTTTACAAAGTCGAATGTGGAATTTCATGAAGGTTTTATCGAAGACTTGGCAACCCTGGGCATTGCTGACAATTCGGTGGATATTGTAGTGTCTAATTGCGTGCTGAATTTGTCGCCAGAAAAAGCCCGCGTCTTTAAGGAAATTTTTCGCGTCTTGAAACCCGGCGGCGAACTGTATTTCTCCGATGTATTCGCCGACCGCCGTATTCCAGTAGCATTGCGAAATGACCCGGTGCTGCTGGGCGAATGTTTGTCCGGTGCGATGTACGTTGAAGATTTCCGCCGCACGCTGGCCGATATCGGCTGCAAGGACGCTCGCATTATGTCCAGTAGCTTATTGACTGTGGATGATGCCGAACTTAATACAAAAATTGGCATGGTCGGTTTTACTTCCAAAACAGTACGTGCTTTTAAAATAGATCTCGAAGACAAATGCGAAGACTTTGGCCAAGTTGCTTACTATCGCGGCGGCATAGCCGAGTGCCCAACTTTCTTTGATCTGGATGACCATCACCGTTTTGAAATTAACAAGCCGATGCTGGTCTGCGGCAATACTGCCGATATGATTAGTCAATCGCGCTTTGCCAAACACTTTGAAGTGATAGGTGAAAAAACCACGCATTACGGAATATTTGATTGTGCACCCGATGCAGGTGCCGCGCCTTCATCAGCCTCTGGTGCCTGTTGCTGATATGTCCAGCTTGCAGCACATTAGCATCATAATTCCATTTGCCCCCAATGACATGGCGTGGAAAGACCTGCTGTCGGATTTAAAAAAAATACCGGCAAGTGCTGAAATTATTTTAGTGGCTGCAAGCGAATCTGAAAAGCTAGAGGCTATGAAGTTCAACACAGATCTTCCGATCAAAATTATTTGCAGCGCACCGGGACGCGCCGCACAGATGAATGCTGGAGCCATGGCTGCAAAGAATGCTTGTCTATGGTTTTTACATGCGGATTCGCGATTGGATAATCTTTGTTTAACTGTTCTAGATAACTTTGATTTCAAAAAACGCCGCTTGGCTTACTTCGGACTGCGTTTTTTGAATGACGGACCAAGCCGCATGGGCATAAATAGTTTCGGTGTCTGGTTTCGTTCACGTTTTTTGCGTATCCCGTTTGGCGACCAAGGCTTTGTGATTTCCAAAGCCTATTTCGAATTATTGGGAGGCTATCGCGAAGATTTAAGCAGTGGCGAGGATCATGCCTTTGTCTGGAAAGCCCGAAAAAACGGCGTGTCGCTTAAGTATTTGAGTGCCAGCATTCGAACCAGTGCACGTAAATACAAGAAGTATGGCTGGGGTAAAACGACACGGTTACACCTACGGGAAACCTGGCGGCAAGCGCGGCAATTTTCAAAACAGGCAAAAACCTGATGAGTGGCGGACTTGCCATCTTCGTAAAAACACCGGGCTACTCACCATTAAAGACCAGGCTCGCGGCAGGCATTGGTACAGCTAGCGAGTCTTGGTATGGCTTGGCAGTGGATGCGGTAAAAAGTGTTGCACTACAAGCTCAAATAAAATGCGGTATTAACGCCTATTGGGCGGTTGCTGAAACCGATGCTATGCAAAATCCACTTTGGCAATCACTACCTAGACTTGCACAAGCCGAAGACCAACAATCAGAGCTGGGCGAACGCATGGGGCGTGTGATGCGAATGCTAATTCGCCAGCATGGGTTCGGTTTGTTAATAGGCGCCGACGCGCCGCAAATTTGTGCTGATGATATTGCTGCTGCCGCCAGTTTTTTAAACCACGAACAGCTTCGTATTGTGCTCGGTCCTGCCAGTGATGGCGGCTTCTGGTGTGTGGGCAGCAACCACCAACTCCCAATCGCGCTCTGGCAATCGGTTACTTATAGCCAGGCTAATACCTATCGTGATTTTGTTCTGGCTTTTTCGCCTCATGTTGAAATTCTGAATCTACGAATTTTGTCGGATGTTGATGAAGCTACTGATCTGGCCCAATGTCACCGAGAAATGCAAAAACTTGAACACCCAACGCTCGAACAACTCACTTTGCTTGAAGCGTTTTATGAATTCGAGCTACTGACATGACGAGCTCCCGTTACGATTTAATCGGGGCCTGGCTACAACTCGGCATTTTTATTGGTCTATTAATTTTGCTATACGTCCTGGAACATTTTTTCGCCCGCCGACATTCGGCAAACAAAAGCAAGCGCTGGCTATCCAATATCGGGCTCATAGTCACCTCTACCGTTTCTGCGCAATTGGCTTTTCCTTTGGCAACGGTGGCATTAGCGCTCTGGGCAAAGACTCAAGGGTTGGGATTATTTCAATTCATCCACTGGCCAGCCGGCCTGGAAATAATCCTGTGTCTGGTATTACTGGATCTCGCCATTTATTGGCAGCATCGTTTTTTTCATATCTTTCCCTGGTTGTGGCGTATGCATCGCGTTCATCACAGCGACTTGGCTTTTGATGCGAGTCTTGGCGTGCGTTTTCATCCCTTCGAGATTGTGCTTTCAAAAGCCTACAAATTGGGATTAATTGTATTGCTGGGACCGTCGGTTATTGCCGTCATACTTTATGAATGCTTGTTACTGGGTTTTTCGCTGATGACACACGCTAATATCCGTCTGCCATTGAAGCTCGACCAACTGCTGCGCTTGTTTTTCGTCACCCCCGACTTTCATCGTGTGCACCATTCGGTGCATCGCGAGGAAACTGATAGCAATTACGGCAATATTCTTTCTGTCTGGGACCACGTATTTGCTAGTTATCGAGCACAGCCACGTGACGGCCATCAAGCTATGAACATTGGGCTTGCTCAATTTCGTGGTGAAACGCAACAGAATCTCCGTGCTTTGTTAGCACAACCTTTTCGCAACGTTAAACAAACTCCGGACAACGAACATGCGTGATACCTGGCCATTACTAAAAAACACCACATTCCCGAGCATCGAGCGCGGCGAATTAAACACGCTCCAATTAAATCTTGGCTATCTATGCAATATTAGCTGCATTCATTGCCATGTGAATGCCGGACCAAAACGCAAAGAGTTGATGGACAAAGCAACGATGGAAATAGCTTTGCAAGTGGCAAAAAAATTGAATATCAAAATATTTGATTTGACCGGCGGCACGCCTGAAATGAACCCACATTTTCGCTGGCTTGTTGAGCAAGCACGGGCGCAAGGCATCCATGTGATGGATCGTTTAAACCCAACCATCATGGAAGAACCCGGTTACGAATGGGTTGGCGAATTTCTCGCGCAGCATCAGATTGAAGCAGTCGCCTCGCTACCCTGCTATTCCGAAGCCAATGTCGATGAGCAACGGGGCGATGGCGTGTTTGAAGCTTCAATCAAAGCACTGCAAACATTGAACAAGCTTGGTTATGGCAAAGCAGATTCCACATTGAAATTAAATTTAGTCTATAACCCCAATGGCGCTTTTCTACCGCCGAATCAGGAAAAATTGGAGGCCGATTACAAACGCCTGCTGAGCGAACAATTTGGTATCGAGTTTAATCAACTTTATGCCATAGCCAATATGCCGATCAAGCGTTACGGCTCCTGGTTATTGTCCAAAGGAAAATATGACGATTACATGGGCACACTGGTTGCCGCACATCGAGACGAGAATCTGGTGAATGTAATGTGTCGCAATATAATCAGTGTGGATTACCAGGGCTATCTTTACGATTGCGATTTCAATCAAATGTTGCAATTGCCGATGGGGGGCGAAGGCGAACGTCGCCATATTAGCTCACTGCTTGAAACCCCCGCCCCATTAAAAATTGCCATTGGCCAACATTGTTATGGTTGCACCGCAGGCCAAGGTTCAAGCTGTGGTGGGGCGTTGAACGCATAGTAAAAGACCCAGCAAATTTGGAATCTGCTGGGTCGGGATTACACTATTTGAATTACTCAGCAATGGTTCCGTTAATATATTTCTGCGCTTTTTCAAAAGCCTGTTTACCGACTTTACGACCTACTACTCGGCCGGAAACATCGCCATCGATAAAGTGAATACCGCCGTAGCGGCGCGACATACCTGCTTCATCGGCAGCGGCACTAAATGTTGACCATGACAAGGTAACCGGAGCGGCGGGCACCAGACCCGGTTCAACTGCAGATGAGCCTGCAGCAATGGTCACCGAATGACCAAAGTAGTCACTTCCGGTAAATCGTTTCAGCACTTCTGCGCAAGCGGCACTGAAAGTACTATGCCCAGAATAGTATTCCGAGAATGGTGGCGTCACCACGGTGCTCGCCTGATAAGGGCGCCAGTCTTCACCATTAATGAGCTTGGTTCCCAAACCATGCCCTGCCCATGAGGGTATTTTTTTGCCCTTGAACAGATAATGAATTGCAGTAACTGGCCGCACGTAATCGTAGGACCGCTTTGCATCCCAGGTAGTTATGCTTGCATCCAGTACCGCATTGGTTAAAGAGAAAAACATTTTCATGTCTTTGTTGATGCCATGATGATCACGATTGGACACGGTTTTTGCAAATAAAGCCCAATGACCTGGGGGTAATTCGGATGAGGGACCATCTGCCCAGTATTCTGCAATCACTTTTTGGCGTTCAGTCAGCAATGCGCTATATAAAACAACTTCAATTGCTTGTTCGATGTAGGCTTTATTGGGGTACATGGCTGGTGACTTCACACTAAACTGATCAGGGGCTGTTAATGCAAATGGTGTGACGGCACCCCAATGCGGTGCGATAAATTTCTGAATTTTGAAACCGCCCGCACCATCCGAAACACGCAAAGGTTGCCAAGCATTTGGATTGCTTATTGAATCCCATGTGTTTCTGGGTACATAACCGGTGTAGTCGCTGTAAGGTGCGCCGCCATTTAACGTTCCCAATTGATTTGAACCATCATTGTGACGAAAATTAATAACCGCTTGCGCTGCAACATTACCAATGCCTTGTGGTGTTGCTAGATTTGTGGATGTGTCATTGATGTTATAGCCATGGGATGCCATCTCAGAATCAAAATTTGGCTTCATGCTAGGAAATAAGTCGACTAAAGCACGGTAGGCAGCAAAGCTAATGGCTTTTTCGCGGTTGGACTTAGTGTGTTCAAACTCAGGGCGACGTAATGAACCGCCTAAACGAGTGCCCACTGCTTTTTTATCATAGGCAGCCCAGGCATCAAACATGGCGGTGTTTGTCACTGCAAGCATGCGTGCCACCATCGGTGGGCCTGGACGTGTGACCCGGATGGCTTCGAGCGCCTGGTCATTCCAATCAGTCACAATAGTGTCCGCACTGGCGTTTGGCGACAATGCCATGCCAATGCATAAAGACAAACAAGCCAAAATTGCATTCTTTGAAATAGTCATACAAATTATCCTAAAATCATTATTGAAAAAAATCCTCCCGATGCCAGGCGTAATAGTCGACAGTTGGTTGGATGAATAATTTAAGCACTGTCCAGACGCTTGCACTTTTTCCCGCTGAATCCTTCAATCGAGACCCAGAACGGAAAATAAACCCCTTAAGTAAAACAAACAGCTATTTATTTACTCCCAGTGAAAGTAACGCTATGAAAGGGAAGAACAGGACAAGCCATTACCTGGCGTGATGCGGATCGCGCAAGCAATTTTCGTTGTGTCGATTTTGAGGAATATCTCACGCTCTTGTATTTTCTACGTGGCGATAATTTTTCACAACTCTGCCAATCCTTGCTCGAAGCTCGTAGCGCTAAAGCACTACCGGCATTGGCATTGGGCTAGATAAAGGCCTGATTTGTCGGGGGCTGATTGGTGGATATAGCTCGAAAAACTTAGAACCTTTACGGGTTAGTACATAAACCACAAGACCAATTTTTGAAAATTTGCAGCGCCAATCCATTAGAATAGACCGGTCCATATTGATGAGTTTGCAATGACCGATCCTGTCCGCCCCGCTTTTCATGGTTTTGAGCAAATTCCGCTGCGCGAATACGCTGAAAAAGCCTATCTCGATTATTCGATGTACGTGGTGCTCGACCGCGCCCTACCTTTTCTAGGCGATGGCTTAAAACCAGTACAACGACGCATAATTTATGCGATGAGCGAATTGGGCTTGAATGCCGGTGCCAAACCAAAAAAATCAGCACGTACCATCGGTGATGTGATCGGTAAATTTCATCCACATGGTGATAGCGCCTGTTACGGCGCACTGGTTTTGATGGCACAGCCATTTTCTTATCGCTACCAATTAATTGAAGGTCAAGGCAATTTCGGTTCGACCGACGACCAGAGCAGCTTTGCCGCCATGCGTTACACCGAATCCAAACTCACACCGATTGCAGAAGCACTGCTCGGTGAACTGGAACAAGGCACCGTTGATTGGACACCCAATTTTGACGGCACGCTGGAAGAACCGGCTTGGCTGCCAGCTCGCTTGCCGCATCTATTATTGAACGGCACCACCGGCATTGCCGTGGGTATGGCGACCGATATTCCGCCGCATAATTTGAATGAAATTGTCAGCGCTTGCGTACGTTTATTAGATGACCCCGATGCCAGCGTAAAAGACCTATGCGAACACGTGCGTGGTCCGGATTATCCAACTACCGCTGAAATCATTACTCCGGCGCGTGATTTACAAACCATGTATGAAACCGGTGGCGGCAGTGTACGTGCTCGAGCTACTTATATTAAAGAACACGCCAACATTGTTATTACGGCATTGCCGTATCAAGTGTCGCCGTCGAAAATAATGGAGCAAATTGCTGCTCAAATGCGGGCGAAGAAATTACCGTGGATGGAAGACTTGCGTGATGAATCCGATCACGAGAATCCAGTCCGCCTGGTATTGATTCCACGTTCCAACCGTGTGGATGTTGATGCCTTGATGGGGCATTTATTTGCCACCACCGATCTGGAAAAAAGCTTCCGGGTCAATATGAATATCATTGGCGTCGATGGCCGTCCGCAAGTCAAGAATCTGAAAACCATTTTGAATGAATGGCTCAGCTTCCGCACCAATACGGTACGTAAGCGCCTGAAACATCGCCTGGAAAAAGTCGAACGCCGGCTGCATTTACTCGAAGGTTTTTTAACGGCGTTTTTGAATCTGGATGAAGTTATTCGCATCATTCGTACCGAAGACGAGCCCAAACCAGTCTTGATGAAGCGCTTCAAGCTTAGCGAACTGCAAACCGAATACATTCTGGAAACCAAGCTTAAGCAACTCGCACGACTCGAAGAGATGAAAATTCGCGGCGAGCAAGATGAACTGGCGAAAGAACGCGATAAAATTAATATTATTCTTGGCTCCAATGCAAAACTGAAAAAACAGGTAAAGGACGAGTTACTGGCTGATGCAAAGAAATTTGGTGATGCCCGTCGTTCGCCTATCGTGCACCGCGAGGCGGCGCAGGCCATCAGCGAAAGTGAATTAGTCGCCAGCGAACCGGTAACGATTGTGTTGTCGGCGAAAGGCTGGATTCGTTCGGCAAAAGGCCATGAAGTCGATGCTGGCAGCTTGAGCTATCGCGATGGCGACGCCTTATTGCAAGCCGCACGTGGCCGCAGCACGCAGAATGTAGGCTTCCTTGATTCCACTGGCCGTGCCTACGCGGCACTGGCGCATTCTTTGCCGTCGGCACGGGGCAATGGTGAACCATTGACCGGTCGCTTCTCGCCACCGGCAGGTGCCAGTTTTGTCGGTGCGGCAGTTGCCGACAACGACACCCGCTTTGTATTGGCATCCTCGTTTGGCTATGGCTTTGTTACCCGTTTCGAGAATTTTATTTCCCGTAACAAAGCCGGCAAGGCATTGATCAATACCGATGATGCTGCCAGCATTTTGCAGCCTGCTTTGGTCACCGACGCAAAAACCGACTGGGTAGTTTCGATTACTTCTGCCGGTCATTTGCTGGCATTCCCGATCAGCGAATTGCCTGAGCTCGACAAAGGCAAAGGCAATAAACTGATCCAAATTCCACCGGCAAAACTGAAATCCGGTGAAGAAAAAGTGACTGCACTTGCCTGTGTGCGACAAGGCGGTGAACTGACCTTGTACTGCGGTGCGCGCAAATTGATATTGAGCTGGCGTGATCTACAAGCCTATGAAGGCACCCGTGCATCGCGTGGTCATTCATTGCCGCGTGGTTTCCAGCGAGTGGATTCGGTAGAAAGCGCGTAAATAAATTAATGTTCGGCCGGTCGGGCCTAGAAGGCCCGACTGGTCTTAACCACTACAAAAATCATAACGCCTTTTCATGTACGCCTTTCACTGCACGTCCGGAGGGATCGGCAGCATTGGCGAAGCTTGCATCCCAAGCAATCGCGGCGGGTGATGAACACGCAATCGATTTACCACCCGGCACCGTTTTCGCACAGGCTTCCTTCGGAAATTGTGTGTCGAATATCCGGCGATACATCAAGGCTTCCTTACTTTGAGGTGGATTGACTTCGTAGCTTGATTTTGCCAATTCAAGTTCGCCATCGCTGATAGTGTTTTCCGCCAACGCTTTCAATGAATCAATCCAACCATAACCGACGCCATCGCTAAACTGTTCCTTTTGACGCCATAAAATTGAATCGGGCAATGCACCGTCGAAGGCTTCACGCAATATGCGTTTTTCCATGCCGCCGGATTTCACCATTTTATCGGCCGCGTCGAATGACATTGCTGTCTCGATAAATTCAAGATCTAAAAAGGGCACGCGTGCTTCCACACCCCAAGCAGCCATCGCCTTGTTCGCGCGAGCGCAATCGAATAAATGCAAAGCGTCAATCTTGCGTACGGTTTCTTGATGGAATTCAAATGCCGACGGCGCTTTGTGGAAATATAAATAACCGCCAAAAATTTCATCCGAGCCTTCGCCGGACAACACCATTTTCACGCCCATCGCCTTGATGCGGCGTGCAAGCAAATACATCGGAGTCGAGGCACGAATGGTGGTGACGTCATAGGTTTCTATATGACGAATCACTTCGGGAATCGCATCAATGCCTTCTTCTACCGTATATTTAAAACTGTGATGAATGGTCCCAATGGCTTCTGCGGCGACATGCGCTGCGGCTAAATCCGGTGAGCCTTCTAGACCAATCGCGAAGGAGTGCAAGCGTGGCCACCAAGCTTCTGTCTTGTCGTCTTCTTCCACACGCTGGCGTGCGAAGCGCATCGCACAAGCGGCGACCAGCGACGAATCCAGACCGCCCGATAACAATACGCCATACGGTACGTCAGTCATCATCTGGCGATGCACGGCTTGTTCAAAACTGCTGCGCAATGTTTCATTCGAAATTTTCACGCCCTTGGTTTTTTCGTAATCGCGCCATTGTGGCTGCCAAAAGGGTTTGATAACGCCTTCGCGACTATCGAGATAATGACCCGGCGGAAATACATCGATCTGGTCACACACATCTACCAGGGCTTTCATTTCCGAAGCAATCCACAAGCGACCTTGTGAATCGCGGCCTTGATATAAGGGACAAACGCCAAGCGGATCACGCGCAATCAAATACGTTTGTTGTTCGGCATCCCAAAGGCAAAAAGCATAAATACCATTGAGTTTTGACAAAAACGCCGCGCCTTCCTGAGCATAAAGCGCATTGATAACCTCGCAGTCCGAACCGGTCTGGAATTCGTAAGGCGTTTTCAATTCACGTTCAAGATCGCGGTGGTTATAAATTTCACCGTTCACTGCCAAAGCCAGACGGCCATTGGCAGAACGTAATGGTTGCGCCCCACCCGCAGGATCAACAATCGCCAATCGCTCGTGCACGAGTACTGCGCCCTGGTCGGTGTATACCCCGCTCCAATCTGGGCCGCGATGCCTTTGCTTGGCTGATTGCGCAAGCGCCAAACTTCGCAATGCCGCTAAATCAGTACCTGCAGTTAAATCAAAAATCCCAAGAATTGAACACATGTTTTTCTCTCTTTTATAAACGCCGAAAATAAAAACGGCCCGCTTGATGGGCGGGCCGTCGTATGAAAACTAGGAACAAAAAGCAGCTAGTCGCCGACCCGAAATGTGGGCAGTCGATTATTATTAATGCTGGTGCTGATGTTCGTCATTGCTTGACCATAACCCAGCTTTTTGAAGCTTGCAAGAGGTTTTTGGTGGTTGGTGTAGGAGCCCGCTTGCGGGCGACGGA
>JAYUUM010000218.1:0-25620 GCA_043754555.1 Arenimonas sp. | reverse complement strand
GTAGCTTCGACGCATTTCATCTTCAAGATTGACCGGAATAATTTCTTTTGCGAGATCTGACATTTGGCTTCCGTGTTGACTAACGGCGATCTATAAATCCATATTTTGTTGCAATACGGCGTTACAAGCAAAAAATAATTCCTTACATATGAACTATATGCGCGTCATTATTTTTTGCTTGCGTCTTGTCTTGCTTAAAATATGAACTTATAGAAACGCCTTAAAATACGAGCGCTTTTCCAGGCTGAAAAACAGCCGGAAAATCACTGACTAAAACGACAGGAAATTATAACCGATTATGGAGATTTATGCGTGGCTTGAGGCCTACGGAATCTAGCTCTCAGGCGCTTGACTTTGGTAAAAAAACATCGGTCATTTTTTGCAGATCCGGCCGTTCAATCAGACCTTTTTCAGTCACGATGGCATCGATTAAATCGGCCGGGGTCACATCAAACACCGGATTAAAGGCTTGCACACCTTCGGCCACAGTGCGTTTGCCATTCCTCGACAATAATTCGGCAGGATCGCGCTCCTCAATGTGAATCAAATCGCCACTCGCCGTTTGCATATCGACGGTTGAACTCGGCGCTACCACCATTACTTTTACGCCATGATGTTTTGCCGCAATGGCATGATGATAAGTACCAATTTTATTGGCGGTGTCGCCATTGGCACAAATGCGATCAGCACCGACAATCAGCCATTGCACCGCGCCAGTTTTCATCAGATGTGCACCCGCTCCGTCTGCAATTAATGTGGCCGCAATTCCATCCTGCAAAAGCTCCCACACAGTCAGGCGCGCTCCTTGTAGCCATGGCCGGGTTTCACTGGCGTATACCTTGGCAATTTTGCCCATTGCAACACCCGCTCGTATCACGCCCAGGGCGGTACCAAAACCTGCGGTTGCGAGTGAACCGGTATTGCAATGGGTTAACACGCCCGAACCCGACTCAATCAAATTCGCACCTAGTACACCCATAAAACGATTGGCAGCCAAGTCTTCGGTTTCGATGGCAAGTGCTTCTTGTTCGATTACTTGCGACCAATCGCTGCCAGCATTACCCAGCACACGACGCATCCGGGCAATCGCCCACATCAGATTTACCGCAGTCGGCCTTGAGGCATTCAGTTCATTCAAATTAGCATCGAGTTTTTGTAATGCTTCAGCACCATTGCTCGCAGAAATTTTTTGGCTCGCCAACACTACACCCCAAGCCGCTGCAATTCCTATGGCAGGTGCTCCACGAACAACCAAATCCCTGATGGCCTGGCAGACTGCTGCACTGTCATTGCAATC
The DNA here is from genome assembly GCA_043754555.1 of Arenimonas sp. Classification (GTDB taxonomy): domain Bacteria; phylum Pseudomonadota; class Gammaproteobacteria; order Xanthomonadales; family Xanthomonadaceae; genus Arenimonas. The sequence goes on along the minus strand of JAYUUM010000218.1, from coordinate 24,323 downwards.
AAGATAGCCCACATCGAATGGCAAGTAGCGTTGATCCAGCAAACTTAAGTGATTACCTTGCCAACGAATAGGACGAATGCGGTCGTAGCGGTCGAAATCCATGTTTATTTCCTTGGAGCAAGTCTTAGAGAAATTTTGAGTAATCAGGAAGAGATCATTCCCGCGTGCACGGAAATGACAGTTTTTATCAGCTTACTTAGTTTACAGACTCGGGTTATGCTTCGCGAATGAGCAAGAAAATCTCCAACAAAGATGTGCCTGACACCGGTATCGAAACCTTATTGCATGCTTCATGCGTCAAGGCCGGTGCTGCCGCCGCGCTACAAGTCGCAGTTGAGCGATTGCCCTTACTCAAACCATTCCTGCCTGCGCCGATTACGCGCGCGGCCCGTGGCGATGCGCCGGAACGCATCCAGCGATTATTAGTAAAAGAAATTTACGCGCGTTATCGATTAAAACCTGCCGGTTGGGAAATTGAAGGTATTCTGGCAGTTGCGCAAACCCAAAGTGTGTTGACGCCACTCGCCACCCAGGAAGGTTTACATTCCGTCTTGAAAGCGTGGTTACCCAAGCCGTTTGTAATTCCGCTGATGCGCTATACCCCGTTGGAGCCTTTAGTTACTGCCTGCTCAAAAGCCATTGCCGCTACCTGGGCCGCCGGTCGTTATGCCGATTCAGTGTGTCGATTGCGTAAAGCCGGTGCCGACTGGCTACCTGCCCCTTTGGCCGACGCCTTACAGATGGCACCCAGTACTCTAAAAAGCTGGAGTGCCGAAGCCTTGGCACTAGCACTGCCGCCACTTAAATTTGCCACCAGCTGGGGCAAACGCGCTGCGGTTGCCGCCTTGAATGCTGCACCGAAGCCGAGTGAGCCAGAAAAAATTTCTAGACCTAAAGCCGTAAAAAAAGTGGCCGTTAAAAAAGCACCTTCTCGAAAGAAAACAATAAAAACAGCTCCGACACGAAAGAATCCGTAGGGGCACTTGCTTGCTGCGCCCTAGCACAGCGAAAAAATTCACACTTGATGTAGGTTTGGGCGCAGCAAGCAAGCGCCCCTACGTTAAGGCATTGGTACCTATTTTATTTTCGATAATTTATATTTACCCGCTGCCAATGGTTTGAGAACAAATTTTTGATCTTCCCCGGAATAAGTGTGAGTGGCCGAAAGAGAAAATTCTGATTTTTCGGGCGACCATATCGGCATTCCTACCGACCATGCTCCAATGTCAAACTCTTCTATCGAAACGGTTTTTTGGATGACCCAACTTTGTGCGGGGCCTTCAGCAAGCCATTCCAGTTTTAGCCTAGAGCTAATGTGTTCCCAACCCGCGTTAGTAACCACAACCCGACATTGCCCGATTGTTTCGCTGTAGGCAGAAGCAACAGAACTTATATTCGGATCAAGTTTGCCGGATACGGGCGCTTCGCCTGCACAAAGCGATGGAGATATAAATGTAAACAACAAGAGACCGCAAATTCTTACAAACATTTGAGTGACCGAGCATTTGAGAAGTCAGTGCAATAAAATAGCACGGCTCGACGCGTAGAGTTCTCTACTGATGAACGGGCTTACGAACTCGCAGCATCCATAAAATAATTCCACTACCGAGCGCTGCAAATACGTGTTTGATGGTATGGCCACTGATTTCATCGTGAAGTAATGAAAATATCTGTGAATCAAAAGCTTCCAGCACCTTGGCCAATACATACAACATTAAAATCGGTATCAACAAGTAAGAATGCGTATATCGACTGCGATACAGCACGAGTATTAGCGGAATAAGTAGCAAAGGCACAAATTGCACCCAGACGTAGAACCGCAAATCGTCAAACCAGTGCCAAACTAATACGCTGCCCAATCCAATTAGAATCATTGGAAACAAACCATATTTTGCAAGCCTGGCATCCACGAACTCACCCAGCAAGGCAGCGAACAAGCCCATAAAACCGATCGTCATCGGCAGCCGATCCCATACCAAGCTCTGATTGTCGGGATCTAAATGATAATAAGCCGACCCGATGCTAACCAGGGTTATACCGGCAAAAAAGCATAGCCACTCCGGCTTTACATCGGCCGATGTCGGTCTAGTACAAAACAACACACCGGCAATGCCTGTAAGAAAAAAGGGGGTATTGGATATCACGTTATAAAAGTTCGGAACTCCAAAAAGATTCCGTGTATCGATAAAATGATGATAGGCCAAGTCTTGTTTGATCGTGGCTTGCAGCAAAACGATTGCCAGTGAACCTAGGACTAGTGCCAGCAATATCAGATGCCGCCATTGGTTTGATGCAGCGGAGTTAGAATTTTTCATGGCCCATCATATTCTCGGCCCCCAGCAACCGCTGTAAAACTGTTATCTGAATGTAAAGTATTAGTAATTAATCACGAGAGATGATGAATTTTGTACGCTGCAATAACATTTAGGCTCCGGTCCGCCAGCGCATGAACCAAACGCGCAATATGTTCAGAAACTACGGTGCAAATCCCTGGCGTCTGAACAGGGTATTTCTTTCTAGTTTCATTGCATTAAATGTGACGCCATCGCATTGTTTTAATGACCCTTTTCGTTCTAAGGTGTCAGCATGAGCGATAGCAAACCGAGCCCCTACAGATTTAAAGCCTATTTCTGGACTACTGCCGCATTTTTAATCAGCTGCCAGGTAATCATGGCGGCTGCTAATACTGAGGGTGCATGGCATTTATTGTTGATAGCAATATCGATGGGGCTGATTGCCTACCTTTCCTGGTTGTTTTCAAAGTTTAGCAGCGCACAGCGCAGTCACGAAAAACAACTGACTACAGCCCAGGTCGAAATAGCAAAACTGAGTGTAGATCGTGAAGAGATGGTGCGTGAATTAAGCCAGCTTGGCCGTTACGGTAATTTATTGCATGGCTGCACCGATCTGGCAGAAATTCTTCAGATTAGCCAACAAATGCTGGCCCAACTTTTACCCGGAAGCGCAGGCACCATTTATCCACTGATTGATGGTGAAGGCTTGGCAGAAGCGACACATCTTTGGGGAATCCATATCGGCAATACCAAGATGCAAGCGCACCATCGAGATTGCTGGGCTGTACAACGCAAGCGTGTGCATTTAAGTCATAGCGATGCACCGGGTAGCGCATGTGCGCATATTGAATTGCCGGAAGGTTTGGATGTATTAAGTTCTGCCTGCATACCGCTAACAGCACAAGGAGACTCACTTGGCTGGCTTTATTTGAGCACGTCAGGACACGGTTCTTTCCCAAAATTGGCTGTAGCAATTGCTGCTGCTGAGCAACTTTCTCTAGCCTTGGCAAATTTAAAGCTCCGACAACATTTACGTGACCTTTCTGTTCGCGACCCGCTTACCAGTTTATTCAATCGCCGCTACTTAACAGAATCACTTGGGCGTGAAATGGCACGCTGCAAACGACGTAACTTGTCATTGGCCGTGCTTATGCTGGACTTAGATTACTTCAAAAGGTTCAACGACACCCTTGGCCATCAGGCAGGTGACACTTTGCTGGTTGCGTTTTCTCGCTTACTGCAAAAAAGTGTGCGCAATGAAGATATGGCCTGCCGTCTTGGCGGTGAAGAATTTATTTTGATCATGCCGGAAATGGATCAAGAAGTTGCCATTCGACGCGCCACCGAATTATTACAGGCAACCCGTGAATTATCGGTTATGCATGAGGGGCAAATATTACCTCAAATCACAGTGTCCATTGGTATAGCCGTTTTCCCGCAACATAGTAATGATCCCGACCACCTGATCGGAAGCTCGGACACCGCATTGTATCAGGCTAAACACGAAGGCCGCGACCGTTATGCGATTGCCGAAAAATTGTCGAAATAAATCGTAAGGTGGAACTACCAATAGATATCACATCGTAGGTTATTCCACCAACAGTTGCGATGGAGTTTGGTGGATACCGCATGCAGGCAGGGTCCATCCTTCGATTTTAAATCATGCACGATCAAACGGAAATGCGATCACATCCTGTATTCGGTCGCTGCCGAGCATTGCCATCAATAAACGATCAACACCTAGTGCAACACCGGCACAGCTAGGTAATTTAGGTAACGCCGTCAACAGACGTTCATCCACCGGTGCTTGAATTAGTGCGCGTTTCTGACGCTTGGCCAAATCTTTTCCGAAGCGTTCGCGTTGTTCAGTGGCATCGGTCAGTTCGTGGTAGCCATTAGCAACTTCAGAAGGCCCGACATACACTTCGAAACGCTCGGCAACGGCAACATCGTCTGGCCGCAATTTTGCCAGCGCGCATTGGCTTGCCGGGTAGTCATAGACCATTAAAATTCGATTAGGCGGAATGCTTGGCTGTATCAAATGCGTCATTAATAAATCCAGCCAGTCGTCTCGTGTTAAATCGGCTGGATCAATATCGAAAACCGCTAATGGGCTACGCAATTCCGACTCATCCACCGTAAGCGGGTCGAAACCGAATTTGTCCTGATACAACTGTCGAAAACTGATATCACGCACCGTCGCTTTTTTGCCAGCCAAATGCATAGCCGCTTTCAACAGCTCGGCGGTTTCATCCATCAACTGATTATGATTCCAGCCGACCCGATACCATTCCAGCATAGTGAATTCGGGATTGTGACGTTTGCCGGACTCGCCGTTGCGAAATACCCGGCCAAGCTCATAACAATCACCAACGCCCGCTGCCACCATGCGTTTCAGTGCAAATTCAGGCGATGTCCGCAACCACCGCAGGCCTGAGCCAGCCGATTTATGGCCATTAAATTGCAGTTGAAAGCTTTCGATATTCGCATCGGTATTGCCCGCTTGCGACAAGATGGGCGTTTCAACTTCCAATACATCCCTATCGGAAAAAAACTGGCGAATCATCGCCATTAATTCAGCACGAAGTCGCAAAGCTTTAATGTTAGCCGTGGGTTTCCAGTCTTTCATTGGCACTCTCCTGTTCCACAACCACGCAAACTAAAAAAATCCTAACTCTGCTTCGACAAAAAATCGATCAATTGGTTTTCATCCCAAACTTCAATACCCAATTCCTTCGCTTTTTCCAGCTTGGAGCCGGCGGCCTCACCAGCAATCACTATACTCGTTTTCTTGGAAACGCTACCGGCGACTTTTGCGCCCAAGGCTTCCAATTTGTCACCGGCCTCATCACGCGACATGCTGCTTAACCCACCCGTTAATACGACAGTTTTACCGACAAGTGGACCTTCGGCACTACGTTGCGGTGCACCTTCAAACCAAATTACACCGGCAGCTCGCAAGCTCGCAATCACTTCGCGATTATGGGTTTCATGAAAAAAATTCACGATGCGTCTAGCGACAATCGGGCCTACATCGGGAACCTGAATCAGCGCATCCAGGTCTGCTTGTATGATTGGATCCAAGGCACCAAAAAATTTTGCCAACACTTTGGCTGTAGATTCACCAACATCGCGAATGCCCAGTGCAAACAATAAACGTTCTAGCGTTGTATTTTTACTATGGGCAATGGCCGACAGAATATTGTCTGCCCATTTTGTAGCCACTTTTCCCTGCTTTACGCTTTCCGGCGTGTTGCCCTCACGTTCATCACTGCGACGTTTCATTTCAAGCAAATCATCGCGTTTCAAAGAATACAAATCAGCAACCGATTGCAGATATCCAAAATCCACCAAGGCTTCAATGATGCGATCACCCAGACCATCAATATCCATCGCGCGGCGCGACGAAAAATGAATTAGCGCCTGCGTGCGCTGGGCTTGGCAAAACAATCCACCCGTGCAGCGCAGGACGGCTTCGCCTTCTTCACGAACCGCATCGGACCCGCAGACCGGACAAACCGATGGAAAACTAAACGGCATATGTGCGGGTTCGTCATTGGCCTGCAAAGGTCGTTTAGGCAACATCACGCTAACTACTTCGGGAATTACATCGCCCGCGCGGCGAACAATGACGGTATCGCCAACGCGAACATCGAGCCGTGTAATTTGATCGGCATTATGCAAAGTCGCATTGGTCACAACAACGCCCGCTACATTTACGGCTTTCAAGCGTGCAACAGGAGTAATAGCGCCGGTGCGGCCGACTTGCAGATCAATCGCTTCGACCGTGGTGAGTTGTTCTTGTGCCGGAAATTTATGCGCTATTGCCCAGCGCGGCGCACGGGATACAAAACCCATCGCATTTTGTTGATCGTAGCGATCAAGTTTATACACCACACCGTCAATATCGTAAGGAAGCTGGTCACGCAATTCGCCGATGTTTTTAAAATACGACAAGAGCCCGATAGCGCCATTCGCCGTTGCGACATCAGGGCTCACCGGCAAGCCAAAGGCTTTCAAACTCTGCAGCATTTCGGAATGAGTGGCCGGCTGTTGCCAACCCGTGACTTTACCCAAGCCATAGGCGTAAAAACTTAATGGCCTTAATGCAGTGATTTTTGAATCCAGTTGTCGCAAAGATCCGGCAGCCCCATTGCGAGGATTGGCCAGTGGTTTTTCACCACGCTCGCGTGCACGTTGGTTAAAAGATTCAAATTCTGCACGCGGCATATAAATTTCGCCACGCACTTCCAATACTTCTGGTGCGTTGCCACGAAGGCGTAACGGAATTGCATTGATGGTACGCAAGTTGGTGGTCACGTCTTCGCCGGTAGCACCATCGCCACGGGTGGCGCCCTGCACAAAAACACCGTTCTCATAACGCAGACTAATCGCGAGTCCGTCGAGTTTTGGTTCTACCGAGAAACCCGGGTCGTTAATATTCAGGGTGTCGGTGATACGTTTTACAAAATCGGAAATCTCCTCATCACTAAACGCATTGTTCAGCGAAAGCATGGCGACTTCATGCTGCACCTGGGCAAATCCTTTCAGTGCCGCCGCGCCTACTCGCTGTGTTGGTGAATCGGCAGTGACCAACTCGGGATTTTGTTTTTCGAGTGCCTCAAGCTCGCGAATCATCAAATCATATTCAACATCAGGTATTTGTGCATTGTCGTGCACATGATATTGATGATTGGCATCTTCAATAAGTTTTTTTAATTGTAGGATTCGTTCTGAGGTCTGCATTAAATACCTCTAAGGATACAAATAATATTGTAGTCCCCGCGAAGGCGGGGATCCAGAGCCGTGGATTTCAAAGCTTTAAGTCACTAATTCCCCGCCTTGGCGGGGATAACGGAGGCGTATAAATGCAGCCATGTTAACGAACCGGCTTGATATTCAACTTTTCGCGTTGACGATCATAAGTGCGTAATTCTTCACGAATATGCGAAATGCGCTGACGACTCAGGGCATTGCGTTGATCGTCCAGTACAACGGCATCAAGTAATTCAGCCATACGCTGCGCAGTTGGCAGCATGGCATCCCAGGCATCCAATGCGCTGGATGGTCCAGGTAATGTAATAAAGAAATGAATACCCGGTGTTTTGAGTTCTTTAATGGTACGCAGATCAAAAATACCAGGCTGTACGAGATTTGCAACGCTGAAAATCGGACCTTGCTCATGGTTTTTATCGACCATGCGATGAAAAATATTGCGGTGGCCGTAAATCAATCCGGCTTTTTCTGCGGCAACAACTAAGTCCGGACCTTGTAATGTTTGGCCAGCGCGCGCTGCCAATAACAGGCTGACTACTTTGTCGAAATCTTTGTGCGGCCTGGCGCCGACATCTAGATAGCCAGGCTTTTCTTTTTCGCTATCGTCATTAGCGTGCTCGCCAGAAGCAGTTTCGCCATTTTCTTCGGCTTCGAGCAAGTCCTTGAGAGTAGGTTCCATACGCTTGGATGCACCGTCGTCATGCAAACTGGTACGAATACCTTGCTCCGGTTTTTTTCGGCTACTAAATAGAATGACGGCCACAAGAATGACGAAGGCAACAGCAATGCCGATTCTTAGCAACGCGGTATCGCTGAAATCCATTCAATTCTCCTTAAGCAGCGCCAACCAAGCGCGAGGCTTCATCCAGATCCACGGAAACCAAACGGCTAACACCAGGCTCACGCATGGTCACGCCGCTCAATTGACTGGCCGCTTCCATTGTCGCCTTATTATGGGTAACAAACAGGAACTGCACTTTTTCGCTCATCTCGCGCACCATGGCCGAGAAGCGGCCAACGTTAGCTTCATCGAGCGGCGCATCGACTTCGTCCAGCAAACAAAACGGCGCCGGATTCAAGCGGAATATGGCAAACACCAATGCTACCGCGGTCAATGCTTTTTCACCGCCCGACAGCAGAGAAATATTCGACACTCGCTTACCCGGTGGGCGCGCCATGATCGACACGCCGGTGTCGAGTAAATCTTCACCGGTCAATTCTAGATAGGCATGACCACCGCCGAACAGACGAGGGTACAATTCCTGTACGCCCTGGTTAACACGATCAAAGGTTTCCTTGAAACGACCACGGGTTTCACGATCAATTTTCTTGATGGCATCTTCAAGTGTTGTCAAAGCGCTGACCAAGTCGTCATTTTGACTATCGAGATAAGTTTTACGGGTACTTTGTTCCTGATATTCGGAAATTGCAGCCAAGTTAACCGGCTCCAATCGACGCATTTTATTATCAATGTCCAACAAATTCTTTTGCAGCGCATCCAGATCAAGATTTTCAGTCAGTGTTTGCAATACCGAATCCAGCTCTAAACCGGCAGCGGCAATGGCTTCAGATAACTGTTCGGACTTCAATACGAATGCCTGCTCGGCCAAGCGACGTTTATTGATGGCTTCGCGTTGCGCCAAAGCGGCCTGATCAGACTGCTGACGCGCCTGTTCATATTTCCGCATCTCATTTTCAATGCCGTCCAATGCCGAACGAGCTGCGGCTAGGTCTTTTTCGACAATAACGCGTTGGTCGAGAATTGCTTGATGTTCCGATTGCAATTTCAATACTGGCGCATCGCCTTCTGCCAACTGTGCAGTCAACTCCGACAGGCGAATTTCCAATTGCGCGCGTTGACTACCCATGCGTGCCAGCGATTGAGTCAAGGCATTTACTTTCGCGCGTTGTGATTCCAAACCAAGCGCTAATTGATGCGCGAGTTCGCGAGATTCACGTGCGGTTGTACGGGCATTGTCGCGGACCAGAGTGAAATCTTTACGCTCGGTATCCAGACGCAGTCGTTCGCTTTCAAGATCGCCCATCAAGCTCATCGCGGTCTCAAGACGAGCGCGCGCTTCGCGTACTTGCGTCTGAGATTCGTCCAGCGTTTGGCTGAGTTGTGTAATATCGGCATCAATGCGGGCAACGCGTGCCTGTGCCGAATCCAGGCGACTTTTTTGTCCTTGTAGCGAGCCGGCTAATTCGGAAACGCTGCGATGATTCAAATATAAAGTACGTTGAGCATCTTCACGAAATTGCTCGGCTTCCAATAATTTATCGCGCATGGAAGTAAGCGCTTCATTGGTGGCCTATTCTTTTTTCGCGAGATTTTCGATGTCGGCACGCAGTTGCTTGATTTCGCTTTCACGAGTCAAAGCACCTTGCTGGGCTTCACCGCTGCGTGTAACGCGTATCCAACCCTGCCCCAGCCATTCCCCACCTTGGGTGATTACTGTCTGACCATCCTGCAATGAAGACAGCATGTGTTTTGCGGCTTCCGAATTTTCGGCAATCAAAATATTAGACAACAAGCGTTTTACCGAGGCAGGCCCCTGCACTTTTGCTGCCAATGAATTCGCGGCAACGGCGACGTTAGTTGTTTCTGCCGACACCAGTGCAACTCGACCTTGGGACAGGCTGGATAATGCTTCCAACCATTGCTCCGGCGAATCGACAGTGACCGCTTCAAGCAAGCTGCCGAGCACGGTTTCAACGGCGGTTTCCCAACCAGCTTCTACTGTTAATGCTTCGCCTAGACGCGTATTGCCATGAATGTCTTGCGCCTTCAACCAATCGAGTGCGATATTTTTTTCCTGACCCAAAGCGGCATGCTGCAAAGCTTCCAGCGATGCCAAACGGCCACGTGCAGTTTGAATTTGTTTGCGAGTTTCCGACAACTCATTTTGTCCGGCCCGTTGCTGTTCTTGCAGGGTTTGCAAATTAGCTTTTCGAGTTTCCAGTTGTTCTGACAACTCATCGAGGCTGGCTTTTTTAGTATCGTGCTCGGCACTCATATTCGACAATGCCGACACAATGGCATCGGTGTCTAAACCAACGCGCTCGTTCGATAAAATTTCACTGCGCTTGGCGGCATCGAGTGTTTGCTTTTCAAGATATTCGATTTTGGTGCGCTCAACATCAGCCCAACGTGCGGCTTCAGCATGATTGCGTGCGTAGGCATCCCAGCGCTGCTGCCAATCTTGCAAGGCGTGCTCGGCATTACGAAGTGCTTCCTGGCGACCGGCGTCTTCTTCCTGCAAAGCGGCGAGTTTCGGCTCAGCTTCGGCGTTGGCAATATGCAGTTCAGTCATTTGCGTTTCGTCGCCGGTGATGTGTTCACCAATTTGCGAAAACGCAGTGTGTGCTTCGACTTTTGCTGTTTCCAGACGTTGTGTCAGTTCACGCTGATGCTGAATTTGCTGTTCGGTACGCGCCAGCTCACCGCTCACACGATAACCTTCAGCTTGGACTTTTCCGAGCTTTTCGCTGGCTTCAGTATGCTGACTGCGGCAGGTTTCTATTTGTGCTTCGGCGCTGCGTTGAGCGGCGAGAATTTCCTGAAGTTTGATTTCATCGGCAGTCAGCGATTCACGCAATGCACTCGATTCGGTGTCAAGACGTCGATATTCGAGTGCCTTGACTTGGGCATCTTTTTCGCGACGATCGGTTTGCAATGTTTGATATTGCTCCGCCGCACGCGATTGGCGTTTCAGATGTTCCAATTGCTTGTCGATTTCTTCACGCAAATCATTCAGGCGATCAAGATTTTCGCGGGTAGATTTAATGCGTGATTCGGTTTCTTTACGGCGTTCTTTGTATTTTGAAATACCGGCCGCTTCTTCCAGATAAACCCGCAAATCTTCCGGCTTGGCTTCAATGATCTGGCTGATCATGCCTTGCTCAATAATCGAATAACTGCGAGCGCCTAGGCCGGTACCTAAAAACAGATCGGTGATATCGCGTCGGCGGCAGCGGGCACCGTTCAAATAATAATTGGACTGGCCGTCACGGCTCACCGAACGCTTGACCGAAATTTCGGCATAACGTGCATATTCACCACCCACTGCGCCGTCTGAGTTATCAAAAATCAATTCGACAACGGCCTGACTGACTGGCTTGCGGGTGGATGAGCCGGAGAAAATAACGTCGGTCAATGAATCACCACGCAAACGGCTGGCGGAGCTTTCGCCCATTACCCAGCGTATCGCGTCAATAATATTGGACTTACCGCAGCCATTAGGACCCACCACACCGGTCATATTGGTGGGCAGATGCATCACAGTAGGGTCAACGAAGGATTTGAAGCCGGCAAGCTTAATGGTGGAAAGGCGCATTGTTTGAATACTGTAAGTAAGTGGCCCGGCACTTAGCCGGCGCTAGGACGAGTCCTAACTGAAAATTGAAGAACCGCAGATTTAATATATTATTAATCAATAGCTTATAAAACTTAGTTCATGCGAACTAGCAGCTACTTTGCGGCGACCGTGCGTGAGTATACCAGCGTCAAAGCCGAGTATCAGAGCTTTGTGAAGGCAAAATAGGACTTAAACTTCGTCCGTACTTAAAGCCTTGATTGATAAGGCATGGATGTCGGTTTCCATTAAATTACCGACAGCAGCAAAGACCAGGCGATGCCTAGCCAAAGGCAGCTTGCCTTTAAAGAGCTCGCTGACCACACGCACATCAAAATGACCTCGACCGTCCTGCGCTCCCGCATGCCCGGCATGGCGATGGCTTTGATCAATAATGTCCAGGCTCGATGGCTTCAAAGAAGTTTCAATAGCAAGGCGAATTTTCTCGATACGATGATTCGACTTCGTCATGGCAGCACCAGCTTAAATGGCCTGACTTCCACTTTGGTATACACGCCCGCCTCCAAATAGGGATCATCCAGCGCCCAGGCTTGAGCCTGCTGCAGATTTTCAAACGAGGCAACAATGGCACTTCCGGTAAATCCAGCAGCACCAGGGTTCTCGGAATCAATCGCTGGCATAGGCCCAGCTATTTTTAAACGCCCGGCGTCAGCCAAGGCTTGCAAGCGTGCCAAATGAGCGGGACGAGCCGCTATACGATTTTCCAGCGAGTTGGCCACATCAGTGCCGATAATCAAATACCACATGAAGATTCCTAAAGACGAGTACTAGATTTTTTCCGTGAGATTTTTTGAGACGATTTAGCGGATAACAGTTTGTATTTCATCCAGACATATCGCGCATGTAGCCAATGGTAATAAAAACCCTGCTTGCCATCCAGAAACCCGCCTCGAAAAATATAATTCTTCAATAAATAAAACACGGCATGAATATGGGCTTGCCCGGCATAAGATTTATTAGCTTTATCGACATTTTGCTCGGCGAATAAGGCGGCATAGGAATCCAGCTTCAAAGAGAATTCCTCATAACTACGTGCAGTATCATGCTGAATCTGGATATTGGCAGATTTGACCACGCGATTTTTCAAATCCAGTTTTTCATGCACTTGTGCAGGCAAGTAACGTAGATCATTGCGAAAGACGCGCTCAACGGGCTCTTTTTCACGGCCGCCGAACCCAAGCGATTTACCCAGAAAATAGGTTTGTCGTTGGCAATTCCAGACGTCGGCCCTTTCAAACTGTGGAGATGCCATCAAGGCTTGAAGCTCTGCAATATCGTCGTCTTCGCACCATTCATCAGCATCCAGTAAAAAAACCCAGGGCTGACTAGCCAGTCCAATTACGGCGTTTTTCTGTGCTGCAAATCCCAGCCAATCCTGATGCTCGACTCTCGCTCCGACTTCGCGGGCCAATTGAGGAGTGTCGTCGCTGGAACCGGAATCCAGCACAATCACTTCCTGGCATACCTTATGTAACGAATTCACACAGCGCACTATGCGATCGGCTTCATTTTTTGTGATGACTACACCACTGAGGGGAAGTTTTGCTGACATCAAGCACACTGGACGAAAAATTATTGACAGGATAACACTGCGAAAACTCTGCATACCGTCGCACTATGAAATCACAACGTGAAACCTGCGACTACTCCTGAGCGTGAGGCATTTGCAGTAAAAACTCAAAAAAAGTACCCAACCAGTAAAGAAAAACAATGTCATTTAAGGCATAATATTAGCTCTCAAATGGATCGTTTCCCGACGTTTCCGGTTTGATAGACGGATTTACAGCAATAACCCTTAGCCAATCTCTTTCAGGAGCCTTTCATGTCCGACTCCTTCGCCACACGCGATCAACTCAGCGTCAATGGCAAGTCTTACACCATTTATTCGCTAGCCAAATTAGGCCAGAAGTACAATTTGGCGCGCTTACCCTACTCAATCAAGATTCTTGTTGAAAACCTGCTGCGCTGCGAAGACGGCGTGTCGGTCACCAAAGAATCCATTGAAGCGATTGCACAATGGGACGCCAAGAAGGAACCGGATACTGAAATAGCCTTCATGCCCGCCCGTGTGGTGTTGCAAGACTTTACCGGCGTACCTTGCGTAGTGGACCTTGCTGCAATGCGTGACGCGGTAGTAAAACTCGGCGGCTCGGCATCCAATATCAACCCACTCATTCCATCCGAATTGGTTATTGATCATTCGGTGCAGGTGGATGTGTTTGGAAGAGCTAGTGCATTGGACGAAAATGGCGCGATCGAATTCGCCCGTAATGGCGAGCGTTATAGTTTCCTGCGTTGGGGCCAAAAAGCCTTCAACAATTTCAAAGTTGTGCCACCCAACACCGGCATAGTGCATCAAGTTAATCTTGAAAACCTTGCACGTGTAGTAATGGAACGCGAAATAGACGGTGTACTTCATGCCTTCCCGGATACCGTTTTTGGCACCGATTCGCATACCACTATGATTAATGGACTTGGCGTACTCGGCTGGGGTGTGGGCGGCATTGAAGCCGAAGCAGCTATGCTTGGCCAGCCAAGTTCGATGCTGATCCCGCAAGTGGTCGGTTTCAAATTAACCGGTAAATTACCTGAGGGCGCAACTGCAACCGATTTGGTTTTAACCGTCACCCAAATGCTGCGTAGTCTGGGTGTGGTCGGAAAATTCGTAGAGTTCTACGGCGATGGTTTAAATTATTTACCGCTCGCTGACCGTGCCACCATTGCCAATATGGCACCGGAATACGGCGCGACCTGCGGTATTTTTCCTGTCGATGAAGAAGCATTGAACTATCTGCGTCTGTCAGGCCGTGAAGAAACCTTGATCAATCTAGTCGAAGCTTATGCGAAGGCCCAGGGCCTCTGGCGTACCGATGCAGAAGCTGAATACAGCGCGACTTTGCATTTGGATATGAGCGAAGTGCTGCCCTCATTGGCTGGCCCAAAACGTCCGCAAGATCGCGTTTTGCTGACCGACATGAAAGCAAACTTCAACACTAATCTTGCCGGCTTGATCAGCAACCGCAAACCTCGTACCGAAACCGTCGAGCGTTTCGATGCCGAGGGTGGCGACCAGCCGCAAGCCGAACATTTGGCTACAAAACCAAGATCGAAAATCCGTATTAAAGATCAAGACGCCGAACTGGGCGATGGCTCGGTCGTTATTGCTGCGATAACGTCTTGCACCAACACCTCCAACCCTGCGGTCATGCTGGGTGCTGGATTGTTGGCACGCAATGCAGTAAGAAAAGGCCTGAAATCTGCACCTTGGGTGAAGACTTCGCTCGGCCCAGGCTCATTGGTGGTGACCGATTATTTGAAGAAAGCCGGCGTGATGGCGGACCTAGAAGCACTTGGTTTTTATACCGTGGGTTACGGCTGCACAACCTGCATCGGCAACTCCGGCCCATTGCCCGACGAAGTTTCCCAAGGTATTGCCGACAATGACCTGGCCGTTGCTTCTGTGTTGTCGGGTAACCGCAACTTTGAAGGTCGCGTACATCCGGAAGTGAAGATGAATTATTTGGCATCGCCGCCGTTAGTAGTTGCTTATGCATTGGCGGGCACGGTCGATATCGACCTGTCACAAGATTCATTGGGTAACGATCAAAATGGCAATCCGGTTTATCTGAAAGATATTTGGCCTACGACCAAGGAAATTAGCGACACGATTATTGCCACTATCGGTCCTGAGATGTTCAAGAAAAACTATGCCGACGTGTTCAAAGGTGATTCGCGCTGGAATCAAATCGCTTCACCCGATGGCGAAAGCTATGATTGGGGTACTGATTCGACCTACATTAAAAACCCGCCATATTTTGACGGCATGAGCATGTCGGTTGGCACCATCGACGATATTCACAATGCCCGTGTTCTGGGTTTGTTCGGCGACTCGATCACGACTGATCATATTTCACCCGCTGGAAATATCAAGGCCAACTCACCGGCTGGCCGTTACTTGCAAGGTCGAGGCGTTGCACCCACTGACTTCAATTCCTATGGCTCACGTCGTGGTAATGATGACGTAATGGTGCGCGGTACTTTTGCCAATATCCGCATCAAAAATCTGATGTTGGGTGGCGAAGAAGGCGGCAATACCATTCATTACCCGAGCGCAGAAAAATTGGCGATTTACGATGCCGCCGTGCAATATCACGTCGACAAAATTCCGCTGGTGGTAATGGCAGGCAAAGAATACGGTACCGGCTCGTCCCGCGACTGGGCAGCGAAAGGCACCATGTTGCTCGGCGTTAAAGCCGTGATTGCGGAAAGCTTCGAGCGTATTCACCGTTCCAACTTGGTGGGCATGGGCGTATTGCCATTGCAATTTAATGCTGACGAAAATGCACAATCACTCGGCTTGAAAGGCGATGAAGTCATATCGATTACTGGCTTGCAGGATGGCGCTGGCAAAATAGCCAACGTATCGGCAAAACGTGCGGACGGCAGCACCGTCGATTTCACTGCACAAATTCTGTTATTGACTCCGAAAGAAATCGAGTATTTCCGTCATGGAGGTATTTTGCATTACGTATTGCGACAGCTTGCTGGTAAAAAAGCAGCGTAAAACGTAGGGGCGCATGCTTGCTGCGCCCTTATTAATCAAACGATAAATCGTAGGGGTGCATGCTTGATGCGCCCTGTGTCACCATTATTGCAGGTGGGCGCGGCAAGCATGCGCCCCTACCTTTTTTTTATAAAATCGGTTTCCAGGTCGCCGAGATCAAGCGCCATTCATCGCCTTCAAGACGCCACCCAGTTTGCACCTGATAAATCTGGCCCTGATCCGGGATAAAACCCCGCCCACCGCTCAATGCCACAGTGAAATTAACCGTGGCACGATCTTCTATCAGCTTCACATCGAGCGGCCCGATTTGCACGCCGATATCTTTATGTTGCAACCAAATTAGTTGCACGTAACGACGAAAATTATCGCGATCAAGTCCGTCGGAACCGGAAAAATCCTCGGCAAAATACTCGAAAAAAGCAGTTCCATCTTTGGCAATAGCCGCTTGTTCGAGTTGCTGAATGCTGCTACGCAAAGCTTGTTCCGGCGCTGGTTTTGAGCATGCCGTCAAACATAAAGACGACATCAGTAACAAAGATGCAAACAGTCGGTTTGTTCGCTTGCCAGCACATCGGGGGTGTGCTCCAATCGGGGTAACAGGCACGCCTACCGCAGGGTATGGTGAGAGCCCAAAATATGGCATGAGATACTGGGAGAGAGGTCGCATGAGTCTAGATCGTCCGTGGTTGTTGAATTACCCGAAAAACATTCCAGCTACCATTGATGTCGATGAGTTCCCTTCGATCGTCGCAGTATTAAAGAATGCCTGTGACAAGTATAGCGATAACCCTGCATTTGCCAATTTCGGCAAAACAATCAGCTATGTCGATGTCGATCGTTTAAGCACGCAATTTGCCAATTATCTTATACACGATTTAAAACTGAAAAAAGGCGACCGTGTTGCCTTGATGATGCCCAATATTCTTCAATACCCAATCGCTATTTTTGGGGTCTTGCGTGCCGGCCTAACGGTAGTCAATACCAACCCGATGTACACTGCTCGCGAATTGAAGCATCAACTAATCGATTCCGGTGCAAAAGTAATTGTTGTCATGGAAATGTTTGCCCATACCGTGGCCGATGTCGTCAAAGAGACGTCGATTCAACAAGTCGTTACAACCTGTGTTGGTGACATGCTGGGTTTCCCAAAAGGCCCGATCATCAATTTTGTTTTGAAGCACATTAAAAAATCCATCCCAGAATATAGCTTGCCAGGAGCGGTTAAGTTCAACAATGCCTTAGCCGCAGGTGCTAAACATCAGTTGCCAGCTATTGACATACGCTCATCAGACATAGCTTTTCTGCAGTACACCGGCGGCACCACCGGAGTTGCCAAGGGCGCGATGCTAACTCATCGTAATTTAGTGGCGAATATGCAGCAGGCATCTGCGTGGATCGGCACGAATGTAAAACCCGGTAAAGAAATTATTATCACAGCATTGCCGCTTTACCATATTTTTGCGTTAACCTCGAACTGCCTGGTGTTTATGAAATTTGGTGGATTGAACTATTTAATTACTAATCCCCGTGATATGGCCGGTTTTGTCGCCGAGCTAAAAAAAATCCCCTTCACTGCCATTACCGGTGTGAATACTTTATTTAATGGTTTGTTGAATACCAAGGGCTTCGACGAAATAAATTTCTCTACGATGCACCTATCATTGGGAGGCGGCATGGCGGTACAACGTGCCGTTGCCGAGCGCTGGAAAAAAGTAACCGGCGTTACTCTAGTTGAGGCCTACGGTTTAACTGAAACATCTCCCGCCGCCTGTATGAATCCACTGGATATGGCGGAATACAATGGCGCTATTGGTCTGCCTATTTCATCAACAGATGCCTGTTTGATGGACGATGACGGCAAGCTGGTGCCACTGGGCGAACCCGGGGAACTCTGCATTCGCGGTCCACAGGTGATGGACGGTTATTGGCAACGTCCAGAAGAAACCGCCGCAGTTATTGATAGCGAAGGCTGGTTGCATACCGGCGATATCGCAAAAATGGATGCCCAAGGTTATTTCTATATCGTCGATCGCAAGAAAGACATGATTCTGGTTTCCGGTTTCAATGTGTATCCCAATGAAATTGAAGATGTCATTGCCACCATGCCGCAAGTATTGGAAGTTGCAGCGGTCGGTGTACCTGATGAAAAATCCGGCGAGGCAGTGAAAGTTGTGATTGTTAAAAAGGATCAATCATTGACGGCCGAGCAAGTCAAAGCGTTCTGTAAAGAAAATCTTACTGGCTACAAACTGCCTCGTCTGGTCGAATTTCGTACTGAGCTTCCGAAAACCAATGTGGGCAAAATTCTGCGGCGTGAGTTAAGAGATGCGCCCAAAACTGGCTAAACAATCGGAATAAATTTATGTCAGATAATGCCCGGTCAGCCGGGCATTATTTTGTCGACCTTGTGCAGGGTAAAAATAGCGGGTGTATAGTCGTCTAGCCCTTAAATACGGGCTGGGTATTCCCCTACTTCACCCTACTAAGGAGTTGACTATGTCCCTTCTCGAACGCTTACAACTTAGCGATCGCCCATCTTTTGTTCGTCACGAAAGCCACCCAAGCCAAAGCGCCGATTGGTGCTTTATGCACTCCGCGCCTCCGCAACATTACCATCCTTGTTTTTCGATAGATTTGCTCAATGGAGTGAAACAAAGTCAGGAACATATTCGTCAGCGATTGGCTTCAGACACGGATCCGAAAGCCCGAATACATCATTTAGTGCTTGCATCCGATGCCAATGTATTCAATCTGGGTGGCGATTTAAGTCTTTTTCATAAATTGATTAAACAGGGCAATCGCGGTCAGCTACTAAGCTACGCTAAATTATGCGTGGAAGTAGCTTATAACTTCTCAAGGCTTTACGAAGACCGGGTACATAGTATCGCCGTTATTCAAGGCGATGCACTTGGCGGCGGTTTTGAGGCAGCGCTGTGCTGCCACACCATCATTGCTGAAAAAGGCTGTGGTATGGGTTTTCCGGAGGTCTTATTTGATTTGTTTCCTGGCATGGGAGCCTACACCTTTCTGACACGACGGGTGCCGCCAGCACGAGCTGAACGCATGATGCTGGACGCAAAAATTTATGACACAGAAGAACTGTATCAAATGGGAATTGTCGATATTTTGGTCGAGAAGGGTGATGGCATTCAAGCCGCCAATGACCAGATCAAGAAACACAATCGCATGGGCAACGCGATGCGATCCTTGAACACGGTTCGTAATGCGTGCGCACCGATCAGTCTTGAACAATTACTTGCCGTAACAACAGAATGGGTCGATGCCGCAATGCGTCTGGATGATCGTGGCTTGAAAACCATGGAGCGCTTAATTAACGCGCAAACACGGCGGGCTTCGCATTAGCCAGCCCGTTTTATGACCCGACGTTTACTGATCATTTATCATCCCCAGGTTGCCCGGTTCTCGAGGTTGACGCTGCAAGGCGTTTGACCTCGGTACGGGCAAAGCTGGCAGCAGGAATAATCAGTGTTTCCAGATTAGAGCTTTGTTTTTGCCAGTCCCGTTTACACATCTCGTTACTGGACCGCATGATATTTTTGCATTGCTCTGACAAGGATTCGGCCCCCAGATTATCGGCAATACCTTTCAATGCATGGGCGGCGTCACGGCTGCCGTCCCAATCAGACTCTCTACATCTTTCCTGAAAATCAGTCAGACACTGACCGATATCACGTAAACATTGTTCAACAAAATCCTGCAGGAACTCACTGCCAAGTTGCATTGATGCCAGATCATTCAAAACCGATGCACGATATTTGGGAAGAATCGGCGCAGGTAACCGCACAGCTTCATTGCGGGCATCGACTTTTTGCGAATCTGCAATCGCATCCAGCAAACGATGGGCTACGATAGGTTTAGTCAAATATGAATGCGCACCTGCTTCGAGCGCTTGTTGCGTCGAGCTCGGCGTAGCATCAGCACTAATAATAATGAACGGTACTCGTTTGCGGCCTGCTTGCATCACCCGTGCTTGTCGCAGCACATCCAATCCGCTGATTTCAGGCATGTGCATATCCAGGATCACCAGATCTATATCACCCACTACAAAGGCATCAAGTGCTGCCTCGCCATCAGCCACTGAAATTACCTTGTGGCCACCGCGTTCCATCATCCGCGACAACACTATTCGGTTGGTAGCCTGGTCGTCAGCCAGCAAAATATGCAATGGCCGGACACGTGCTTTGTGCCTGACAAAAGGATCTTCGAGCGAAATAACATTGGCCGCCTGATCAGAAGCAGCCGGGGCTAAACTTGAGGATTCGCTTAACTCCAGATCGACCCAGAAATGACTACCGCCGCCTAGGTTTTCTTCCAATCCGATCTTTCCGCCCAGTAGCTCAGTCAGTGTTTTGGCGATGGTAGTGCCTAAGCCGGTACCGTTGTAGCGTCGTGCAAGACCGGACTCTACTTGCTCAAACGCATCAAATATACGGTCTTTGTCTGCAGCTGCAATACCAATGCCCGTGTCACGAACCGAGAAACGCAAAGGGATCGGGCCGATACCTTTTGCTGTACGAATGACCTGCAATCTTACTTCGCCTTGAGCCGTAAATTTGACGGCGTTGTGCATCAGGTTTAACAAAATTTGCGTAAGATGATTTAAATCACCGTGTAAATTATCTGGTACATCGCCGGCTGATTGGATGACAAGATCAAGTTTTTTATCAACTAAATGCGGCTGTATAAGCGAACGAATTCTTGACAATAATTCTTTCAGACTAAAATCAACATCATTGCGGTTAAGCTTGCCTGCCTCGATAGCGGAAATATCCAGTACGTCATCGACCAATAACAATAGGCTTTGGGCAGAAATCAAGATAATTTCAGCCGACTCTTTTTGTTCTTCAGTAAGCTTGCTGCGATTCATCAAGTCTGCCATTCCGATAATGCCGTTGAGCGGGGATCGGAATTCATGACTCATGGTGGCAAGGAAACGACTTTTTGCTTCGTTAGCACGTACCGCCGCATCAACAGCAGAATGCAAATTTTTAAGTAATGGAATTAAATACACCGGTATCGCAATCAGGGCCACCCACAAGCCAATAGTGAGATGCGGTATGGTTCGCCAAAAAGGCTCCAAAGCAACTGCATAGCTGAATGCTAATAGTGCTGCCCCCATCCCGGCCAGGAGATAACTAGTTCCATAGCGAAGACCATTTCCGATCGTCACCCACAATAAAACAACGTAGAGTGGCGAGAGTGTTTCACCTTTTATGCTAAGGAATATTGCAAGAGTTCCGTAATCGGCGAACATACCAATGCTGCGACGAACATGCGAAATATCTGGCCGTATCGCTATATGAAATAGAAGCAGCAGCCCTATCAGACTTTCTGCCAATATCACTAAGATTACAAAGTCGCTATCACCTGTTCTACTGTTACCTTGCAATTGCAGGCTAAACAAATACGCCAAAATAAGAGCTGCAATAACTAATCGAACAATCGCTTGCTCATGCTCGCTATCGGGTCTTTTAGAAAACTGTTTCTTTAAATAGTGAAATAGACCAAACATGGCGGGACTTAGACTTAATGAGCCTTGGGTTTTAAATCTTGTACGGCATTATAGATCGCCAATAAATCCGCCTTGCGTGCCATCATCAAGTTAACGATAGTCGGATCAAGTTTTGTTCCTGCGGCAGCTTGAACTATTGCGATCGCCTCATCGAAGCCATAGGCCGGACGGTAAGGACGCGGGCTAGTCAAAGCGTCCAACATGTCGGCTACTCCTGCGATTCTTGCGGCGACTGGAATTTCGATACCGCGTAAACCTTGTGGGTAGCCAGTGCCGTTCCAGTGTTCGTGATGACTTAAGGCAATATCCGCGGCCATCTGGAAAAGTAGATTACGACTGCCGTGCAATACGCTATGACCATGCACCGTGTGGGATTGCATCACGCTGCGCTCCTGTTTAGTCAGGGCTTCAGGCTTATTAAGAATTGCGTCAGGAATCGCAACATTTCCAATATCATGCAACAAGATGGCATTCGCAATATTTCGTACTTCGTCTTCAGCCAAGCCCAGAGCCTCGGCTAGAGTAACCGTGTATGATGAAAGCACTTCGGAATACGATTGCGAGTTCGCCTCGCGCATTTCGATTAATTTTGCCATCCGCAAAAACAATTCGCGCTCACGATATTCAATATCACGTAATGCGGTGTTAAGCTGGTGCTCGAGCAAATAGCTGCGATTTTTTTGTGAAACCTGATGTTGCCGCATTTCAATCAGGCTTTTGAGCTTGGCTTTGAAATCTAATGGCTGAATCGGTTTAACGATATAGTCGATCACACCTGCGCTTAGAGCCGCTTCACGCACACTGGCATCATCTACCACCGATATAAATATCACCGGTATATCTCGTTGTGATAACGGCCTACGGAATCGACGAACAAATTCCAGTCCGTCCATTTTCGGCATACGGTAATCAATGATCAACATATCGGGCGGATCTTTTTGTGATAACAACAACGCTTGAACCGGGTCTGCCACATCCGACACCTTAATAGATTCGCTGATATCCTTCACGAGACTGCGTACTAAAGTCCGCTGTGACGCTGTGTCATCCACAATCATGACGTGCATAACAACTCCGTAGCCTTAAGTACAATTTGCTGTTTCATGGAGCCAGCATACGCTGGTCATGGCACACATGAAAAGCCCCCTGTAACATATTGATGCACATAGAATTTTAGTGTACCTCTGGGCGCATGTAAGGGAATAGCAAGACATCGCGGATTGAAGCCGAATCGGTTAACAACATCACTAGGCGGTCGATACCAATGCCAAGTCCGCCGGTAGGCGGCAAGCCGATCTCCAAGGCACGAATATAGTCAGCATCAAAATGCATAGCTTCATCATCGCCTTCGTCTTTCGCTTCAACCTGAGCCTGGAAGCGGGCAGCCTGGTCTTCGGCATCGTTCAACTCGGAAAAACCATTCGCGATTTCTTTGCCGTTGATAAATAACTCGAAGCGGTCAGTTAATTCTGCATCGTGATCATTGGCACGCGCCAATGGACTGACTTCGACCGGATGATCAGTAATGAAGGTCGGTTGAATTAATGTGTGCTCAACCGTTTTCTCAAACACTTCCAATAAAATTCTGCCCCAACCATTGCCTTTTTTCAGCTTGATACCCAAGCGTAGACAATGTTGCGTCATCACTTCGACATTACGAAGATCTTCGCGTTTGATTTCGGGATTGTGCTCCAGCACTGCATCAATCATTGACCAGCGACGGAATGCCGGACCAACGTCGATGTTATGTTCTTCCCAAACAAGCTCGGTGGTACCAAGCACCTGCTTGGCGATATCCCGGATTACGCCTTCGGTCAGATCCATAATTTCGGTGTATGTCGCGTAAGCTTCATACAGTTCAAGCATGGTGAATTCAGGATTATGGCGCGTGCTGACGCCTTCGTTACGGAAATTGCGATTTATCTCGTAAATACGCTCCATGCCGCCAACGGTAAGACGTTTCAAATAAAGTTCTGGTGCCACCCGCAAATACAAATCCAACCCCAAGGCATTGTGATGCGTCATAAAGGGTTTTGCTGCGGCGCCACCGGGGATGTAGTGCATCATCGGAGTTTCTACTTCCAGAAAACGCCTTGCATCCAACCATCCACGCATCGCCGAAATGATTTTTGAGCGTTTGATAAAAACATCTCGCGCTTCAGGATTAACAATTAGATCAACATAACGCTGGCGATAGCGCTGTTCAACGTCCGATAGGCCATGAAATTTATCAGGTAATGGTCGTAAAGATTTTGTCAGCAATTTAATCGCCGTAGCTTTGATCGACAGCTCACCGGTTTTGGTCCGCATTAACGACCCTTCCACGGCAATAATGTCGCCGATATCCCAGTGTTTGAACGCCTCGTAACTTTGCTCAAGCGTGCTTGCTTGTAAATACAATTGAATGCGTCCGGTCATATCCTGGATGGTGGCAAAACTGGCCTTGCCCATATCACGCTTAAGTACCATGCGACCGGCCATTTGAATATTGCGCACGGTGGCTGCAAGCGTCTCGGCTGTCCAGTGCTCTTTATCGGCGAACTCAGTCTGCATATCGCCGGCATAATCGGCTCGACGAAAATCATTCGGAAATGCAACGCCCTGCTGGCGTATAGCATTGAGCTTGCTACGACGTTCAGCAATTAATTGGTTTTCATCAATGTGAAGTGTTTCGTCTGTCATGGCATGTTCCAAAAGAAAACCAATTAAATTTCGTTAAAATATAAATATACAGGATGTAGTTTTAGCCCGGTCCGAAACTTACCTCCACCCTTCTCTCC
>JAYUUM010000217.1:0-2824 GCA_043754555.1 Arenimonas sp. | reverse complement strand
AAGATTGGCCCGTGTTGCCGGCACCCTTGAATCATCAAACAAATAACATTCCCTATGAGCTAAATTATTCCGGTAAAGCGGATTTTTCAGATGCGATTTCATTGAAGCTTAGTATCGAACAAAGTCAATTGAGCAGCACGCTGAAAATTGCCGAGATTCAGCAATGGGTTGAAAACCCATCGGGCTCCCCTTTACCGCCGCTACTCGGGAAATTGGACACGCCGATTATTCAGCTAGATGGCGTGAGCTTGGAAGGTGTAAGCATTGAAATCACACCGGATGCAAGCCAGTAATGTTTTCAGATTTATTGCTTACCTGGTTCGACACGCACGGTCGGCACGACCTACCCTGGCAACACCCACGCACACCTTATCGGGTCTGGCTTTCAGAAATCATGTTGCAACAAACACAAGTTGCTACGGTTATTCCCTATTTCGAAAAATTTCTTCGCCGTTGTCCTGATTTAAAATCACTGGCGAATGCCGAACTCGATGATGTTGTTGCCCTGTGGGCAGGGCTTGGTTATTACACCCGCGCAAGAAATTTGCATCGCACTGCACAAATTTGCATGGAAATACATCAGGGCCAATTACCGATTACATTGGATGAACTGGTGGCCCTGCCTGGCATTGGCCGCTCTACTGCCGCCGCCATTTTGTCGCAGGCGCATGACCTGCCTTTTGCCATTCTTGATGGCAATGTAAAGCGGACATTAACTCGCTATTACGGCATCAGCGGCTGGCCTCGCACAACTAGCGTTGAAAAAGAGCTCTGGGAACTATCGGAGCAATGTGTACCGAAAAAACGCAATGCCGATTACACGCAAGCCATTATGGATTTGGGGGCAACCGTGTGTACTCGTAGCAAACCGCGTTGCACTGAATGCCCATTGAATAAAAAATGCCTGGCCTTTATTGAAAATCGGGTTGCAGAATTACCACAAAAAAGACCGGCAAAGAAAATTCCTACCCGTCACACCGTTATGTTGGTATTGCTCAATAATAAAAATGAGGTCTTGTTATCACGCCGACCGGCAAAAGGTGTTTGGTCTGGCATGTGGTCGCTGCCAGAAATCAATGATCTTGATGAAGCGCGTCCGCTATTGCAGCAATTAGTAAAAAATATTGATTCGCCCAATAGTGCACTACCCGAATTTCAACATACGTTCAGCCATTACCATCTAATGATCAAACCGTATTGCTGGCGGGACCTGCAAGCAAGGCATAGAATTGCCGACAATGACTCAACACGCTGGCAAGCGGTGAGCAAGCTCGATTCTGTCGGCTTGCCGGCACCGGTAAAAAAATTACTCGAATCTTTGAAACCCCAGGATTAAACATGAGCCGCATCGTTTTCTGCGTAAAAAACCAGCTTGACACCGAAGGTCTCGGCTTTATTCCATGGCCCGGCGCACTGGGCAAAAAAGTATTCGACAATATCGGCAAAGAAGCCTGGCAAAGCTGGCTCGCCCATCAAACCATGTTGATTAACGAAAATCGTTTATCGCCACTCGACCCAAAACATCGTGCTTATCTTGAAGGCGAAATGGAAAAATATTTATTTGGCGACGGCGCGGAAAAACCCGCTGGTTATGTCACACCGGAAAATTCATAGCGTCCGCTGACGACTGAAGCATCTCCCCAAAATGTTCTTATAAAAAAAACGAACGTCACGAATTCAAATTCTTTCGTAGGAGGCCGCTTGCGGCCGATGTACCTAAAAAGTATGAAAGTTCGTATTCGTCTTTCAATAAAAACCGAAGCCCTGCCGCGCCCCCAAGGGGCCTCCTACGTATCTGCTTGATGGCTATTTGTGGCGATAGCTCAGGCTTCAGCACAACGCTATTTATTTTTTATCTTCCCGTTTCAATTTCTCGGCTTGCTTCAAACCCGCCACATCGACCGGGCGAATTTTGATCATTTTGCACCAACCACCATCGAGTAATTCTAGATAACCACTACGGGCATCGAGATCATTCACGTTATTACCAAGACCTATTTTAATTTCACGATCCAAATCTCGGCAGCTATCGGATTTTTCAAGATCGACTAAATAAGCTTTACTGCGGGTATGCCAGACCAAGATCGCCGTGTCACCCAGCGACTCCCAGTTATAGGCCGTTTTCGGCAACCCAAAACGCACAAACGGAATCGGCTCTCCGGCAAATTGATTGACTTGCGCCAAGCGAGCGGAATAATCGCGATCCTTTGCCGTCACGATCGTAGAACTTGCTAAAGCCAGTAAAAAACCAGCGCATATAAGCGGCAGGCGATTCATCACGATCTCCATAACAATAAGCGTTGCGCCTACCTTACTCTGTCCACCACGGCGCGCCAAGCAGGGGCTCATAAGGCATTCACCATAGATTTAGCGCCCTGAACGGCTTGCCAAAAATGTCCTGCGCCGGTATCATTTGCGGCTCGCCATAAGCTGTCGGCGTTTAAGACTTAAGGCCAGATAGCTCAGTCGGTAGAGCAAGGGATTGAAAATCCCTGTGTCGGGGGTTCGATTCCCTCTCTGGCCACCATATGAATCAAAGGCTTGCAGTAATGCAGGCCTTTTTTTTCAGCTTGGCGCTTATCTGCTCGCCATGTGGATGCGTATCAGCAATTCGATTGACCATGAGTAACAAGCTTTTCGTCTTTGCTACTGACTAGAAAAAATACGCCCATATATTTGATGTCCGGTTTGTGATCAAAATCGGAAAATGTGCGTTCTCTTGCTTATCTTTTCACCCTATAAAACATTGAACTTGTTAATCTAGGCGGGTAAATAGTGGGCAACATAAACACATTCAACGAGGCTCTATGAAAAAAATAATCAT
>JAYUUM010000216.1:0-8395 GCA_043754555.1 Arenimonas sp. | reverse complement strand
GACCGCACTGCATGGCCACACCGCCTTGTTTGGTGTGTACGGCATGTTGGGAATTGGTCTGTTGCTGTTTTGCATTCGCGGCTTGAAGCCCGATGTGGTCTGGAATGAAAAATTATTACGCAATAGTTTTTGGACCCTGAACATCGGCCTTACCATGATGGCGGTATTAACACTATTGCCGCTCGGTTTATTGCAACTCAATGACGTGCTCAATAATGGTTACTGGCATGCTCGTTCGGCGGAATTCATGGGTAAACCCATTGTCGATTTATTGGTGTGGCTGCGCGTACCGGGCGACACTATATTCTCGATTGGTGCCTTGTTCCTGGCATGGTTTGTACTGCGGATTTGGATCAAGCCAAAGACGAAAGTTGCAGATATACCGGAAGCGATTGCCAGCGAAATTTGAGTAAGTTGTTTAATTATAAAAGGGCTGCTTACGCGGCCCTTTTTTGAAGGAGTTGCTTCTTGCAAACGTTTATCAAGCTATCAATTTGTATGGTTTTAGTAATCACGTTTTCTTCAGTGCCAGGTACTGTTTTTGCAGTCGAGCCCGAATTGCATCCTCACACTGCTAGACCTGGACAAGAGCAAGGTGGGCACTGGGATGCGGCGCTTACTCTTGATCATGGCAAGCCGTGGGCAACAGACACTGCGCTTCGCCAAGGCATGAGCCGAATTCGCGATGCCGTTCAGTCGGCAACGCCAGCATTTCAAAAAGGGAAATTAAGTCGCGCGGCGGCGAAGGGACTCGCAAAATCCATTGAGACCAGTGTGAATTCCATGTTGACCAACTGCAAGCTCGAACCTATGGCAGACTCCAGTTTGCATATCATCTTTGTGCAATTACTCTCTGCAGCCAATGAAATTAAGTCAGACCCGCAAACAAAGAATGGAATGCCGCGCATGCATGAAGTTCTCAGAAAGTATCCGCTTTATTTCGATCAACCCGGATGGAAAGCCGTCGAGCCAGTAGTGCATTGAGTAACATAAGGAAATCGGGCGGCTTTGATCTGCGTCAAAGCACAATAGACTGAAAGCTCAGATACTGCTTGTCAGGAGAACGCCATGTCTATTGCACACAATCCATTATCTGCTCCCGATATTCGCCTGCTCGCCGCAGCACCGCATCGCTTTATGTTTTTTGTCGGCGCCACAAATGTGCTGATGGCAATGCTTTGGTGGACGCTGTGGTTGCTTGATGCACGCTTTCAATTGTTTGGACTGGCACAGCCGGCTATACCTGCCGGTTGGATGCATGCCATCGTGATGCAATATCAAGTGCTGACGCCCTTTATCTTTGGTTTTTTATTGACGGTGTTTCCACGCTGGATGAATTTACCGGCGCTTAGTCGTTGGCATTATGTTCCGGTCGGCTTGGGGTTATTAGGTGGGCAACTTTTAACATTGATTGGCTTGTTCGGATTTCCGCATTTATTGTTTTTAGGTTTACTGCAAACCACGGCCGGTTGGTTAACGGGACTAATTTTCCTGTTGACATTGTTGTGGAAAGAAAAACAAACGACCTGGCATGCCATTAGTTGTGCTGTCGCTTTAAGTCTGGGCTTGGTAGGTTTGCTGTTGGTACTTGCCTACGCTTACACCGGTAATGCGCGTTTGATGTTTGCCGCAATCAAGTTTGGTAGTTTTGGCTTATTGCTGCCCGTCTATTTTACCGTCTGCCACCGCATGCTGCCGTTCTTTGCAAGCGCGGTGATTCCTGGCTATAAAATGTTTCGCCCGCTGTGGGCTCTGGCCGCATTTTGGTGTTTGCTGTTGCTGCATCTGGCTTTGGAATTGCTGCACGGTTACGCCTGGTTGTGGTTGCCGGATATTGCACTGGTCGTGCTTACCACTTATCTGCTTTGGCAGTGGCGGCCACAACAAGCGAAAACACCTGCACTGCTGAAAGTGTTGATGCTCGGCTTTAGCTGGTTGCCGATTGCGATGTTGTTGTATGCGATTCAAAGCGCGTGGTTTATTAGTACCGGAGAATTTATTCTGGCGCGTGCTCCTGCCCATGCTTTATTCATAGGCTATTTTGGCAGCCTGCTGGTCGCGATGGTGACGCGCGTTACGAAAGGGCATTCGGGTCGGCCACTAGAATTAGGGCGCGTTGCGGCATTTGCTTTTATCGTGATTCAGATTGTCGCTGTGTTGCGTGTGCTGGCCGAGTTATTTCCTGATTCGCTCCTGTGGCAGGGCATTACTGGCATCCTTTGGTTATTCGCGTTTATACCCTGGGTATTACGCTCGAGCTGGATTTATTTAACCCCGCGTGTCGATGGGCAAGCAGGGTAGCCATGATTGAATTTTATCTACAGATTAAATGGGTCCATATCATCGCCGTGCTGTGCAGCGGCAGCCTGTTCTTTGTACGTGGCCTGATGTTACTAAACAATATGAAAATTGCGATGGCGGCGCCGGTGCGTTACTTGAGTTACAGCATTGATACCGTATTACTCACCGCCGCCTTAATGCTCGCAACCATGTTGCCATCGGCAATGTTTGCCAATGGCTGGCTAATGGTAAAGATTGTTTTGTTGGTTATTTACGTCGTGCTCGGCAGCTTTGCCTTGAAGCGCGGTCGCAATCCAAAGAGCCGCACCGGGTTTTTTATCGCGGCGGTGTCGGTTTACGCTTTCATGTTCAGCGTGGCACGCGCGCATCATCCCCTGGGGATTTTTCTATGGTTTACTAGCTAACGGCAGTAATCTAGCATCAACAAATCAAGTCCCAATATCAGGGTATTCCGATGATTGCCAAGGCCTAAATATTCGAAATGCTTGAAACCTGGTTATTGGCTATCTCATTGACTATCTCTAGGCAAGTCGCAACAGCTACAATAGGCTACAAATGCTGAGAAACCACTAAAACATGACAAGCAAAACATTTACAACGCCAGAAGCTGCGCCAAACGCTCGCTTTGAAGCTCAAAAGCTAGCCTTTGGCCCGGTGGTATTTCAGTGTGTTCGCATTGCGCATAAGTGGGGTTTACTGGAAAGTATTTATCGAGCCAAAGACGGCTGCACTGTGGCAGAGCTCGCGACATTACATCAGCGTAGTGAATATGCAATAAGTGTATTACTGGAGAGCTGTCTGAGCTCGGGTGTTGTCAGCAGTAACGAACATCGATATCACCTTGAAAAGATCGGCCATTTTGTATTGCGCGATGAAATGACCCGGATCAATTTCAATTTCACCCAGGAAATCTGCTATCAAGGCATGTTTGAACTGGAGTCAGCCTTGAGCGATGCAAAGCCGACCGGACTGAAGCACCTAGGCGAATGGGACACCATTTATCGCGGCTTGAGCTCGCTAACTGAAGAAGCAAAAACGGCCTGGTTTGAATTTGATCACTATTATTCCGACGCTGCATTTTCGATGGTGCTTCCGATCGTATTTGCGAGCCAGCCAAAAGCCTTAATGGACATTGGCGCCAATACCGGTAAGTGGGCGAAGCGCTGCCTGGATTTTGATCCGTCGGTGACAGTGACCCTGGTTGACCTGCCAGAACAACTCGCTGTAGCTCGTGAGAACCTTAAAGCCCAGTCCAATCGGATCATCTTTCACGAAGCAGACATGCTGAACACCGAAAGTACTTTTCCTCCTGCACAGGATGTGATCTGGATGAGTCAATTTCTCAGCTGCTTTAGTACCGATTCCATCCTGAGTATTTTTCAGCGTGCCAAAGCCAGCCTGAACGCTGATGGAAATGTTTATGTGCTGGATACTTTCTGGGACCGCCAACGCTATGACATTGCGGCCTTCTGCATTATCAACACCTCGCCTTATTTCACGGCACTCGCCAATGGCGTCAGCAAAATGTACCAGTCCCATGAATACATCGAGCTCGCGAATTTAGCTGGGTTACGTTTGGTCGATATTCGAGATGATGTCGGCCTGAGCCATAGTCTGCTGAAATTTGTCCACGCATAGCCGTAATCTACTATCGGTTCTGCTTGTCATCCAGACAAAATATTTTTTGATATATGCGCCTTAATTGACTCAAGTCAAAACACCTTAAGCAGAGTAGGCGCATTGTGGCTCCATGGAATCTTCCAATGGGGGTCTTATGATACGTTCGCTATTTCCACTTATCGTCGCAACAGCCTTGTTAAGCCTGACCGGCTGCACATCCACTAAAGAAGATGCGACAGTTGCGCCAGCCGCTGTCACGACAGACACCGGCGGCTCCGCGGCTGGTGACTTGGGGCCACCGGAAGGTGCACCCATTAACGCTATATTGACGAGCCCGCCGATGGTGCCACCACCTACCGGTCGTACGGCACCGGCGAAAGTCATCGTTGAACTGGAAGTTAGGGAAGTCGAAAAAGAAATTTCCGAAGGGGTGAAGTATACCTTTTGGACCTTTGGCGGCACGGTGCCAGGCAGTTTTATTCGAGTTCGGC
The DNA here is from genome assembly GCA_043754555.1 of Arenimonas sp. Lineage (GTDB taxonomy): Bacteria > Pseudomonadota > Gammaproteobacteria > Xanthomonadales > Xanthomonadaceae > Arenimonas. The sequence continues at coordinate 3,983 of JAYUUM010000216.1, read as the reverse complement.
AGGGCGATACTGTCGAATTTCATCTGAAGAATCATCCAGATTCAAAAATGCCACATAACATCGACTTGCATGCAGTTACCGGGCCCGGTGGTGGCGCGGCCTCGAGTTTTACCGCGCCAGGTCATGGATCACAATTTACCTTCAAGGCACTCAATGCCGGTTTGTATGTGTATCACTGTGCCACCGCGCCAGTGGGCATGCATGTTGCCAATGGCATGTATGGTCTGATCCTAGTCGAACCGCCAGAAGGCATGCCGAAAGTGGACCGCGAGTATTACGTTATGCAAGGCGATTTCTACACTGTGGGCAAATATCGCGAAAAAGGCGTGCAGCCTTTCGATATGCAAAAAGCAATTGATGAAAATCCCACTTATGTTTTATTCAACGGTTCCGAAGGTGCTCTGCTTGGCGACAATGCATTGAAACTCAATGTCGGTGAGACCGTGCGTATGTATGTCGGTAATGGTGGCCCAAATCTGGTCTCGAGTTTCCACATCATTGGCGAAATTTTTGACAAAGTGTATTACGAAGGTGGTTCACGTTATCAAGAAAATGTGCAAACCACATTAGTACCTGCTGGTGGTTCCGCGATAATCGAATACAAGGCTGAAGTGCCGGGTACCGGCGTGATTGTTGACCACTCGATTTTCCGTGCCTTCAATAAAGGTGCCTTGGGTATGGTCAAGACTTCGGGCCCGGAAAATAAAGCGATTTATTCCGGTAAAGAAGTGGACAGCGTTTACCTCGGTGATAAAGCTGTCAGCGCCGCGCCAGTAGCTGCAGCAGCGGTTGCGACAGCTGGTGGTGTACTCACACTCAATCAACAAATCAAGGCAGGCGAAGCGCTCTACAACGGCACTTGTTCGGTGTGTCATCAAAGCAATGGAGCAGGCCTTCCTAATGTGTTTCCACCACTGGCAAAATCTGACTTCTTGAATGCCGATAAAACCCGCGCAATCAATATTGTGCTCAATGGATTGAGTGGTCCGGTCACGGTGAACGGCGCGAAGTTTGATTCAGTGATGCCGCCGATGAGTCAGCTTAATGATGACGAGGTTGCCAACATAGTCACCTATTCGCTAAATAGCTGGGGTAACAAAGGCGGTACGGTAACGGCGGCCGATGTTGCCAAGGTTCGCAAGGATACGCCGCGACCTTCAGGTGCCGCGCACTAATTCATGCGTAAAATATTGTTCGCTTTATGTTTGATAAGCACTGCCAGCCTTGCTGGTGGTGCTTATGTGCGTGTGCCAGTTGGTGAATTTACTTCGGTGTTGAAATACGAAGACAATAAAGGCAAGCAAAAAATGGCGGCTTTTGAATTAATGCAAAAGCCGGTGACGAATGCACAATTTCTGGAGTTCGTTCGCAAGTACCCGCAATGGCAAAAAGCCAAAGTTCCGGCAGTTTTTGCAGAACAAAAACATTATCTTTCGCATTGGCAAAGTGCATTGATATTAGGCCCGAAAGTAAAGCCACAGCAGCCGGTCACACAGGTCAGTTGGTTTGCAGCCTCGGCGTATTGCGAGGCCCAAAATGCCCGCTTGCCAACGTGGTCGGAATGGGAATATACCGCAGCGGCTGATCGTACTCGCCGTGATGCCCGTCGCGATCCAGCATGGCGTGAAAGTATTTTAAGTTGGTATGCCAAACCCTCGAACACACCGATTGCCGATGTCGGGAAAAGCCCTGCCAATATTTATGGCATTCAGGATTTAAATGGTCTGATCTGGGAATGGACGGAAGATTATTCGGCGATGCTGGTGTCGGCCGACAACCGTAATCAATCGGATCCGGACAAATCAAAATTCTGTGGCGCCAGTGCCTTGTCGATGGAAGATAAAGAAAATTACGCAGTGATGATGCGGGTAGCTATGCTGTCTTCACTTGAAGCAGTGAACAGTACCTCAAATTTGGGTTTTCGTTGTGCTAAAGATTTACCCTGAGAATGCCATGAAAAATTTTCTATTTGCTTTGCTGTTTTCCTTTGCCTTGATAAGCCATGCGGCATCACCTTTGCCGAGTGATTCAGTGCTGCAAATAAATCACACATTTACGACGCAAGATGGAAAGAATTTCAAGTTGAGTCAGAGGCGCGGCAAGCCGCAACTGGTCGCCATGTTCTACACCTCGTGCCGCTTTATTTGCCCGCTGATTATTGATAGTGCCAAGGGTGTCGAGAAATCCCTGACACCAGCAGAGCGAAACAACTTATCTGTTTTATTGGTCAGTATCGACCCTGCACGCGACACGCCCGAAGCCCTGCTGTTTATCGTCAAGAAGCGCAAGCTAGATACCACACGTTGGACGCTCGCACGTACCAATGAAAAAGGCGTTCGTACACTTGCTGCCTTGCTGGGCGTGCGTTTCCGTGCGCTTACCGATGGTGAGTTCAATCACACCAGTGCCTTGATCTTATTGGATGCCGAAGGCCGGGTTATTGCCCGCACCGAAACGCTTGGCAATAAGCCCGATCCACAATTTTTGGCCGCGGTAAAGAAGACACTAGCGTCGGCAAAGAAATGAAATAAACCAATGGTGAGCAAGTGGTGTCTCGCTATTTCTATTGTTTTTGTAGGAGGGCCCTAGGGCCCGACAGGCCTGCGATAAATCTACAAAACTCGCGAGGATGCATCATGCCCGTAGTGCTTCATTATCGCGACCCTGGCTTAGAATGGATCAAGCCAATCAAAAAAGATGAACCATGATCAGACATATCGAAAGACATAAAACTCATCGTATTGGCTGGTTACGTGCGGCTGTGCTTGGCGCCAATGACGGCATTGTTTCGACCGCCAGTCTTATTTTATGAGTTGCAGCCGCCGGAGCAAATACCAATTGTATTTTGATCGCAGGTGTTGCCGGTTTAATGGCAGGCTCAATGTCGATGGCCGCCGGCGAATATGTATCGGTGATTTCTCAATCCGTGAAAGCTGCAATCGTATTTCTAATAAACATACTCGACGCTTATCCAGGTTTTTTGCACATCGAAACCAATATCGTTGGCCTGATAATCGGAGTGTTTCAGCATGGCATTCCATTTCGGTGCAAAAGCCCATGCCAATGAGGCATTCCATTCCTGGCCATAATGAATATTCAAACGATCCGATTCATAATCATGCCAGGCAACATTCGCCGTTAACTTGCCAAATTTTCGATTCCAGCTCAGGTAAGAATCTTGCAAGCCATTGGTCGGTGTTGTCAGAAAACGGTCTGCCCAGCCATTGAAGGCATGTAAGGTGGCAAACGGCGTGGCAAAACCATAAAGCCCATTGCCGCTTAATTGTTCGTAGCCGGCCTTGAAAGTATTGGCTCGCAACACCAAGCCGCCTTCAAGCAATAGGTAATCGGCATCGATAATATTGCTGCCATCGGCATAGTCGTTTTGTTTTGCATACTCGCCAGTGGCCAACCAGCCAAAGCCGTCCTTGTTATCGTGCTTGGCGACATAGCGAATGCCGACATTTTGATGTGAACTCAACGGCAGGGTTTGGTTGTCGATGAAATGCGCATAGCTAGTCAGTACGCCAGTACCCAGTTTGTGATTGAGGCTGAGCAGATGTGCATCGAGTTGCCAGCGTGACAAATTTTCATTCGGGTGATTATCACCGTAAATTCTATTTGCCCGATCAAGATAGCTGTAACGTAAATTTAAGCCGTTATTGAAATGGTGCTCTATATTGAGTGCATCGAAAGTCTGTTCGTTCTGACGCCAGCCTACATTGCCGAAAAATCGTTGGTTATCGTAAACAACACGTTGGCGACCCAACATAAATTTCGTGGCCTCCGAGGGAGCATATTGGATATAGGCCTGATTGAGCTCGGTATTGTCTGGATCGACAACCACAGGGTAGGCGACATTTCCATTGGCGGTACTGTTGAAGTCTTCGCCAAACAAATGCGAGGTGTGCTCAGCTTCAATCAGTGCACTCCAGCCATCGTGTACGGCAGTGCGATAACCCAAACGAACTCTCAGCGTATTG
>JAYUUM010000215.1:0-2838 GCA_043754555.1 Arenimonas sp. | reverse complement strand
CCTGAAATGCGATAGTACATTGGGCGCAGCAAGCAGCGCCCCTACGAAAACACGACACGAAAACCCTTATGAAAATTCTCGTTACCGGCGGTGGTGGTTTTTTAGGTCAGGCATTATGTGCGGCCTTGAAAAAACGCGGCTACGATGTCACCAGTTTTCAGCGCACGTTTTATCCGTCGTTGGAAAAAAGGGGCGTGCAACAAATTCTCGGTGACCTTGCTGATCCTCAGGCGGTGATGGATGCCTGTAAAAACCAGGATGCCGTTTTTCATAACGCTGCTAAGGCGGGCGCGTGGGGCAGTTATCAAAGTTATTACGATGCCAATGTACTCGGTACCGATAATGTATTGGCCGCCTGTCGCGAATACGGCATTCGAAAATTGGTCTATACCTCGACCCCCAGCGTGACTCACGCCGGTCGCACACCGGTCGAAAATGGCAACGAAACCAACACCGCTTACGGTGAAAATTTCAAGGCACCCTATCCGGCTACCAAAACCATTGCCGAGAAAAATGTTATCGCAGCCAATTCACCGACACTGGCGACGGTATCTTTGCGACCGCGTTTGATTTGGGGGCCAGGTGACACCCAATTACTACCGCGTTTGGTCGAACGTGCAAAAACCGGGCGACTTAAATTTATCGCCGGTGGCTTCAATAAAATGGACACGACCTATATCGATAATGTTGTGTATGCCCATCTGCAAGCTTTCGATCATCTTGATATTGGCAGCGCTTGTGCCGGCAAGGCTTACTTTATTTCCAATGGTGAACCCAAGCCGGTAGGCGAGACGGTCAATGCCTTATTGAAAGCCGCGAATGCACCGCAGGTTACGGGCAGCATTCCCTACGGCCTTGCCTACAGCGTGGGCGCAGTGCTCGAACTGCTGTGGCATGTCTTGCCCTTGAAAGGCGAGCCGCCGATGACGCGGTTTCTGGCCGAACAATTATCAACGCCACATTGGTACGACATTTCGGCGGCAAAACGCGATTTCAATTATGTGCCGCAGATCAGCACCGAAGAAGGCTTGAAACGATTGCAAGCCTGGTGGGAATCAACACACTCTCGCAACGATTAAATACATGCCCGTCGTGGGAGCGTCCGTCAGGCGCGAATGCTTTATCGCAGAACATTGGCGCCTGACGGACGCTCCTACGAAACGTGTTTTTACGAAAGCCTTCTAGGCCGGATAAACCACTAAACACTCAAAACCCCCACAAGCTCGATACAATAAGCCCATGAATACTTCCGTATCTTTTTTTGAATCCCTGAAGCCGCTCGCAGGTCGTGCACTCGAGCAGGCCTTGAATCGGTTGCTGGCATTAGACCCGGACACGCAGGCGGCGATATCGAAACTTGATCAACGCCGTATCCAGTTGGCATTGGAAGCACCGGCAATCGCTTTGGAAATTTCCGTTGAAGCCAATCAGCTCAGAGTCGGTCCGGTACAAGATAGCGAAGCCGATTTGGGAATCCGCAGTACGATTTCCGGCGCATTGTCACAATTACCATTTTTTCGATCCAGCAATGCAGCGCCAGTAGGAAAAGTACGCATTAATGGCGATGCCGAATTGGCCCGACAATTACAAGCCTTGGCGAAAAATTTCGATCCCGATTGGGACAAACCATTCGCCGATGCCTTCGGCGTGATTATTGGGCCGCAAATTGCCAAAACTTTGCTTGAAGCCTTCAAGCAAGGCGCTGGTTTCGCAAAAAAATTCAGTCAGGACGGCGTCGATTATCTGACCGAAGAGTCACGCGATGTAGTCAGCAGCGCAGAACAAGCGGCCTTTAATGAGGATGTAGATGATTTGCGTGATCGTGCCGAACGGGTATTAGCGCGTTTCGAAAAACTGGAAAAAACCCTACCGCCAGCGCAGGAGCCGAGTGCATGAGTTCCACTTTACGTGCCGTGCGTATTGGTCGGGTATTGTTGCGTCACAGGCTAGATTCACTACTGGAAGACACCGCGTTCGGAAAATGGTTGTGGTTATTAAAACCGTTTACACCTTCGCGTTCGGAAGAAGCCGATTTTCCGCGCGGCCAACGCCTTCGGTTGGCACTACAAGAATTAGGGCCGATCTTCGTAAAGTTTGGCCAGGTGCTTTCCACGCGGCGGGATTTGTTGCCGGCAGATATCGCCGATGAATTGGCAAAACTGCGCGACCAAGTAGCACCGTTTCCTGGTGCTGTGGCACAAAGAATAATTGAATCGCAACTAGGCAAACCAGTCGCAGAATTATTTTCAAGTTTTGAAGAAACACCTCTGGCCTCGGCATCGATTGCCCAGGTTCATCCCGCCACTTTGCATAACGGACAAGCGGTTGTAATTAAAGTGTTGCGGCCAGGCATTGCAGAACAGATTAAGGCCGATATTGGGTTGCTTCGGCACCTGGCAAAGTTTGCCGATCGCCATCATCCCAATGCCGAAAAAATTCGTCCCAAAGAAGTGGTCGATGAAATAGAAAATACCTTGCAGGCGGAACTGGACTTGCAACGCGAAGGCGCCAACGCAAGCTACATGCGGCGTTTATGGAAAGATTCCGACGACTTATATGTGCCTGAAGTTTTCTGGGATTACAGCAACGAGCAAGTGCTCACGCTTGAGCGCGTCTCGGGTATTGGCTCGGATGATGTGACAGCTTTAACCGAAGCCGGCATTGATCTCTCGAAACTCGCTGCCAAAGGCGTACGACTTTTTTATACGCAGGTATTTCGCGATAATTTTTTTCATGCCGATGCTCACTCGGGCAATATCTGGGTTGATGCGACGCGTAAAGAGAATCCAAGATATATCGCGCTGGATTTTGGAATTGTTGGGCAATTACCGCAACGTG